>JAMJQL010000035.1 GCA_023554245.1 Gemmatimonadota bacterium
GACTCTCGACCCTCGATCGCCGTGCTCCCGTTCGCGGACATGAGCAGGGAAGGAGACCAGGAGTACTTCAGTGACGGGATGACCGAAGAGATCCTCAACGTGCTCGCGCGGATTCCGGATCTCCGCGTGGCCGCGCGGACCACCGCCTTCGCCTACAAGGGGCAGGACCCGGACCTGCGGGAAGTCGGAGAGGACCTCGGCGTCCGCTACGTACTCGAGGGGAGCGTCCGGAAAGCCGGTGACGACCTCAGGATCACGGCACAGCTGATCGACACGCAGGACAACTTCCACGTCTGGTCGGACAGCTACGACCGCCGGCTCGACAACGTGTTCGAGATCCAGTCGGAGATCGCGGAATCGATCGCCGAGGCGCTGAAGGTACCCCTGGGTGTGGATGAGAAAGCGGACCTCGTCATTCCGACGGGCGACATGGCTGCCTACGACCTCTACCTGGAGGCCCGGGCGCGAATCCGGGACCGGGGCGCCGAGAACATCGCGGACGCGATCGGTCTGTACGAGGCCGCGATCGCGAGAGACTCGGCGTGGGCCCCGGCCTGGGCCGGCCTGGCGATCGCTCACACGGTCGCTCCGTTCTATCCGGCGGGGGCGGACGGACCTGACCCGGACCCGGAGATCTGGAATCGAGCCCTGACGGACGCGGAGAGTGCTGCCGTGCAGGCCCTGCAGTACGACCCCGACAACGCCTCGGCCCGGGTGGCCCTCGGAAACGTGTACCGCTACCGCGGAGAGTGGGACAGGGCGGAGGCCGCATTCCTCGAGGCCCTCGCGGCGGACCCCGACAACGTCGAGGCACACCAGCAGTACGCGGAATTGCTGGTTTCGGTGGGTCGACAGGGGGAGGCTCTGGCCGTTTCCGCCCGGGCCGTGGCTCTCGACCGGTCGGCGATCCGACTGGCCAACCACGCGGTCACAGCTCTGCAGAACGGCCGCCTCGAGGAGGCCATCGAGCTCGCGGAAGAGGGAATGGGCCGGGATCCGGAAGCCAACGTCAATCTGCTGGACCTCATTCTCGGCAACGCCTATCTGCAGCTCGGGCGCTACGACGATGTCCGGAAGCTGCTCGAGACCCGGGGAGAACGGGAAAACCTGCGCGCGGCGCTCGTGGCCCTGGAGAGCAGGGAACCGGAACTGACGGCCGGGATCACGCCACCCGCATTTCGCATGGAAGTGCTGATGATGATGGGCGAAAGGGAGCGAGCGCTCGAGGTCCTCGAAGGGCACGTCGTCCAGCCGCCCCTTACGGCGCAGGGGAATCTGTTCGGGCCGTGGGCCGATCCGATCCGGGCCGATCCGCGCGTGCAGGCCGTCCTGGCGCAGATGGGCCTGGCAGGCGTCGAACCGGTCCGCTCCCCGCCAACCGAGGAATCCGGCTCGTCCTGAGACGCTGAGCGCGGATCGCCCGCTCGCCTTGCCCGATCCGGCCTCCGCGTCGATCTTCGCGCATGCCCGAGACCCCTGCATATCAGAGATTCTTCGCCGAGCTGAAACGCCGGAAAGTCTTCCGCGTCATGGCGGTGTACGGCGGCGTCGCCTTCGTCGTTCTCCAGGTCGCCGATATCGCGCTCCCCGCACTCGGGCTGCCGGAGTGGACGCTCACCCTCATCCTGCTGCTCACGATCCTCGGGTTTCCGCTCGCGATCGTGCTGGCGTGGGCGCTCGAGATGACCCCGGAGGGCATTCGGAAGACCGAAGAGGCGGCACCCGGTGAGCTGACGCAGATCGTCGATGCACCGGCTTCCAGCCGCTGGCCGGTGGGGATCGCGGCGGCCGGCGGGACCGCCCTGTTGTTGATCTCGGCCTGGTTGATGCTCGGTCGTCCCGGGCCGGGCGGCGCCGGAACGACGATCACGGGTCTCGATCCGGACGCTCCGGTGGAGTCGATCGCGGTGCTGCCCTTCGCCGACCTCAGCCCGGAAGGCGACCAGGCGTACTTCGGCGATGGACTCGCCGAGGAACTCCTGGATGCGCTGGCCAACGTGGAGGGCCTGGTCGTCGCCGCGCGCACCTCGTCGTTCCGCTTCAAGGGGGACGACGTCGACATCCCCCAGGTTGCCGATCGACTGGGCGTGCAGACCGTGCTCGAGGGCAGCGTCCGCAGCGGCGGCGATCGGGTACGGATCACGGCGCAGCTGGTGAACGCCGAGGGGTTTCACCTCTGGTCGGAGTCGTACGACGTAACGGTGGACGAGATGCGCGATCTGATCGGCGTTCAGGAGGAGATCGCGCAGTCGATCGTCACGGCTCTTTCCCTCGCTCCCGGCGCCGACGTCGACGAGCCGCTGGAGATGCTCGTCGCGCAGGGCACTGACAATCTCGAGGCGTACAACGCGTTCCTGCGCGGACGCTATCTCGCGGCCGAGCGCACGCCGCGCGGGCTGGAAGCGGCCGCGGAGCAATTCGAGCGGGCCGTGGCTCTGGACCCGGAATACGCGGAGGCATGGGCCGAGCTCGGAATGACGAACAGCCTGCGCCGGGGCTGGGAGTTCACTCAGGACAGCGCGGTGGAACGGCGCGGCGCCGAGGCGACCGAGCGCGCGCTGGCTCTCGACCCTCTGATGGCGGAGGCCCACACGGCCCGCGGGTACATCTACGGCTACATCCACTACGATTCCGCAAAGGCCGAGCGGAGTTTCGCCAGGGCGATCGAGCTGGATCCGCGTTATCCGACCGCGTATCACTGGCGCGGCGAGGTGCTCGGTGACAACGGTCATCCCGAGAGCGGAATTCCCTATCTCGAGAAGGCACGGGAGCTGGATCCGCTGTCACCGATCATACTCGTGGACCTGGCCACGGCGTACGATCAGGCCGGACGCTGGTACGAGGCCGATGACCTGTTCCAGGAAGTTCTGGAGCTGGAGCCGGACTTTGCCCCCGCCTACGCCGGACTGTTCCTGCACGCGATGGAGAATGGCGACGCGGACGCCGCTCTGGCGGGCGTCCTCAGGTTCCGGGAGCTCACACCGGGAGCCGAGCGAGGGCCTCTCATGGTATGGGTCGGGATGTCGCACTATATGGCGGGGGACCTCGATTCGGCGCTCCGTGAGCTCCGTGCGGGGATTTCGCTGATGCGTGAGACGCATGCGGGAACGGAGTCGAACCTGTCGAACCTGCTGCCGGCTCCCGGAGTGATGGCCGCTCTACTGTACGCCCTCGAACAGGAAGAGGGCCCGGATTCCGTGCGGGCCTACGTGGCCGAGATCCGCTCGACCCTCACGCCGGCGGACTCGCTGTATGACACGTGGTTCCAGGGGTGGGAAGCGGTCGTATCCGGTGACCGCGCAGCGGTGGATCAGGCGCTCGCGCGTATTCGTGGGAATGAAGAGGCACCGGGCTGGATGACCTGGCCCCTGATCGCGGTCCGGGGAGATCCCGGCGAATTCTTCGAGTTCGCGGAAGCGGATCTCGACGAACTCACGGAGCCGCTGCAGCGGCAGGACCGCTTCTTTATCGAGCACGATCCGATGCTGGACAGGTTCCGGACCGATCCGCGCTTCGAGTCCCTTCTGGAGCGGCTGCCGCCCTACGTGGGGCCCGCGGGC
>JAMJQL010000188.1 GCA_023554245.1 Gemmatimonadota bacterium
GCCGGGCCCCGAGAGGAGGACGAGATGGCCTACCAGATCCGCCGCGTCGACTACTACTACACCAGCGCCGAAGACCGTCCGGGGGAGGCCTACAAGCTCCTCAACATTCTCGCGCAGCAGGGAATCAACCTGCTCGCCTTCACCGCGGTCCCGACAGGCCCCTCGCGCACGCAGCTCGCGCTGTTTCCCGAGCAGGGATCGAAGCTCGAAGCGGTGGCGGGTAGGGCGGGAATGCAGCTGGATGGTCCGCACAGCGCGCTCCTCGTACAAGGCGACGACCGGATGGGAGCGCTGGCCGAGATTCACGAGAAGCTGATGAAGGCCGGGGTCAACGTCTACGCCAGCACCGCGGTGACCGACGGCAAGGGCTGTTTCGGCTACCTGGTCTACGTGCGCCGGGACGAAATGGACCAGGCGTTGGGGGCTCTCAAGAGCTGAGCCCGACCTGCGAACCGGGCAGGAGAGTCGAAGAGGCACCGGGAGTCGGGACGAAACGTCCCCGCAGCCGACGGGAATCGGGACAACTCTTCTTGCCCCGATCTTCACGAACTGTCGTATTGCTTGAAAATTATGGTTGTTCTGGAATCGTCCGCTTGGTCCCGGACTTGCTTCGTGCTATGTTGTACTAGTCTGACCGTGCCCGAGCCCAAGGAGTCCACGGTCGCATCGACGCGCGTCGTTCCCTCCTCGTCGCGATTCGCGCGTTCGCCTCCCGGGCCTGGCAACGGATGCTGAATCCCTGCCCGGACGAAGTCCGAGCCGCAAGCGGAGAGTGCCCGCTCTCCGGAAGGAGGATATGATGCCTGAGACCGTCACCGGTGCCCAGAAGGGCACGAAGAAGGGAACCCCAGGAGAACATCCCATGGCCGACACCCTCACGATCATCGACAACCGTACCGAGAAGGACTTCGAGTACCCGATCATGTACGGGACCTATCCCGAGTACGGTGCCGCGATCCCGGCGAAGGATATCCGCGCGATCAAGGCGACCGAGACGGACTTCGGGATGCTCTGCTACGATCCGGGATTCACCAACACGGCGTCGTGCAAGAGTGCCATCACCTTCATCGACGGTGAGAAGGGGATCCTCCGCTACCGGGGCTACCCGATCGAGCAGCTGGCCGAGAAGAGCAACTACCTGGAAGTAGCGTATCTCACGCTGTTCGGCGAGCTGCCGACGAAGGATGAGCTGGATCGGTGGACGTACGACGTGACCCACCACACGTACCTCCACGAGAACATGAAGGAGCTGATGGCAGCGTTCCGCTACGACGCCCACCCGATGGGGATGTTCGTCAGCGCGATCGCCGCCCTATCGACCTTCTATCCGGAGGCCCGGACGATCGACGACCCGGAGATCCGGATCAAGCAGATCCAGCGGCTCGTCGCGAAGGTCGGAACCGTGGCGGCATTCGCCTACCGCCACAGCCGCGGCCTCCCGTACGTGTACCCGGACAACGAGCTGAGCTTCGCCGGGAACTTCCTCGCGATGATGTACAGGACGTCCGAAGCGAAGTACGAGCCGAATCCGATCCTCGAGAAGGTTCTCGACGTCCTGTTCATCCTTCACGTCGATCACGAGCAGAACTGCAGCGCGAACGCGATGCGGGCGGTAGGAAGCTCGCACGCGGATCCGTATTGCTCGCTGTCGGCCGCCGCCGCGGCGCTCTACGGCCCGCTGCACGGGGGCGCCAACGAAATGGTCCTCCGCATGCTGCGCGAGATCGGCAAGGTCGAGAACATCCCCGGATACATCCAGCGGGTGAAGGCGGGCGACTTCCGGCTGATGGGCTTCGGCCACCGGGTCTACAAGAACTACGACCCGCGCGCCCGGATCCTCCGTGAGCTCGCGCCCGAGGGGTTCAAGGTCACCGGCACGAATCCGATGCTCGACATCGCGATCGAGCTGGAGCGGATCGCTCTCGAGGACGACTATTTCGTTTCGAGGAACCTCTACCCGAACGTCGATTTCTATTCGGGAATCATCTACCAGGCGCTCGGATTCCCGGTCGCCATGTTCCCGGTGCTGTTCGCGATTCCGCGGACAGCCGGCTGGCTCGCGCAGTGGCTGGAGATGCTGCAGGATAGCGATCAGAGAATCGCGCGTCCGCGCCAGGTCTACATCGGCTACGACGAGCGCAAGTACGAGCCGATCGGTAAGCGGGACTGAACACCGATCGGAGGTCCACGGCCCCGGCGCGCTTCTCGCGGCGCGCCGGGGCCGCATCCATCCGTTACCCGATCCGACAGCGATCGAGCGATTGACGCCGCGGCCACGGCCGGGTATTGAATCATTCAGTCATAAATTTAGAGGACACTAAAAACGAGCCTTTGTATGCTGAATCGGGAACACGCCGGCGCTCTCGCTCGGCCGAGCCTCCGGTCGCTGCTGGTGCCGGTCATCTTCATCTCTGTCGGCCTGAGCGGATGCGGAAGCGAGGCGGGTGGTGAGGGAGCGGAGACCGAAGGTTCGATCCGGGCCGTCGCGACGACGGGAATGGTCGCCGACATGGTCGCTCGGATCGGCGGCGACAACGCCCGGGTGACCGGTCTTATGGGTCCTGGCGTCGATCCACATCTCTACAAGGCCAGCGCCGGGGATGTCAGGACCCTGGCGAGCGCCGACATCATCTTCTACAACGGCCTCCATCTCGAGGCAGCGATGGGAGAGGTCCTGGAAGAGATGACGGTGCGGACGGTCACGGTCCCGGTGGCCGACGGCATACCCGAGGACAGCCGACTTTCGTCGGAGTACTTCGCCGGCAGCTGGGATCCGCACGTGTGGTTCGACGTCGGACTGTGGGCTACGGCGGCGACCCGCGTGGAAGAGGGCTTCGTCACCCTGGACCCGGCCAACCGGGCGGAGTACCGGGAGCGCGCCCGGGTCTTCCGGGACACGCTGGAAGTCCTCGACGCCTGGGTCCGCCAGCGCGTGTCCGAGCTACCCGAGGAAAGACGGATTCTCGTCACCGCTCACGACGCTTTCGGCTACTTCGGACGTGCCTACGGATTCGAGGTCGTAGGGCTGCAGGGGATCAGCACGGTGTCGGAAGCGGGCACCTCGGACGTGCAGCGGATCGCGGACCTGGTCGTTGAGCGGAAGGTGCCGGCGATCTTCGTCGAGACCTCGGTGTCGCAGCGTACGATCGAGGCGGTGCAGGCGGCCGTTCGCGACAGAGGATCCGAGGTCCGGATCGGCGGGTCCCTGTTCTCCGACGCCATGGGCTCTGCTGGAACCCCCGAGGGCAGCTACCCCGGCATGGTGAGGCACAACGTGAACACGATCGTGGACGCCCTGCTCGACGCTCCCGAGGAGGCCCCATGACGCCGGATCGGGAGCTGGCGATCCAGGTCGATGACCTGACGGTCGCCTACGACGAGCACCCCGTGCTGTGGGATGTGGACATGGAGGTGCCGTCCGGGGTGTTGATGGCGATCGTAGGCCCGAACGGGGCGGGAAAATCGACGCTGATCAAGGCGATCCTCGATCTGGTCAAGCCGGCGGCGGGCCGAATCCTCGTGCACGGGCGCAGCTACGACGAGGATCGCTCGGTAGTAGCCTATGTGCCGCAGCGGGGCTCGGTGGATTGGGACTTTCCCACGTCGGTGCTCGACGTCGTGATGATGGGCCGGTACGGGGACCTCGGGTGGTTCCGACGCCCGGGCTCGCGCGAGCGCCGCCTCGCCCTCGAAGCGCTCGAGAAGGTGGACATGACGCGGTTCGCCAGGCGCCAGATCAGCCAGCTGTCGGGCGGCCAGCAGCAGCGAGTGTTCCTCGCGCGTGCCCTGGTGCAGGATGCGAAGGTCTACCTGATGGACGAACCGTTCCAGGGCGTGGACGCAACGACGGAAAAGGCGATCGTCCGGGTGCTCAAAGAGCTTCGATCTCAGGGTGCCACGGTCGTCGCCGTCCACCACGCGCTGCAGACGGTGCCGGAGTACTTCGACGAGGTGATGATTCTGAACGTGCGCCGTATTGCCTGCGGACCGGTGGATGAGGTGTTCACGGAGGAGAATCTGCGGATCGCGTACGGTGGGGTGGTGCCGTTCCGGGCTGCGGCTGCGGCCGCGGTGACGGAAGCCCGGGTTCCCACTTCGAGCGCGCAAGGCCCGGAGCTGTCGCCGCACGACCCGGGATCGTAGGAACCGAGAATCCATGGACCTGCTGCACGACCTCCTGTTCGACTACACGCTGCGCACGGTAGCGCTCGGCACCGCGGCGCTCGGACTCGCTTCTGGCGCGCTCGGCGCGTTCGCCGTGCTTCGCAGGCAGTCGCTCCTGGGGGACGCCGTTTCGCACGCAGCGTTGCCCGGAATCGTCCTCGCGTTCCTCCTTACCGGCAGCAAAGAGCTGATCGTCCTCGTGGCGGGTGCGTTCGCGTCCGGATGGCTGGGCTCCGTATTCGTCTCGCAGATCAGGGCGCGCAGCCGGGTCCCGGGCGACAGCGCGCTCGGAATCGTCCTCGCCGTTTTCTTCGGCTTCGGTCTCGTACTTCTGACCTACGTGCAGGGCAGGCCGGATGCCGCCCAGGCCGGACTCGACCGATTCCTGTTCGGCCAGGCGGCGACTCTCGTGGCCGGTGATGTAATGGTGATCGTCATTCTCGGCGGCGTAGCTCTGGCGGCCCTCCTTCTGTTCTGGAAGGAATTCAAGCTTCTCAGTTTCGATCCCGAATTCGGCGCCTCGCTGGGATTTCCCATCGGCCGGCTGGATCTCGCGCTGACGACGGTGCTCGTGCTCGCCATCGTTATCGGTCTGCAGGCGGTAGGGGTGGTGCTGATGGCGGCACTGGTCGTGGCCCCGGCTGCGGCGGCCCGTCAATGGACCGACTCATTGGGGACGATGGTATGGCTCTCGGCGCTGTTCGGAGCGGTATCGGGGGTCCTCGGAGCCCTGTGGAGCGGTGGAACGGCTGGCCTTCCCACGGGCCCCGCGATCGTGCTCGCAGCGACGGGCATCGTGACGCTGTCGCTGCTCTTCGCGCCTCGACGCGGACTCGTCTGGACGACGTGGCGACGCAGCAGGCAGCGGAGCAGAATCCGGGCTGACACGGTTCTCGCCGATCTCTACGCCCTCTACCGACAGCACGGTTCGCTCGATCACGGGCACTCCGTGGCCGTCCTGGATGCGATGAGCGATGGTCCAGGCGGCGCCGCGCGAGTCCTCCCCGTGCTGGCCGAAGAGGGATGGGCCAGGCCGCTGCCGGACAGAAGTTGGGCGATCACGGGTGAAGGTCTGCGCCGGGCCGAGGACCTGCTGGCCCGACTCGGTCGGGCGGAGAACGAATGAGCGGGGCAGCGGAAATCCGATGAGCACGATCGAGCTCGAGATCCAGCTGCTCGCGGTGGTTGTCGCCGTGGCGTGCGCCCTGCCCGGCGTGTTCCTGGTGCTCAGACGCACCGCACTCCTCAGCGACGCGATCAGTCACACGGTCCTGCTCGGCATCGTGCTCGCCTTCTTCGCCATCGGTGACCTGACGTCGCCATTGCTGATTCTCGGCGCCGCGGCGATGGGCGTAGTTACGGTGGCGCTGGTCCAGGTGATCGAGGGCACGGGTCTGGTACGCGAAGACGCCGCGATCGGGCTCGTGTTTCCGGCGCTGTTCAGCATCGCCGTGATCCTGATCTCCCTGTATGCGGGAGACGTTCACCTCGACACCGACGCCGTGCTGCTCGGCGAGCTGGCGCTCGCTCCTTTCCGTCGTTTCGTCGTCGGAGGACGGGACCTCGGTCCGCGCGGCCTGTGGACGATGGGCGGAATCCTGCTGCTCAACCTCCTGTTCCTGTTCGCGTTCTTCAAGGAGCTCAAGCTCTCGACCTTCGATCCTGGTCTCGCGGCCGCCCTCGGGCTCTCTCCCGTCCTGCTCCACTACGCATACATGGCGGTCGTGTCGATCACGGCGGTAGGTGCCTTCGATTCGGTGGGCTCGATCCTCGTCGTCGCATTCATGATCGCTCCGCCCGCAGCCGCCTACCTGCTGTCGGACCGCCTTCCGGTCGTCCTGCTGCTCAGCGCCCTGATCGGAGCGCACTGCGCCATCTCGGGCTACTGGCTCGCCCGCTGGATGGACGCATCGATCGCCGGGTCGATGGCCACCATGGCCGGGGTGGACTTTCTTCTCGCGTTCCTGTTCGCACCCGGACGGGGCCTCGTGGCGCAGGCCAGAAGGCATCTGCGACAGAAGACCGAGTTCGCGGTATCGATGCTGGCGATCCACCTCCTGAACCACGAGGGAGGACCGGAGGAGGAACGGGAGTGCCGGGTGGGACATCTGCCCGAGCACCTCCTTTGGAGCGAAGAGCAGGTGCAACGGATCGTCCGTGACGCCGAGAGGTCGGATCTGCTCGAAGTGCGCTCAGGCGGGACCTTGAGGCTCACCGAGATCGGTCGGGAGCGAGCCCGCCGAGCGATGGCGATCTGACCCGTCCGGCCGGCAGCTTCGGGCCATCCTGTCACTCGGAATGTGGTTGGTCCATTCGTACTCCCGCGCAGAGCCCGCCGCTGGCTTGAGCCTCAAGTCGTTCCACATCAACAGATTCAAGGCACGCTCTCCTGCTGTCCCTGGCAGTACCGCTCCGCGTTCTGGCCGAGGGTCGAGGAACGGCGATTGCACCGACCGGGGGTGGTGGTCCCAACAGGGACCGTCGATTCACCACCGCAACGGCGCAGGGAGGGTGAACGCGATGGCCACGCGAGCCGCACGAACCCAGCATCTGCTTCTCGGACTGGCTGCAACACTGTTCTCGGCCGGCACTCTCGGCGCTCACGGCACGCCCGGTTCAGGTCCAATGGCAGGAGGAATTGAAGGTTCCGCCGGCAAGGTCCACGCGGGACGGATGTCCTTTTCGAGCGGCGAGGTCGAGATCCCGGCCTTCGCCCGCAAGTACGGAGTGAGCTGCAACCTCTGCCACATGCCGTTTCCGAAGCTGACCGAGTTCGGCGAGACCTTCGCCGGGAACGGGTTTCAGTTCGCCGTGGACGAGCCGCCGCGCGACACGATCGACACGGGCGACCCCCTCCTGCAGCTCGTGAAGGACCTTCCCCTCGCCGTGCGTTTCGATGCGTACGCCCAGGGCGTGGCGGGCAGCGAGGGCGAAGAGGTCACGAACGACTTCGGATTTCCCTGGGGCGTCAAGCTGCTCACCGGTGGTGTGCTGGCGAAGAATGTCAGCTGGTACATGTACTTCTATCTCAGCGAGCGGGGCGAGATCACCGGACTGGAGGATGCCTACGTCCAGTTCACCGACATGTGGGGCAGCGGCATAGCTCTGCTCGTCGGGCAGTTCCAGTTATCGGACCCCCTGTTCAAGCGGGAGCTCCGTCTCGAGTTCGAGGACTACATGCCCTACCGGGTCCGGGTGGGCGACGCCCGGGCGGATCTTACCTACGACCGGGGCCTGATGGCGATCTGGTCCCCGTGGGCCAACGGCGACCTGGCATTCGGGATCGTGAACGGGCAGGGCCTGACGGAAGCGCGGGACGTGCGCCAGTACGACCGGGATGCCGGAAAAAACATCTTCCTGCGCTACTCGCACTCCTTCGGCGCGCTCCGTCTCGGGGCGTACGGTCTGTACGGGGATGAGAAGGCCAACGACGTTCGGAACAACACCTGGATCTTCGGGCCCGATGCGTCGCTGTTGCTCGGAGACCGGTGGGAGCTCAACGGGCAGTACCTGTACCGGTCAGACGATCAGCCCTTCTTCGACAACGTGGGAGCGCCGACCGACACGGAAGTGCACTCGGTCCTCGGCGAGGTGCTCTGGTGGCCCTCCGGTCGCGCGGGCCGCTGGACGTTCACGGCGCTGTACAACTGGATCGACTCCGATCAGCCGATCTTCACGCTCCGGGTAGGCGAGGGCACACCCGAGAACCCGTTCATCCAGACCTACAGCTTCGGAGCGCTCGGAGCGAACTGGCTGTTCTGGAGGAATCTGCGACTGACGGGCGA
>JAMJQL010000189.1 GCA_023554245.1 Gemmatimonadota bacterium
CGGGCCTGCCTCTCCGATTCGAGGAGGGGCTCCGGCTCGTCATCGATCCCGAGATCGGCCATCGTCTTGTTGAGCTCGATCTCGCCGCGGTCCCAGAAGATGCCGTACAGGCCGGAGAGGAAGCTCTTGCGAACCGAGTGACACATGAATCGGCGCTGTGTTTCGCCCCAGTCGGCGACGACCGCGCCGTCGGAGATGACCAGGAAGGCGGAGGAGGGGAGCGACTCCCAGGTTTCCCGGGCCGCTTCCAGCTTCATGGGATCGAAACCGGCCTCCTCGACGTGCGCGTAACGCATCCAGTCGTTGGCGGGGACGCGGTCCGATGCAGCCTGCGCAGTCGCTGGCGATGGGCTGCCCGAGGACAGCGCGAAGGCTACGAGCACGGCGCAGGAAACCGTGCCATATCTCGATCGGGTACGGGCGTTCATCGAGGCATGCTCCTCTGGAGTATCGGAGTGACGTCCGCTCGTCGCCGAGAGATGCACCGAACGGCTGCCTATCGTAAGACACCGCCAGTGTACCATATGTTGATTCATGTTGTCGAACCATCGTCACCGGGCGCAGGGGCTGCGCGGAGAGAGCGAATGGAGCGCCATCCGTGCCCCGCGGTGGCACTAGATGCCGCGCAGCCGACGGACGCGCCATGATGCCCTTTCCCTGCCCATCATAGGGTGGCGGGAATGGGTGCGCATACCTGAGCTCGGGATCGACCGCATCAAGGCGAAGGTCGACACTGGAGCGCGGACATCCTCCCTTCACGCCTTCGATCTTCATGAATTTGTTCGGGACGGAAGACCCTTCGTCCGGTTCATGATTCACCCGGAGCAGCGCAAGGCACGACCGGAGATCCCTGCCGAACTGCCTCTCCTCGCACGCCGCCGGGTTCGGGATTCCGGCGGCAAAGTCGAATTGCGACCGATCGTGGAGACGGAGATCGAGCTGCACGGCCAGCGCTGGCCCATCGAACTCACACTCACGCGCAGGGACGCCATGGGCTTTCGGATGCTGCTCGGCCGGCAGGCGATCCGGGGCCATTTCATTGTCGATCCGGGGGCCTCGTACCGTGCGGGCAAGCGACCCCGGCGGAAACCTCCTTCATGAGGGAACTTCAGTCATGAAACTCGCGATCCTGTCACGTGCTCCGGGTTGCTACAGCACGCGCCGCCTTCAGGAAGCAGCCGCCGACAGGGGACACGAGGTCGATGTGCTCGACACCCTGAAATTCGCGATCGAGGTCGAGCAGGAAGGGCCGGACCTGTACTACGCATCGAAGCCCGTGGACACCTACGATGCGGTGATCCCGCGGATCGGCGCTTCGATCACGCACTTCGGCACGGCGGTCGTACGACAGTTCGAGCAGATGGATGTCTACACTCCCGTCTCGTCCCATGGGATCGCCAATTCCCGCGACAAGCTCCGGGCACTGCAGATCCTCAGTCGGCACGAGATCGGGCTGCCGCACACCGCTTTCGTCCGCCGGAAGCAGGATGTCCTGCCGGCGATCGAGCGCGTCGGCGGCGCACCCGTGATCATCAAGCTGCTCGAGGGAACCCAGGGTGTCGGGGTCATTCTCGCTGACTCCGTCAAGATTGCAGAGGCGATCATCGAGACTCTGCAGAGCACGAAGCAGAACGTGCTCATACAGAAGTTCGTCGGGGAGAGCTCGGGCCGAGACATCCGGGCCTTCGTGGTCGGAGATCGCGTGGTGGCGGCAATGCGCCGCGTGGCCCAGGGGGGCGACTTCCGGAGCAACGTCCACCGTGGCGGGCTCGCGGAGGCGGTCGAACTGGAGCCCGCGTATCGGGACACGGCGCTTCGTTCGGCGCAGATCCTGGGTCTGAAGGTCGCGGGCGTGGACATGCTGGAGGGCAGTGAAGGTCCGCAGGTGATGGAGGTCAACTCTTCGCCGGGGCTGGAGGGGATCGAGACTGCGACGAAGCTCGACATCGCCGGGGCGATCATGGACTACGTCGCAGGGCAGGTCAGCTTTCCCGATCTCGACGTGCGGCAGCGCCTGTCGGTAAGCGCCAGTTACGGCGTGGCCGAGCTGCATCTCGGCGAGAATTCGGTCCTCGCAGGAAAGTCGATCCAGGACTCCGGCCTGCGGGATAGAGACATCGTGGTTCTCACCCTCCACCGGGGGCACACGGTGGTGCCGAATCCGAGAGGAACGCGTGCTCTGGAGGTGGACGACCGGCTGCTCTGCTTCGGCAAGCTCGACGCGATGCGGGACCTGGTCCCCGCGCGGCGGCGTCGGAAGCGCCCGAAGACGAAGCCGCTCGATACGGCGATCGGTACCGATGAGGACGAGAGCTGATGCCGCGGAAAACAAGGAAAGACGTGGGGGCCTGGCCGGGCCGGAAGATCCGCCCGGGCGAGTCGGCAGACCTGAAACTCACCGTGAGCAAGAGCTACTCGGGCACCTCGATCCGCGTGCCGGTCCACGTCTGGAGAGGGAAGAAGCCGGGACCGGCCGTGTTCATCGCAGCCGCCGTCCACGGCGATGAACTGAACGGAACAGGCACGATCCGCCACATCATCCAGGAACGTCCTTTCGACCTGATCGCCGGGAGTCTGGTGCTGGTGCCCGTCGTGAACATCCTGGCCTTCGAGCAACTGTCGCGCTACTCGCCCGATCGACGCGATCTCAATCGCTCGTATCCGGGCCTGAGGCGCGGCAGCCTGACGAGTCGACTCGCCCGCGTGATCTTCGACAACATCGTGGCACGCTGTGACTACGGGATCGACTTGCACACGGCCGCTGTCCGGAGAACCAACTATCCGAACATCCGCGCCGACATGGACCAGGAGGCAACCGCCCGACTCGCGACCCTCTTCGGGGCCGAGTTGATCATCAACTCCCCGGGTCCGGTCGGGAGCCTGCGCCGCTCGGCGGTCCAGGCCGGGTGCGCCACGATGCTGGTCGAGGCAGGCGAGGTCTGGAAAGTCGAGCCGTCGGTGGTCGAATACACCCTCCGGGGAATCCGCAACGTTCTGGTGGGCCTGCAGATGATCGAGGGAGAGATCGTCGAGCCGGAATTCCGGGTGGTCGTGGAGGATACGAAGTGGATCCGGGCGGAGCGGGGCGGCTTCCTGAAATTTCACGTTCATCCCGGGGATCCGGTGGACAAGGGCCAGCCGCTCGCCACCAACACCAGCCTGTCCGGAGAGGATCTCTACACGCTCAAGGCGCCGAAGCGAGCGATCGTGCTCGGCATGACGACCCTCCCGGCGGTCTCTCCGGGCGACCCCGTCGCACACCTCGGTTACCCGAGCCCGCGCGCATTCAAGAAGATGGAGCGGGCGATCGGAAAGCTTCCCGATGACAGTCTCCTGGCGCGTCTTCACGACGACCTCGCCAGCAATGTCCTGATTTCCGACCTCGACGAACCGGAGGCCTGAAATGCGCCGAGTCCGCTGTCTGAAGCGCATCGTATCGGTGATTGCCGTCGTGCTGATTTCAGCGACGCCAGCTTCAGCTCAGGACGCGCCACGGCCGGATCCTGCCGACTTGATCGGAACCTGGGAGGTAGATCTCCGCCCGACGCCGGATGCCGAGCCCTACCTGCAGGAATTCGTAGTGACAACCGCGGATGAGTCCGGATTCACTGGCAGTTTCTACGGGACTGCAATCGAAGAAGGCAGGTTGAACCTCGACTGGCGCGCGGTCCGGTTCGCGTTCGTCACGGCCGATGGATCGGGACCCTACCATCACAGCGGGGTTCTTCGGGATGGGCGAATGGAGGGCATGACTCATTCACTCGGGCGGGACTTCCTCTCGTACTGGACGGCGAATCGGGTGATGGCACAGGAGACCGGATCCTTCGAGGCTCTGCTCCTCGGACGCTGGGTCGGAGAGCTCGAGTATCTGGACTACTCCGATAATGAGACTCTCGTAAAACTCCCGACTCGGCTTGTGGCGGACTTCGCCGAAGACGGTAAGGGTCTCGACCTGTCGTATTTCTTCGAGGAGCCGGATGGAAGCATCGTGGAGGGAAGAGACAGGTTCCATGAGACCGCCGACGGTGTCTTTTTCGGCGACAGCTGGGCGGTCCTCGAGCGCGAGGTGGATCTCTCCCGTCAGAGCCTGAGGGTGGTCCTGGCCAGAGATGGGATGGATGACGACCAGCCCGCCAGGATCGAAACGACGTTGGAGCGCCGTGGCAGCAGACTCACGATCACGAAGAACGTGCAGTATGTCGGTTCAAGCGCGCCGATCCGGAGAAACCAGTTTCGCTTTGAGAGGGAGAGCCCTTAGGGAAAGCGACCCACAGGGACCCGTGTCTTGCCTCGTCTCGGCCCGCGCCCGGACCGCGGGCTTGACCGGCGGTCCTCGATCGGGCTTTACTGGCCGTGGCCGCATGGTTGACAGGCGAAGCGGCGGGCGGCAATACCCCCACGAATCGGAGAGCCGAATGCTTTACGTAACACACTGGAAGATCAAAGAAGAGCACCTCGAGGAAGCCGTCGCGAGGTTCTCCAACGCCCCGCCGGAGATCCCCGCCGGCGTGAAGATGATCGGTCGCTGGCACGCCATGGGCACCGGCGAAGGATTCTCGCTGATGGAAAGCGATGATCCCGTGGCCATCAGCAGCTACGTCTACGCCTGGGCCGACCTCGTCGAACAGAGGGTGTTTCCGGTCATCGATGACGAGGGAATCTCGAAGGCGATGGGTCTGGGCTTAGCAACGTGGGTCGGTACCGGGCACGGCAGTGAAGCTCGACCGCGTCGGCCCTGGTATCTGATACTTCCTGGAGACACCGCCGGAATATGGCTCTCGATCTGGCTGAGGACAGGCGGGCCCGACTGGTGTCCGACCTGCAGACGTTCTACCGCGAGTCGTTCGATGAGGAGCTCAGTGCCTTCCGCTCGGCGCAGGTGCTGGACTTCTTCCTCGGTGCGCTCGGACCGCAGGTCTACAATCAGGCCGTCCAGGATGCGCGAGCCTTCTTCCAGCGGAAGCTGGAAGATCTCGAAGGTGAGGTCTACGAACCAGACGGCCTGTGAGGCTGCAGGCGAGGAGGTCGGCCAGCGGTGCTTGACATCTACGTCGATGCGGATGCCTGTCCCGTGAAGAATGAGGTCTATCGCGTCGCCGGTCGATACGGACTCGAGGTGATAGTCGTGGCGAATTCGTGGATGCGCGTTCCCGACGATCCGCGGATCTCGATCGAGGTAGTCACGGATGGCTTCGATGCTGCTGACGACTGGATCGCGGAGCGAGCGGGCACAGGGGATATCGTGATCACGGCCGATATCCCTCTCGCCGCTCGTTGCCTGGAAGTCGGTGCGCGCGTACTCGGTCCGACGGGACGGCCGTTCGACGCCGAGAACATAGGCGCGGCACTGGCGACCCGGGAATTGCTGGCCGACCTGCGTGCGGGCGGCGAGTTCGCCGGTGGACCCCCGCCTCTCGAGAAGCGGGATCGGTCACGCTTTCTGCAGCGTCTGGACGAGGAGGTTCAGACGATCCGTCGATCCATCTCATCGGACTGAGAGCGGCTGCATGATCGGACTCCGCTGGCTCTGCTGGGTACCGTTGATCCTGCTCGGCGCCACGGAAGCGTGGCTCCGGAGGTATGACGGCTGGGGCGCGTGGGCCGCGGCCCCGCTCCTGCTGGGACCCGCCATCATCAGCTTCGCGATCGTTGTGGCAGGCGTGTTCGAATGCGTCAGGGAACTGCGAGCCGGAAGACTGAGCCTCGCTGCGCCCGTCTACACCCTGATCGCCGCGCTGCCGCTGTTCTGGCTCGCGGTACGAAGGCTGGTGCTGTGAGCGGCGGGCCGATCAAGTCTCAGCAGTCGATCTGGCCACGAGCGCGATCCCGCACGCGAACAGGGGCAGGGCGAGCAGGGTCAAGGTCAGAAGTTGTGTGGACCAGTCTTCCATGCCCCACGGTCCGAATCTCCATGAGAACAGCAGAGCGATGGCGATCAGGACGGAACCCGTGATCCTCGGCCACCGGGGCACGGCCCAGGCGCCGAGGAAGAACGGGCCGATTATGGATATACCGGCCAGGACCCCGAGCAAGGTGCCGCCGAGGTCGAATGAGCCGGAGGCATCGACGGCTTCGCTGATGATCGTGGCGATTCCGAACAGGAGCCAGAATGAGCCGAACACGAGCAGCATGACCCGGGTCGTCCTGATCGCACCCCAGTAGGACAGCAGCGAGCTGAACAGCCAGGTAAGCCACATCAGCGCCAGCACCAGCCCGAGCCACTCGATCGACACGTCCGCCCCGGGCTTGCCCCACTGGAGCGCCGAGAGAATCACGACAGCCGCGAGGCCTCCGACGAGCCAGGCATGATATCCTGCCCGGTGAGCCGCCTGTCGCTGGAACTCGTCGTGGTCGTCGAGCCAGCCCAGTTCCCTGAGTATCCCCGGCCCGAAAGCTCCCAGTCCGGCCACGATCAGCAGGCCCTTGTTGACGAGCATCCAGAGGACCACTCCGAGTACCACGAGGCCTCCAGCCACGACGCCTGTCATCGAGGGTCGAATCCGATCTGTCGTCTGCTCACTCATCGCCGGTCTCCGGGTCAATCTCGAACAGCTCCTCCACGGATACTCCGAATGCCTTCGCCAGCCGAATCGCCAGCCCCACGGACGGGTTGTACTTCCCCTTCTCGATCGAGACGATCGTCTGCCGGGTGACGCCGACCTGCTCGGCGAGCTCCTGCTGGGTCATGTCGGAATGGCGCCGACGGTGGCGGCGTACGTGGTTGCGGATTTCGTGGGACTTCTTCATGCCGGAAGGTAAAGTAAACTATACAGAATGTAAAGAGCAGTTGTCATGCCGGCGTCCGTAATCGTGATCTGTCGGGTTGAGAAAGGGCGCCCGGCAAGAGCAGATTGAGGATTCGTACTGCCGCCGCGGGGCGCGTGGGCACCGGGCTGATGAATCGAGGTCCACACCATGGCAACCAGCGACCGCTCCAGAGCCCGCGTGAGACAACGGGTCCTCAGTCGGCTGACTCCGCGATCCACGCGATGGGCGTGTCTCCTTCTCCTTCTCAATATCCCGGGGTGCTCGCCGGAACCACCGGAGGGTGCGGAGACCGTGGTGGTCGTACATGGCCTCGGCCGGACTCCTGCGTCGATGGCGCTGCTTGCCGAACGTCTCGAAGGTGCCGGGTACCGGGTCGTGAATTTCGGCTACCCCTCGCGCTCGGAGCCGATCGAGGATCTCGTGGACCGCCTCGAGGCAGAGCTCGGGCGCTGCTGCCGCAACGCGGAGGACTCAGTCCATTTCGTCACCCATTCGATGGGCGGTGTCCTCGTACGAGCGCTGCTGGCTCGGCGCGAGGAGCCGCACCTGGGACGAGTCGTGATGCTCAGCCCTCCGAACCAGGGCAGCGAGATCGTCGATGCATTTGCCGATACGCCGGTGCTCAGAGCAATACTCGGGCCCGCGGGCGTCCGGTTGGGTACGGACGCGGGCGGTATTGCCGATCAACTCCCTCCCGTACGATTCGAGCTCGGAATCATCACGGGAGACCGGAGCCTGGACCCGATCGGCTCGTGGCTCATTCCGGGACCCGATGATGGCAAGGTCGCGGTCGAGAACGCGCGAGTGGAAGGGGCCGCTGATTTCCGGGTCATACCCGCGAGTCACACCTTCATCATGAACCGCCCCGACGTCGCCGAGGAGGTCGTGCACTTCCTGCAAACGGGTCGATTCCAGCCGTCCAAGGCTGATCGAAGTCGATACCTCTACGTCTGGGCCGGCGCGGAGAGGGAAGGGGACAGCGACTTTCTGGCGGTGATCGACGCTGACCCGGAGTCGGGGGCGTACGGTGAGATCGTGGCGACACTTCCGGTCGGACTCAAGGGTGGAGCGCACCACTCGGAACACGTGATGCCGCCCGGCGACACACTGTACGTGAATGCGTTCACGGCGGGGGCGAGCTTCCTCATCGACCTTTCCGATCCGCTCGAGCCGCGACTCGCAGGCTCGTTCCGCGAGATGGGCGAGTTCACATACCCGCACACTTTCGAACGTCTCCCTGACGGCAACGTGCTCGTCACCTTCCAGACGAAGGGGGAAGGGAACGAGATCGCCGGGGGACTCGTCGAGCTCGATCCGGCCGGCCGCCTGGTTCGGAGCGCGGATGCGGCCGACCCCGTCGATCCCGAGCTCCGGGCCTACAGCGTGACTCCGATTCCATCCATCGATCGGGCCGTGAGCACCACCACCGACATGCGGATGGAGGCGAACGGCACATCTTTCCAGGTGTGGGGGCTCAGCGACCTGACGCTCCTGAAGACCGTTCCGCTCCCGCCCGGGCCGAGCGGCCACGAGCACCGGGACCCGGCCGAGGTCCGACTGCTGCCGGACAGCGCGACCGCGATCCTCACGACGTTCAGCTGCTCCATGTACCTGCTCCATGGCCTCGACACGGACGCGCCGGGTGCCGAGCTGGTCTACACGCTGCCCTGGGCGACCTACGACACCGATGAGTGCGGTATTCCGCTCACTCGCGGTGGCTACTGGATACAGACGTATGCGCACTCGACGGGATCGGCTCTCGTGTCGCTGGACATCTCGGATCCGACTCGTCCCGTGGAAGTGGATCGCATGACACTCGAGGGGGACTGGTGGCCGCACTGGATTTCGATCGAGCCGGAGGGCGATCGGATCGTTCTCACCAGCGGGCCGGGGGAGACCCTGTACCGCGTGCTCGTCATCCGTCTGGACCCGGCTACGGGCGAGCTCAGCCTCGATCCGACATTCCGTGACCCCGGCGCGGACAGACCGGGTGTGAGCTTCGACCGGATTTCCTGGCCACATGGAACTGCGGGGCCCGCGAGGCCGCACGGGGCGGTATTTTCGAGAGAGCATTCAAAGTCGGATCACCTGAGAGGAGAGGTCAACCCATGAGCGAGCTGAGACTTTCCGTACGCTGCGACATCAAGGATGGCCGACTGGAAGACTTCAAGAAGGTGGCTGCCGCGTGCCTCCAGACGGTTCGAACGAAGGATACCAGAACGCTTCAGTACGAGTGGTTCCTGAACGAGGATGAGACCAAGTGCATCATGCTGGAGCGCTACGACAGTTCCGATGCGCTTCTCGAACACCTCGCGAATCTGGGCGAGACCTTTGGCGAGCTTCTGGACACCTGCGTGATGAAGGTGGACCTGTTCGGGACGCCGTCTGCCGAACTGCTCGAAGCGACCGAAGCGATACCCCGGCGTATCTACACTTTCTACCAGGGCACGTGACGGAATTCGATGCTGAACTACCACCACATTGGATCCCGACTTCCAAGTTCCGCCGCCGTGAGCACTGCCTCCCGGAGTCCGGGTCGCATTCGTTGTAGACGACGGAGCACCGGTGGAGTTGATCGAGATCACGGGGCCCCCGTTGACCCGGCCGTGATGCGCGCGCGCTTCCTGTTTCCGATTCTCCTGCTCTCTGCGCTAATTGGCGCCGGTCCGGCCGACGCCCAGCAGCGGGTCGAGTCTCCGGTGCCGGCTTCCTCGACCCAGTTGATCCTGGTGCTGGCGGAGTCGCCCGAGTCGCCATACGGGACATTGAGGCGATTCGAGCGGGCGGGAGAGGGCGAGGGCTGGCAGCCAGTGGGAAGACCGACAGCCGTGACGTTGGGTCGAAACGGGCTCGGTATCGGGATGGGAATTCACGACTTCGACGCGGGTTCCATGCCCCGAAAGCGCGAAGGGGACGGGAAGAGTCCGGCCGGCGTATACCGGCTCAGCTCCGTATTCGGCTTCGCTCCGCCCGGTGAGGCCGGAGATTTCGACTTTCCGTACGTGCAGGTGACCGACGACCTCGAGTGCGTGGATGACGGGGACTCGGATCACTACAACCACCTCGTGAGACGTAGCGAGGTCTCGGCGGTGGACTGGGATTCGTCCGAGAGAATGCGTGAGGTGGGAGCCGCGTACGAGACCGGGATCGTGGTGGAGCACAACTGGGGAGACCCCCGGCCGGGAGGCGGCTCCTGCATCTTCCTGCACAACTGGACGGGACCGGAGGACACGACCGCGGGGTGCACTGCAATGGCTCCTCCCGAACTGACTGCTATCGCGCAGTGGATCGGGTCGGCTCGCGACCCGGTGCTCGTCCAGCTGACGCGGGACCTGTACGAACGCTACGGTCCGGTCTGGGGACTTCCGAGCCTGAACAACGCCGATCGAGCGATGCGGGTCCGAGCGACGCAGCCTGCGGTGGACTCGATCTTCCGTGCCTGGGCGGAGCGCGAGCATCTGCCGGGACTTTCCTATGGCGTGGTCCTCGATGGTGATCTGGTCTATTCGAGCGGATTCGGAACCGCGAATCTCGCGCGCGACCTGCCCGTGACACCCGGGTCGCTGTTCCGGATTGCCTCGATGAGCAAGAGCATCACGGCCATGGCGATCCTGCAACTGCGCGACGAAGGGAAGCTGCGGCTCGACGATCCGATTTCGCGCTACATTCCCGAGGCTGACGCCCTCGAGCTCCTCACCACCGATGCGCCGGAGATCACGATACGGCACCTGCTCACCCATTCGGCGGGATTTCCGGAGGACAATCCGTGGGGCGACCGCCAGCTCGCCGAGTCGGACGCCATGCTGAGGGGCATGCTCACCGAGGGCGTCTCCTTCTCGAACGCTCCGGGCGTGACCTACGAGTACAGCAACCTCGGATTCGCACTACTGGGACAGATCGTGGAGGCCGTCTCCGGCGAATCTCTGCCGGCATACTCGCGCGCGAAGATCTTCGAGCCGCTCGGGATGACCTCTACCGTGTGGGAATACGAGCGCGCGGACGCGGACCGGCTCGCCCTGGGATATGCGTGGCTCGACCAGAAATGGGTCCATGTGCCGCACGAGCATCACGGCTCGTTCGGCGCCATGGGTGGGCTGATCACCTCTATCGATGACTTCGCACCGTACGTGGCGTTGCACCTGTCGGCCTGGCCGCCTCGCAGCGAGGCCGACACGGGGCCTCTGCGGCGCAGCTCGCTGAGGGAGATGCACCAGCCGTGGAGATTCGCGGCCCTGATGCCCGACTTCCGCTATCCGAACGGACGTTCCTGCCCGTCCGCTCGCGCCTACGGATACGGGCTGCGCTGGCAGGAGGACTGTGCGGGTCTTGTATTCATCGGGCACAGCGGCGGACTGCCGGGATTCGGGAGCAACTGGGTGATGCTGCCCGAATTCGGTCTGGCGGTGATGTCCTTCGACAACCGAACCTATGGCGGCACCAGCGCCGTCAATCTCGCCGTCGTCGACACGATTCTCTCGCTGACCGACCTCGCCCCGCGACGTCTGCCCGTCTCGGACATACTCGAGCGCAGGAAGGACCAGCTCGTCTCCCTCCTGCCGGACTGGGAAGGTGCGGAATCGTCCGGGATCTTCGCCGAGAATTTCTTTCTCGACAATCGGATCGAGGACCTCGTCAGCGAGTCGGAGGCCCTGTTCGCGGCCGCCGGTGAGATTACCGGCGCGGGCGAGCTGGTCGCCCGAAACCAGCTCCGGGGCAGTTTCCCGGTCTACGGGACTCGCGGCACGGTCGAGGTGTTCTTCACACTGTCGCCCGAGCGGGAGCCCCTGATACAGCAGGTCCGCCTTCGAGCCCTGGAGTGACGCGCGCGGCCTTGCTCCGATTCCATGTTACGGACATCGTGGGCGAGTCCCGGGTCCTTCAGACCATCGCCGCTCCGTGGGAGCGGCCCAGCCCCAGGGGGGCTTGATTGAACGAGACGAATTTCGTCGATCATTACGAGATCCTGCAGCTCGGACCGAACGCCGATGCGGATACGATCGAGCGGGTGTACCGCCTCCTTGCCAAGCGCTATCACCCCGACAATTCGGATTCCGGCGACGAAGAGGCGTTCCGTCGGGTACACGATGCCTACGAAGTGCTCATCGATCCGGAGGCGCGGGCCAAGTACGACGTGGCGTATGACGACCACAAGAGCCTGCGCTGGCGGATCTTCCAGCAGAGCGCGGCCATCGGCGGGCAGGAGGAGGACCGGCGGATCTTCCGGGGCGTACTCTCATTGCTATATGCGGCGCGACGGAAGGACCCGCGATCCGGGGGGCTCGGCTCGGTCGATCTCGAGCGCATGCTCGGCGTTCCCCGCGAGCACCTGGAGTTTCCAACCTGGTACCTGAAGAAGAAGGGCTGGATCGAGGTGCTCGACTCGGGCCAGTACGCCATCACTGTCGATGGCATCGACACGATCCAGGCCGAGCACATGGCCGTGCCGGACGATCGATTGCTGGAAGAGGGTCAACCCGATCCGTTCACTGGCCCTCAATCGGCTCCGGAAACCGCTGCTGAATCCCCTTCGGCCGATGATTCCGGGGCAGGGCCGTCGGAACGCGGCGCCAGTCCCTGGACCTGAATCGAGAGCCAGATCTGGCACCACCCTTGCTTCTCTCCCTCCCTGAGAGTGCTCAGACGACGATTCGCACTGTCACGCGGTTGACGACTGAGTTGCCGGAAACGTTGATTTCCCGGGGAGAATCCAATGACAGACTCGAAATTTCTCGACTGCTACGCGGTGTTGCAGCTGAGCCCGAGCGCGGACCTGGAGACGGTGGAACGGGTGTATCGTCTTCTCGCCAAGCGGTACCATCCCGACAACGCCGATTCCGGAGACGCGGAGAAGTTTCGCGAGCTGCATTCCGCGTATGAGATTCTCGCAGATGCCGGGCGGCGAGCGGAGTTCGATCGGTGCTACGCAGCGAATAAGCGCTCGGAGTCGACCGTATTCGCTCAAAGTGCCGCCACGACCGGTCAATCGGACGATCGACGCGTGTTTCGCAGCGTTCTGTCGGTGCTGTTCGAGCAACGTCGTAAAAACCCCGTTTCAGGCGGACTTGGGTCTGTCGATCTCGAGCGTATTCTAGGTATTCCAAACCAGGAGCTCGAATTTCCGACCTGGTATCTGAAGCGCAAAGGGTGGATCGAGGTCCTCGACTCCGGCCAGTTCGCCATCACCGTCGATGGGATCGACACGATCGTCTCCGAAGGCGGCACCTTCTCGGAGGACCGCATGATCGAGAGCGGTATCGGCTCGACCACGCCGGGCTCGAAGGAAGCCGCGGCCGCCTGAGTCGGGAGATCTCCGCCGCGTCTACCGGGTGCGCATCTTTCCCGGACGGCGGTGAAGCCACATTTTTCCCGGATGATGTGGAAGATACTCGGGGGTCTGACTGGCTCTTGGATTCTGGCGATCGCCGTTCCGAGCCCGTGCACTGCTCAGCAGGTCGAGCACACGGGCTCGCCCTCTGGCGACGTGTG
This sequence comes from Gemmatimonadota bacterium, assembly GCA_023554245.1. GTDB lineage: Bacteria > Gemmatimonadota > Gemmatimonadetes > Palauibacterales > Palauibacteraceae > Carthagonibacter > Carthagonibacter metallireducens. Next base: position 13,255 of record JAMJQL010000189.1, read on the forward strand.
GGATGCGCGCGACACCCTCACGGCCGCGCTACCCGAGACGAATACTGCTCTCGATTCCACGGATCCTGATTCGGCGGCCACAGGTCCGGCCGAGGATCTCCGCTGGGCGCCGCCCGAGAAGAGCTACACCCGCGCGCTGACCGGAGTCCTGATCGGCAACACGCTCGCCGTAGGCGTCAACGTGCTCTGGCGCGATGAGCCCGCTACGAACCCGGGATCCTGGTGGGACAACCTGCAGGGCGGCTGGGAGTGGGATACCAACCCGATCCGGGTGAACGGTTTCGAGCACCCCTGGGCCGGAGCGGGCTACTACAATTTCGCTCGCGCGAGTGGACTTTCCTTCTACGAGTCGCTGCCGGTCACCCTCGCGGGGAGCCTGATGTGGGAATGGTTCGGGGAACCCCGACCGCCCGCGATCAACGATCTCGTCACGACCACGATCGGGGGCGCAGCCCTCGGCGAGCCGATGCGTCGGGTCTCCCTGGTGGTGCTCGACAACTCGGCGACGGGCTTCGATCGCTTCTGGCGTGAAGCAGCCGTAATGGTGATCAATCCCGGCCTCGGGCTCGATCGACTCGTACGGGGCCAGCTCTGGAGGGCGGGTCCGAATCTGACCGGTCACCGACCGAAGCGGATCGTAGGCGACATGTCGATGGGTGCGGCACGATTGGCGCCGGCCGACGACCACCCCGGGACGAATGCGGATGCCGGCGTGCTCAGGTTTGGAGTGGACTACGGCGATCCCTTCGACACGGAGTCGTCCGGGGCTTTCTCTTCCTTTTCAGGCGTCGTCGAACTGGCCAGCATTTCCGCGGTTCTCACCCGGGTCGGGGTCCGGGGCATGCTGACGCCGATCTCCTCTGCCGAGGAGCCCTCGGACGGCCTGCTGGGGCTGTTTCTGGACTTCGACTACCGCTGGAATGGACGGGTCGGATTTGCCGAACAGAGCATAGGTATCGGCCTCCTGTCACGGTTTGGCGGCGAGTCGTGGCAGATTGATACCGATATCAGCGCAGAGCTTCTTCCACTCGTCGCCAGCACGGACCGCTGGGCGACGGAATCGGTGCAGCGGTACTACGAGTTCGGAAGCGGACTGGGAGGCAGGGCCGAGGCACGGGTGTCGAATGGCGGGCACCGCATCCTGATGGCCAGCCTGGATGCCTACTGGGCCGTCACCCTCGATGGGCCCTCGTCCAACAAGTTGATTCAGATCGCGGAAGTCGAGATGCGGACGCCGCCGATCCTCGGCCTTCATCTGGGGGCGAACGCTCGCCTCTACAGGCAGTCGAGCTCCTACCCGGACCGGCGAACCGGTCACGAGTCCTTGTCGAGCCTGTCGGTGTTCGTCGGGATGGGAGGCTGAATGGAGTCGCCCGGGCGCCCGTCGTAGACTAGCCGTCGAGGGATCGGTCTCTCGAACGGAATCCCCCGAACAGGTTCCTCAGGGCGCCCAATGGACCGGACGGCGGATCGACGAGCAGGACCAGGTCCGGGACGACCTGATCCTGATCCCGGTCGCCTTCTCGAGGTCGCCCGGTTTCTGCGGAGATCGGCGATCCGTTGCTGCGCGAATCCTGGCCGGCGTCCCTGCTGCGCGAGTCCTCGCCGGCGTCCTGGCCGGCGTCCTGGCCGGTCAGCGTCGATCGCAGATTCGGCTCATGCGGGGCCGGCGGGGCTGCCGATCCTCCCTGCTCGAGGCGGCGAATCCGCTCATACAATTCCCGCTCCCGCTGCTCGTGCTCCGAGATCTGCTGGAGCAACGCTTCGAACTCGGCCTCACCCAGCGCCACCAGCTCGGCCGCCTGCTCCTCGGCCCGGGTCACCAGCTCCGCCGCGCGAATCCGGGCGTCCGCGATGATCTGACCGCCTTTTTCGACTTCCTCGTCCTCACGGATCTTCAACTCGCGTAACGCGGACTCGAATTCTTCTCGGCCCTGGGCTGCGAGTTGTGCAGCCTCCGCCTCGGCTTCCTCCAGCAGGGCCTGGGCGCGGGCCTGCGCCTCGAGCAGCAGTTCTTCGGCCTCGGTCGTTGCGGCCGAACGGACCTTCAGCGACTCCGCCGCGTCTTCCGTGGCCCTGGCGAGCTTGCGCTCGCGCGCCGTTTCGGAAACCTCGCGCTCCATCCGTAAACGCTCTCTGCTCTCCGACATCAATCGCGCAAGTTCCTGTTCCGCTCGCCGTCGAGCCGATTCCAGCTCCCGGATCCTGTCGGCGAGGAGGCGTTCCGAGGCCTCACGCCGTCGCAACTCCTCCAGCGCCTCTTCGAGCGCTTCTCGAGTGCCTTCGGCGTCCGGATCCTCCAGTTCTTCAGGCCGCCCGGCCGCAGACCGTTCGTTCACGAGCCCGCACAGGATCTGGTACTGTTTTTCGACCCGTGCAGCTCGATTCTCGATTTCGGCCGTTCTTGCCGCGATTTCTTCGTGCTCGGCCTCCAGCTCTTCGCGACGGGCGTCGAGCTCAGCGGCCCCGTTCAGAACGTGTCTGGCTCCACGGTAGCTCCGGATCGTCGCAGCGAGGGCGAGAGGAAGGAGAAGGAACGTGGAGAGCAGCGCCGCCACCTGAGAGAGGAGAGCGGATTCAAGCATGAACGATGCGATCGTACCCCCAAGCACGAGCGCCCCCACCGTACCCATGAGCAGGGCCGTTCGCACAGTGGATTCACGAGTCGTCACGATCGGCTCTCGCGACATCAACTCCATCCCCCAGGGTCCGAGTGCGGTCTCGACATACCGCGCGAGCTGCAGCAGTTTTCCACCTCCCAATATATGCGACGTGCATCAAAAGCCGTAGCCCGATGCCCCAACCACGCAAATCCAATACCCGTCTGCACGCAGACTGTAGGTGCTTTCAGAGCATGAAATTACCTGTGTTCTATTCGGAGCGACCGCTGCCGTTGCGGGACAGCAACCGCGGTGCTCCTTTTCGCCGTCCGGGCTGGACGCGCAGATTGAAGGCTCGCCGGTGAGCGCCCCGACAGATTGCCGCCGAAGGTCGGAGACCCGCAGCGACGGATGGGAGCGAAGGATGGAATCGACAGAGCGAATCGCGATCATCGGGGGAGGGAATCTCGGAACCTGCATCGCGGAGGGACTCGTGTCTGCCGGGATCGCAGAGCCGTCGTCCGTCTGTGTCACGCGTCGCAGACCAGAGCTTCTCGAGGAACTGGCCTCCCGGGGGTTCCCCACCGGCGCCGACAACCGCGAGGCGGTAGAGGCAGCCCGGGTCGTGCTTCTCTGCGTGCAACCACAGCAGCTGGATGCCGTGATGACAGGGATCTCGGACGTCCTCGATCCGGCGCGCCACCTGTTGATCTCAACGGTATCGGGAGCCAGCGTTGCCGCGCTCCGGGCCCACGCCGGATCAAGACTACCGATCATCCGGGCGATGCCGAACATCGGAATCGCTATCGGGCGCTCGATGACCTGCCTGGCGGCGGACGGTGTCTCGATCGAGAGCGTGGGTCAGGCCCGCGCTCTATTCGACGCACTGGGTGCGACGATGCTGATCCAGGAAGAGCAGATGGTTCCTGCCACGGCGCTGTGCGCCTGCGGGATCGCGTTCTTTCTCAGGGCGATCCGGGCTGCATCGCAGGGGGGTATCGAGATCGGATTCCACGCCGATGAAGCGATTGCCCTCGCCGCGGAGACGGCACGCGGCGCCGCGGAATTGCTTCTTGCGCACGGTACCCACCCCGAGACCGAGATCGACAAGGTCACGACGCCCAAGGGATGCACGATCTACGGTCTGAACGAGATGGAGAATCGCGGCTTCAGCTCCTCGATGATCCGGGGGATCATTACCGCGTCCGAAAAGGCGGACGAGCTCTACGAGAGTGGACGCCGCACAACACACTGAAGACAGGTGGCGTTGCACGCGCGCCGCACTGACTCGATGTTCTCGCAACCGGTTCTGAGCAACCGAGCAACCAGACGGCTTCGCCCTGTTCAAATGACCTCGAGGAGCAGCTTCGCATGCCCGATTCGCCACCCTCCGCGACACAGGCCCTCGAAATCCTGAAGCGCGGCAATGCTCGGTTCGTCGAGCAGTTGAGCAATCCCGGGCTCACACCGGCCATGGCTGGGCCCGTCGCGCTACCCGAAATTCAGCGTCCCAAGGCCATCATTCTCGGGTGCTCGGATGCACGGGTGCCGGCCGAGATCGTATTCGACCAGGGCCTCGGAGACCTGTTCGTCATTCGGGTAGCCGGAAATATCGTCGCTCCCTCGCTTATCGGCAGCGTCGAATTCGCCGCTGCCGAGTTCGGGACCCGACTCGTCGTGGTGCTCGGACACACGCGCTGCGGGGCCGTACAAGCGACGATCGAGGAGATCCGCGGGCCGGGAGGGCCGGCCTCCGCGAACCTGGCTTCGATCGTCAATCGAATCCGCCCTCACGTGGAGGACTACCTGACCGGGGCGCCCGACGCACCACTGGAGGCCGTGTGGGATGGCGCGGTCCGCGAGAACGTCCGGGCCTCGGTCGAGGAACTGCGCACCGGTTCAGCCATCCTCGAAGACCTGATCGCGGACGACGGACTCATGGTCGTCGGAGCCGAGTACTGCCTCGGCTCAGGAGTCGTGACTTTTCTCGACGAACGAGAGGGATGACCCCCCGCCGGAAGGCCCGCTAGAGCTTGTCGAGCGCCTGGCCGAGATCCGCGAGTAGATCCTGGGTGCCCTCGATTCCGACCGACATGCGAATCAGACCGTCGGACACGCCGACCTCGAGCCGCTCGGCCGGGGTGAGACCGGCATGAGAGGTGGCCGCGGGCCGGGTGACGAGTGACTCTACGCCTCCGAGGCTGGGTGCGACGATCGGAATCGTTACTGCTTCCTCCAGTCGTCGTGCGGCATTCTCCCCCCCAGCGAGCTCGAAGCTGAGCATACCGCCGAATCCATCGAACAATCGGCTTGCCGTCTCGTGGCCGGTGTTCGACGGGAGCCCCGGGTAGTTGACCCTGGCGACCGCGTCGTGTGCCTCGAGGGCACGGGCAAGCGCGAGCGCCGACTCGTTCTGCTGCCGGACACGCAGACCGAGGGTCTTCAGTCACCGGTGCAGAAGGAAGCACGCATGCGCGTCCAGGGAGCCGCCCAGGTAGTTCATCATCTTCTTGACCTTCGCTACCGGTTCTGTCCGACCGATCACGGCTCCGCAGACGATATCCGAGTGTCCGTTCAGGAACTTGGTTCCGCTGTGCAGCGAGAGGTCGAACCCGATCTCGGCGGGTCGGAAGTTGACCGGACTGGCAAAGGTGTTGTCGATGACGGACACGAGATCGTGTTCCCGCGCGAACTCGACGACCGCGGACAGGTCGGCCACCTGCACGAGAGGATTGGTGATCGCCTCGAAGTAGATCATCCGCGTCTCGGGTCGCAGGGCGGCGGACCAATTCTCGGGTCGGTCTCCATCGACGAAGTCGCACGTGAGCCCGTGGCGGGCGAACTCCCGTCGTGCATAGTCGTAGGTGCCTCCGTAGAGGCAGTCCTGGAAGATCACGTGATCGCCCGTCTCGAGGAGAGAGTGGAAGATCGCGGTTATGGCCGCCATTCCGCTCGACGTCACGAATGCAGACTCTGCGCTCTCCAGGGCCGCCAGCTTGGAGGCCAGCACCGTGTGGTTTGGCGAATTCGAGAGACGCATGTACTTGATGTCATGGTATTCCTCGCCTTCGACGGACTCGAAGTTCGCCGACTGGAAGATCGGCAGGGAGACTGCCCCTTCGATCCCCGGACGAATCTCTCCCGCGTGGATCAGCTTCGTATCGATCGACGTCTGCTCGTACGCCATGGCCCGCATCCTTCCGTTACCGGTTCGGACGATCGTTCGGGGCTGAGTCTACCGCACACTGCACGGAGGTGGCCAGACCGGGTGGCCGCCAAACGGTCGAGGGACTGCCTCGCGGGGCCCGGTCCGGTTACCCTGTATGCGGATTCAGGCGCACCGCTCGCCGAGTTCGAGTGCGCCGCAGTCCGACAAGCTCGGATAACCTCAAGGAGAGCCGCGCCCTGAACGCGAACCATGAGATCGAGGCCCTGAGAAGGGCTGCCGCACGGTGCGACACGCACGATCCCGATGTCTCGCAGTGGACGGTTGGCATGCACGTCCATCACTGCTGTCTGGCCACCACCGCCGTATGCGAGTCCCTGCTCGCGTCCGAGCCGCCAACGCCTCGCGCGCCGAGGTCGGTGCTGAACGCAGCGGTCTTCCTGTTCGGCCGAATTCCTCGTGGCCGAGGGAAATCCCCCGAACAGGCGATGCCCGAGGCGGGGGTCTCCCGCGAGGACCTGGACGCGATGCTCGATGCCTCGGCCGAGGGTCTGCGTGCCGTCGCCGCCACGGATCCCCGGAAGTGGTTCCGCCACTTCTCGTTCGGGGTGATGGACCGGGATCGGACCTTGAAGTTCGTCCGGATACACAACCGGCATCATCTTCGCATCATCGCGGATATCATCAAATCCACCGATGGACGGAAGGGAGCGACGGCTAGATGAGGATCCTGCTGGTAGGCGCATCCGGTACGATCGGGCGGGCGGTCGAGGCCGAGCTCGAAGGGCGGCACGAGGTCGTGTCCGCCGGTCGGCATACCGGGGATGTCCGACTGGACATTTACGACAGCGAATCCATCCGCGCAGCGTTTGGAGAGCTCGGTCCCATCGACGCCGTGATTTCCGCGACCGGAGCGGTGCAATTTGCTCCCTTTGCAGAAATGCAGGCGGCAGACTACGTGATGAGCCTGCGGAACAAGCTCATGGGCCAGGTGAACCTGGTGCTGATCGGTCGGGAGCACGTCCGGGCAGCCGGATCGTTCACGCTCACGAGCGGCGTACTGGACGAGGATCCGATCCTCGGAGGGACGGCTGCCTCGATGGTCAACGGCGGGATCAACGCATTCGTGCTTGCCGCGTCGATCGAGATGCCGGCCGGGCAGAGAATCAATGCGGTGAGCCCCGGGGTGATCGAGGAGGCCATGGATCACTACGCGCCGTACTTCCGCGGCTTCGAATCGGTCCCGGCTCGCAGGGCGGCCCTCGCCTACGCGAAGAGCGTCGAAGGTGGCCGAACCGGACATGTCTTCCGCGTGAGGTGAGATGGAATGAAGCTGCCGCAGGGCCGATGAGGAAGAGATCCGCCGGACGCAGGTCGTCATCCGGGCTCGCTCGGGCAGGTCTGCTGGTCGTGGCACTATCAGCGCCAGGAGAAGTGCCGGGCCAGGACGCTGCGCCCCCCACTCGGTCACCCTGGCTGGTGGTCCTCGGAATCGCCCAGGACGGAGGGATTCCGCAGGCCGGCTCCCGAGACCATCCTGCCTGGGCCAACCCCGACCTTCGGCGGCGGGTCGTCAGCCTGGGGCTCGTGGACCCTGCATCGGCCCGACGGTGGATGTTCGAGGCCACCCCTGACTTCCGCCAGCAGCTGCACCTGCTGAACGAAGTCGCTCCCGTCGGTGCATCACCCGGTCTGGCGGGGGTGTTCCTGACGCACGCTCACATCGGTCACTACACGGGCCTCATGTTCCTCGGACACGAATCGCTCGGCGCGACGGGGGTACCCGTATTCGTCATGCCGCGCATGGGCCGGTTCCTGGAGGAAAACGGTCCATGGAGCCAGCTCGTCAGCTACGGCAACATCGTCCTGCGGACCCTGGAGGCGGGGACACCCGTTCCGCTGGCCGACGGGCTGACAGTCACTCCGTTTCTGGTGCCGCATCGGCAGGAGTTCGCTGAAGTCGTGGGCTACCGAATCGAAGGACCGAATCGGGCCGTGCTTTTCATACCGGATATCGACAGCTGGGAAGAGTGGGACGACTGGGGCGTTCGAATCGAAGACGAGATCGCCAGGGTGGACGTCGCATACCTCGACGCGACCTTCTTCTCCGATGGAGAGATCCCCGGGCGCGACATGAGCGGCTTTCCGCACCCCTTCCTGACGCACAGCATGGATCGGTTGTCGTCCCTTCCGGAAGCCGAACGAGCGAAGGTCCGTTTCATTCACCTGAATCATACGAATCCAGCCGCCGATCCAGACGCGGCGGTCAGGGTGGAGATCGAGGTCCGCGGCTTCAGGGTGGCGGAAGAGGGAGAGCAGGTCACGCTCTGAACGCACAAACGGTCGTCTCCGAACCGCCCGGCTAGACTCCGAAGGCATCTCTCTGCGCGGACTCGAGCTCCAGCAGCCGCTTCTTCCTCCACAGACCGCCACCGTATCCGGTGAGTGTCCCGTCGGCGCCGATCACCCGATGGCAGGGAATGAGAATCGCGATCCGGTTGTCGCCATTCGCACCGGCCACTGCTCGCACCGCCGTGGGTCTTCCGATCCGGCGGGCTACCTCTCCGTACGAGACGGTCGTCCCGTAGGGAATTTCTCTCAGCGCCGACCAGACGATCTGTTGAAATTCGGTTCCCGGCGCCTCGAGAGGCAGGCGGAACTCCGTCAGCCGACGATCGAAGTAGGCGGTGACCTGCCGCTCCGCTTCCCCCGTTATCGAATTCGATCCCGGCAGCAGGTAGACCCGAAGACGAGCACTGATCCGCTGGAGCTGCGTCTCCAGCTTGCGCCGATCGACGAATTCGAGCAGGCAGAGGGCTCCGTCAGTGGCGCCGACGAGCATGGGGCCCAGCGGCGTGAGGATCCGGGTGATCCGAACGACTCGATCGGGATCGATTCCCGTGGGTGGCTTGCCCAGCAGCTTCCGGAACGCGTCGTTGAAGCCGCTGAGCGATTCAAACCCCTGTGCGTACGCGGTTCGTGACACGTTCTCTCCCTCCCGGATCCGCCCGATCGCCTCTCCAAGGCGCCGTGCCCGGCTGTACGCATGAAAGGTCATCCCGTGATGACGCTGGAACCAGCGACGTACTCTTTCCGGCTGGAGGCCCAACGCTCTCAGGTCCCCGTCGGTCCAGCGACGAGAAGGATCCGACTCGAGCTCTCGGATCAGACTTTCGAGCCAGGGGGGCGTCTCCCCCGTGGGCTCGAGCGGCCTGCACCTGCGGCAGGGCCTGTACCCCGCCTCCAGAGCAGTCTTCGGCGAGCTGAAGAACTCGACGTTCTCTGGCTTCGGTTTCCGGGCGGGACAGGCCGGACGGCAGAAGATCCCGGTCGTCTTGACTGCGGTCCAGAACACGCCGTCGTACGAGTCATCACGGGTGTCGAAGGCCCGGAGCATGGTGGCCCGGTCGGGAAGGCTCATTCTATCCATGGGTTCAAAATGCCCGGTGCTGACGGACCGGGCCACCGGAGAATCGACGCCGAATTTTGACTTCCAATGGGAGGTCGACACGGCGGGCAGCCCGACATCGGCGCCTGGCCCGGTTCTCATCGCTTGCCGTGCCGTGGCCGTCCGGTCTATCCTCGCGCACGAGGAGCGGCACGGGAACGCCAGCAGGAAGGAGCGTCAGGGAGTGAAGGAGAACGGGGCCGGGCCTCCGGCCATGGCTGTGATCTGGGATTTCGACGGAACCCTGGTGGATTCCCACCCCCGGAACCTGAGCGTGAATCGGGCGATCATCGAAAAACTCACGGACCGCAGCCACCGGAGCTATCCAGCCCTCGCATCCCTATCGGCGTACGAGGAGGCGGTGGCTCGAGCCGGGAACTGG
>JAMJQL010000190.1 GCA_023554245.1 Gemmatimonadota bacterium
CACGAAATCCGCCAGCCCCTTCGCCGCCTGAACCTCCGTGATCGCCGCCGTCAGCGTCGTCTTCCCGTGGTCCACATGCCCGATCGTTCCCACGTTTACGTGCGGCTTCGTCCGCTCGAATTTCTGCTTCGCCATCTCGACAATGCTCCTTGCCGCGGTCCTTTCGCGGAGCGCGACTGATTCTGTGGTTCCTCGCCGGGAGCGCTCCCGGATCGCTCAGGTACGGCCTTCGATGATCTCGTCGGCCTTCGACTTCGGGACTCCCGAATAGTGGGAGAACTGCATGCTGTACACGGCGCGTCCCTGGCTCAGCGACCGCAGCGTCGTCGAGTACCCGAACATCTCGGCGAGCGGCACCGAAGCGCCGATCACCTGGGCTCCCGCCCGCTGCGTCATGCCGCCGATCTTGCCGCGCCGGCTGTTGAGGTCGCCCATCACGTCACCGAGATACTCGTCGGGCGTGACGACTTCCACGTCCATGATCGGCTCGAGGATCGCCGGGTTCGCCTTCCTGACGCCCTCTTTGAGCGCCATCGAGCCCGCGATCTTGAACGCCATTTCGTTCGAATCCACATCGTGGTACGACCCGTCGATCAGCGTCGCCTTGATATCGATCAGCGGGTAGCCGGCGAGTACGCCGGAGTCCATGGCCTCCCGGATCCCCTGCTGCACCGGGTTGATGTACTCCCGCGGAATCGCTCCACCGACGATCGCATCCTCGAATAGAAACCCGGTTCCCGGCTCCGTCGGCTCTATGTTGATCACGACGTGACCGTACTGACCCCGGCCTCCGGACTGCCGGACGAATTTCCCCTGGACCTTGTCCACCGGAATCCGGATCGTCTCGCGATACGCGACCTGCGGGCGGCCAACGTTGGCATTGACCTTGAACTCGCGCTGCAGGCGATCGACGATGATCTCGAGGTGCAGCTCTCCCATCCCGCTGATCAGCGTCTGGCCCGTCTCTTCATCGGAATTCACCCGGAAGGTCGGATCCTCCTCGGCGAGTTTCGCCAGCGCCTCGGAGAGCTTGTCCTGGTCCGCCTTCGTCTTCGGCTCGATCGCAACCCGAATCACGGGCTCCGGGAAGCTCATCGCCTCCAGAACGATCGGGTCATCCTTGTCGGCGAGCGTGTCTCCAGTGCGCGCGAACTTGAAGCCGATCGCGGCGCCGATGTCGCCGGCGCGCAGCTCCTCGACTTCTTCCCTCTTGTTCGCGTGCATCTGCAGCAGCCGCGAGACGCGCTCCTTCTTGTCCTGCGTCACGTTGACCACGTGCGATCCGGCCGGAAGAACGCCTGAATACACCCGCAGGTACGTCAGGCGCCCGACGTACGGGTCGGTCATGATCTTGAACGCGAGCGCCGAGAACGGCTCTTCATCGTCTGCGGCGCGCTCGATCACGCTCTCGTCGTGGTTCGGCGGATGTCCGGTTACCGGCGGGACATCCAGCGGCGACGGAAGGTAGTCGATCACCGCGTCGAGGAGCTTCTGCACGCCCTTGTTCTTGAAGGAGGCGCCACACATCACCGGCGTGATGGCCCCGGCCAGCGTCGCCTTGCGAACAGCCCGTCGGACCTCATCCTCTCCGAGCTCGACTCCCTCGAGGTAGTGCTCGAGCAATTCCTCATCGTGCTCGACGGAAGCCTCCACGAGCTCGTGCCGCAACTGCTCGGCTCTCTCTCTGAGCGCGTCGGGCACCGGGCCTTCCGTCCAGTTCACGCCGAGAGAGTCCTCGTCGTAGACGACCTCGATCATCCGCACGAGGTCGATGTGTCCGGTGTACAACTCGCCTTCTCCGAGGGGATACTGAATCGGATAAGCCTTGGCTCCGAGCCGGTCCTTCATCATCTGGACCACCTGCTCGAAGTCGGCGCCCACCCGGTCCATCTTGTTGACGAAGGCGATCCTCGGAACGCGGTACTTGTCGGCCTGTCGCCAGACGGTTTCCGACTGCGGCTCGACGCCTCCGACCGCGCAGAACAGCGCTACCGCACCATCCAGCACCCGCAGGCTTCGCTCCACCTCTACCGTGAAGTCGACGTGCCCGGGGGTGTCGATGATGTTGATCTGGAATTCCTGGTCGTTCCGCTCCCACGATGCCGTCGTCGCCGCCGACGTGATCGTTATGCCGCGCTCCTGCTCCTGCTCCATCCAGTCCATCGTCGCGTCGCCGTGATGCACCTCGCCCATACGGTGCAGGCGACCCGTGTAATACAGGATGCGCTCCGTCGTGGTGGTCTTACCGGCATCGATGTGCGCCATGATGCCGATATTCCGAATCCGCTCCAGCGGTGTCTTCCGTGCCATCTATGTCCGATCCGTCATCTGTTCCTGTCGGTTGTGCCCGCCGCCCCACGGGGCGATCACGGTTCAGGTACGGCTTACCAGCGGTAGTGCGCGAACGCCTTGTTCGCTTCGGCCATGCGGTGCACCTCTTCCTTCTTGCGCACCGCCCCTCCGTCGCCACGCGAGGCATCGAGGAGCTCACCGGCCAGCCGGTCCGCCATCGACTTGCCCGACCGACCCCGAGCGAACTGGATCAGCCAGCGCCTGCCGAGCGAATCACGGCGACGGGGCGAAACTTCCATGGGGACCTGATACGTCGCGCCCCCGACCCGTCTGCTCCGCACCTCGAGTACCGGCTTCGTGTTCGCCAGCGCCTGGCGGAAGACGTTCAAGCCCGGCTGCCCGGTCTTCTCTTCGATCTTCCGCATCGCATCGTAGAAGATCCCCTCTGCCGTGCTCTTCTTTCCGTCCAGCATCAGGACGTTGATGAAGCGCGTGACTTCGCTGCTCCCGTACTTCGGGTCAGCGGGGATCTCTCTCGGCGTCGCCCTGTTCCTGCGTGACATTTCCTCTTCCTTGAAACGGAAACCCGGCCGAGACGTGCAGGCCGGGTCGTTTCCCTCTGCTCTCTCGAAAACCGTACGCCGGGGCCTGCGCGCCCATGCGGCGCGTGGTTCCCCTCGATGCTCTAACGCTTCGAGCCGTACTTCGAGCGGCTCTGCTTCCGGTCGGCCACTCCCGAGGCGTCGAGCGTCCCCCGGACGATGTGGTATCGGACGCCCGGCAGGTCCTTCACCCGGCCACCCCGGATCAGCACGATGCTGTGCTCCTGCAGGTTGTGTCCCTCACCCGGGATATAGGCGGTCACTTCGTACCCGTTCGTGAGCCGCACACGGGCCACCTTCCGGAGAGCCGAGTTCGGCTTCTTCGGCGTCGTCGTGTACACGCGCGTGCACACCCCGCGCTTCTGCGGGTTCGCCTCGAGTGCGGGCGCCTTACGCTTCTTCTCGACCTGCGCCCGGCCCTTGCGGACCAGCTGGTTGATCGTAGGCATGACTTCGCCGTATCCCCCATCCGGGTATTCGTCGAAAACCGCGACTCCGTGCGTTCATCGAGTGAACACGGGAGGCGCGGAAAAAAGTGCGGGGACGACATCGTCTCGCCCCCGACGGAACCTGCCTGCCGACCCACTGGCCGACAGATCGTGCAAGGTAGATGCGCGTCCCGACACTGTCAAGATATCCGGAGACGCCGACCCGGGTGAGAAAGGGGGCCGTGGATGGTCTCCACGAGCCCCCTTGATTCTCGGGATCCGAATCCGATCAGCTCGTCGGAGCCTGCGTCTCCTCCACGTCCTCCGAGGCCGTGGATTCGGCAGGCTCCCCGCCCCCGTCCGCACCTACCGCTGCTGCAACTTCCTCTTCCCCATCGCCACGCAACTCGGCGAAGAGTCCGCCAGAGGGAATCGGCGTCGGTTCGGGCTCGACCCTTCGGAGCGAATCCAGCTCCTCCTGCAGGGGCTCTCCGACGAGGAACTCCATGTCCTGGAATCTGTGCACGCCGGTTCCGGCAGGCACGAGGTGTCCGATGATGATGTTCTCCTTCAGCCCCTTCAGCTGGTCGGTCGCACCTCTCACGGCCGCATCGGTCAACACGCGCGTCGTCTCCTGGAAGGAGGCAGCGCTGATGAACGACTCGGTCGTCAGACTGGACTTGGTGATGCCGAGAAGCACCGGCTCCGCTCGCGGCGGACTGCCTCCATCCGCAATTACCGCGCGGGTGGTCTCCCGGAACTCCATCCGGTCGATGTGCTCGCCCTCGAGATACTCGGTATCGCCCGGATCGGTGATCTTCACCTTCTGGAGCATCTGCCGCACGATCACGCCGATGTGCTTGTCGTTGATGCGGACTCCCTGAAGTCGGTAGACCTCCTGGATCTCGTTCAGCAAGTACTCCTGCACCGCCCGCGGTCCCTTGACCCGCAGAATGTCGTGCGGATTCACCGGGCCCTCCGAGAGCCTGTCACCCGCACGCACCTGGTCGCCCTCGTGCACCCGGAGATGCTTCCCGACCGGCACCTGGTAGACCTGCTCCTCGCCGCCTTCCATGGTTACGATGATCTCGCGCTTTCCGCGCTTGATCGAACCGAAAGAGACACGACCATCCACCTCGGTGATCGTCGCCGGGTCCTTCGGACGCCGGGCTTCGAACAGCTCGGCTACCCTCGGCAGACCACCCGTGATGTCGCGCGTCTTGTAGGCCTCCCGGCTGATCTTCGCCAGCGTTTCGCCGGGCTGGACCTTCTGCTTGTCGTGTACGAGAAGCTGCGCGCCAACCGGCACGATGAACTCGCGGAGCTTCTTGCCCTTCGAGTCGACGATCTCGAGTCGTGGATGCAGCTTCTTGTCGCGGTCCTCGATGATGACCAGCTGCCTCCGTCCGGTCGCTTCGTCGAGTTCCTCGCGGAAGGTCTCTTCGGGCACGATGTCCTCGTAAACCACTTTTCCGTCGTGGTCGGCGACGATCGGTTCCGAATAGGGATCCCAGCTGAACAGCAGGTCGCCGGTGTCCACCTCCGTCCCGTCGGAGACGTGAAGTGTCGCGCCATAGGGAATCGCGAGGCGGGACCGTACCCGATCGCCCTCCGTGCGCATCAGCAGCTGGCCTTCCCGGCTCGTAACCACTCGCCTGCCGTCCGCCCCCTCGACCGTGGTGATCCGTTCCAGGCCAACGGTGCCATGCAGCTTCGATTTCCGCTGCGTCTGGGCCGCGATACGGGCCGCCGTACCCCCGATGTGGAAGGTACGCAGCGTCAGCTGGGTTCCGGGCTCCCCGATCGACTGTGCCGCGAGAATCCCCACGGCCTCGCCGACCTCCACCGTCTTCCAGGTCGCGAGGTTTCGGCCGTAGCACTTCTGGCACAGCCCCTGTCTGGCCTCGCAGGTCAGCACCGAGCGGATCTTGACGGACTGGAGTCCGGCCTCGTCGATCGCTTCGGCCGCCGCCTCGTCGATGATCTCCCCGGCCTCCACGATGATCTCGTCGCTGATCAGGTCGACGACGTCCTCTCGGGCGACCGTACCCACGACGCGATCCTTGAGAGGCTCGATGATGTCCTCGCCCTCCTTGAGCGCCGAGACCTCGAGGCCGAGGACCGTGCCGCAGTCCTCCATCCCGATCGTCACATCCTGCGCCACGTCGACCAGCCGCCGGGTCAGGTACCCGGCGTCGGCCGTCTTGAGAGCCGTGTCGGCCAG
>JAMJQL010000036.1 GCA_023554245.1 Gemmatimonadota bacterium
GCTCCAGTTCCTCAACCGGATGGCGGTCTGCTTCGGTCTCTGCCTGCTCGTGATGACCGCAATTACGGTGATCCGGCCGCGGGCCGAGCCGATCGTGTTCGAGCAGAACACCGAGATCGCGCTCGAGACTTCGGGCCTCGCGAAACTGGGCGGCATCCTGGTGGTCGCCACGGCGCTGCTCTTCTACTTCCTGTTCAGCCCGGCGGGGCTGGCCGGATGACCCCGTCGAAGAGTCCTTTCGGATCGACCCGCAGGCGACGGACGCACCGGGCCGGAATCGCCCTCGCCATGGCTTCACTGGTTCTGGCGGTCTCCAGACCGGGTCTGGCGCAAAGCGAAGCAACCGCCGAGGCAGAGCCCGACTCCGTCCGACAGGAGGACGGGTTTGTGAGCCTCCAGTGGTGGCATCCGCTCGTCGCCGGTGCGGCGGTCGGAGCCGTGATGCTCGTCGATGAACCCGTGCAGGAGTTCGTGCAGGACCACAGGTCGGAATTCAAGGACGACCTCGCGGACATCTTCGAGGAATTCCATCAGCCCGAAGTCGTGGGCGTCGCGAGTATCGGCGCGATGTCGCTGGGGTTGGTCTTGCGTGATGCGAAGCTCGCCGAGACCGGGGTTCAGATCCTCACCGCCTACGGCCTCGCCTCGGGGATGATGATCGCCACGAAGTGGGCCTTTGGACGTGATCGTCCCAACGTCACGCCCGACGATGCGTTCTCGTTCAACTGGTTCGAGGGTGGATCGGATTCTTCCTTCCCTTCGGGCGCGGCCGCGGTGTCGTTCAGTCTCGCGACGACCGTAGCCGATGCGGTGGACAAGCCCGTCGTGACGGTGCTCCTCTACACCGGGGCCACGCTGAACGCCTGGTCCCGCGTGTACTCGAACAAGCACTGGCTGAGCGACGTCGCCCTGGGCGCCATCTACGGCATAACTGCGGCGAAGATCGTGAACGGCCACTGGCGCCTGTGGGGCTGGAAGCCGCCGACCGTCGGGATCGCGGGTGACGGCGGGATCGTCCTCGGCTACAACATCCGACACTGAAGGGAGAGGGAAGTGCAGCTACCCGTGCGCAAACTCGGAAGCACCGAGCTCGAGATCACGCGCGTCGGACTCGGCGCCTGGGCGATCGGCGGCGGTGGCTGGGCCTTCGGCTGGGGACCCCAGGACGACCAGGAGTCAATCGCCGCGATGCGCCGCGCCATCGAACGCGGAGTCAACTGGATCGACACTGCGGCCGTATACGGTCACGGGCATTCGGAAGAGGTCGTCGGGCGGTTCCTCCGGGAGCTGTCGGCGAGCGAGCGACCGCTGGTGTTCACCAAGTGCGGCGTGGTCTGGGATCCGCGCGATCCGATGGCGGAGGAGCGACGCACACTGCGGCCGGAGTCGATACGCAGGGAATGCGAGGCGTCGTTGCGCCGGCTCGGAGTCGAGACGATAGATCTTTACCAGATTCACTGGCCGGACCTGGAAGGCACCCCGGTCGAGGACTCCTGGGGCACCATGGTCAGGCTCGTCGAGGAAGGGAAGACGCGTGCGATCGGTGTCTCGAACTACGATCCCGCGCTGCTGGAGAAGTGTGAGGAGATTCGGCACGTGGACTCGATTCAACCCGAGTTCTCGCTGCTGCGCCGGAACACCGGACCGGCCGAGATCGCCTGGGCAGACGAGCACGAAACCGGGGTGATCGTCTACAGCCCGATGGGGTCCGGCCTTCTCACCGACGGCTTTTCCAGCGAGCGGATCGAGCGGATGGCCGAAGGGGACTGGCGACGCCGTTCGCCGAGGTTCCAGGAGCCGGAGCTCAGCCGGATCCTCGACTTGCGCGATGCGCTGGGCCCCGTCGCGTCACGGCACGACGCGACGATCGCCGATGTGGCCGTGGCCTGGACGCTCGCCTGGCCGGGCGTGACCGGGGCGATCGTGGGCGCCCGCTCGGCTGAGCAGGTGGATGGCTGGATCGGAGCTGCGAGTCTGGAGTTGACCGACGCGGACCTCGAGGAGATCGCCTCCGCGGTGGAGCGCAGCGGGGCGGGGGAGGGCCCGCGACGGCCTTGATCAGAGGGGCTAGTCCCTCAGCCAGATGCGGGCCGCCAGCGGACTCAGATGCGTCCGAAGCGTGTCGGCCTCGATGCTCCACGTGATTCCGCTGTCGGAGGCGAAGACCTCCCTCCAGCCGTCGCCTGCGGCCGGGACGGCGAGCGCCTGGGGATCCTCCGAGGCGTTGAAAGCGACGATCGCCCGCTCGTCGGCCAGACGCCGGCCGTATGCGAGGACGCGGTTCGGGTCGTGCACCTCCAGCCAGGTCACCTCGCCCTCCGCGAAAAGCCGGGCATGCGCCTTCCGAAGGGCGATCAGCCGGCGGTAGAACTCGCGAAAACTCTCGTCCGGGGCGACCTGATCCGATACACGGGGCCGTCCCAGCGGATCGGCGACCTCGCTCTCGTAGGTGAGGTCGTCCCAGACCATGGGCTTGCGGGGATCGGGGTCGTCGGCGCCCCACATCCTGACTTCGTCGCCGTACCAGATGTGCGGTGCGCCGGGCCAGGTGAACTGCTGCACGAGGATCATCTCCTGGATCTCCCGTGTTCGCTCGTCCGGGCGGTCGATGCGGTATCTCGGATTCTCGCGCGGGTTCACCTCGTGCTTGTACCGACCGCGGTTGTAGATCGAGGTGGCGAACCGCGGAGAATCGTGGCTTCCCGTAAGGTTCATCATCGCCCGCAGGTGCGCCTCCGGGATGCCGCGCTCGATCGAGTCGAGAGCCGCCACGTATCCGCTCGCGGAGAGATACGGACGAGTCGTCGCGAAGAACCGCCGGGTCGGCTCGTACCAGCGGTAGTTCATCACGGCGTCGAACACGTCTCCCTGCAGCCACGGCGCGGGATCGAACATCGTCTCCGGCCATTCCTCCCACCACACCTCGCCGACCAGGTATGCCTCGGGATTGACCTCCCGGACCACGCGCCGGTACTCGCGCCAGAAATCGAGGGGGACGATCTCGGCGACGTCGAGCCGGAATCCGTCCACACCGTCAGAGGGGTCGCCGTCCCCGTTCGGATCCAGCCACCGGCGGGTCACGGCGAAGGCCAACTCGCGGACCTCGGGCACGAGGTTGCCGGGCACGGCGCCGCTGCGGACTCCCTCCGGACGGCCGACCTTCTTCCACTCCGGGAGCTCGCGGACGCCCGCCCAGCCGGAGTAGGCGAATTCGTTCGCGTCGGCGGTGGCAGGATCGTCGAATCGCTCGATCTCGTACCAGTCGGCATAGGGAGATTCGGCCTGGTTCTCCACCACGTCCCTCCAGGCCCAGAACTCGATCCCGGTATGGTTCCAGGAGTAGTCGAGGATGATCTTCATCCCCCGGCTGTGGACCTCTTTCACCAGCGCCAGGAAGAGGCTGTCGGCGGAGGTCCAGCCCCAGGTGGCGGGATCGTTCGGGTCCTCGGCAGCCATGAGTGCCGCGTCTCCCTCCGGATCCGGGCCGAAGTTCCGGTCGACGTGCCGATAATTGCGGGCGTCGTACTTGTGCAGCGAAGGCGCGTCGTTGATCGGGTTCAGGTAGATCGCCGTGACCCCGAGTTCTTCGAGGTAGTCCAGCCGGTCGAGCACGCCCTGCAGGTCGCCGCCATACCGCCGAAGCTGGAGGGTGAAGAAGATGTTCTCTCCGGTGGCCTCTGCCCAGGGCTCCTGCCGGTACCAGTCCCAGCCCCACGGCGTCGGCTCCCAGCCCTCGGGCTGCATGTGCGGCCATGAGCCCTCGATGTCGCCCAGGGTCGGATCGTTCGTGGGGTCTCCGTTCCGGAATCGCTCGACGAATATCTGATACCAGATCGCGTCCTCGGCCCAGGTGGGCACGTCCAGCGCTGAGGCGGCTTCCGGCGACGATTCGCCGGCGGAGTCACGATCGCGCTCCGCCTCGGTGTCTGCGGGCGCGCAGGCGGTCAGAGCCAGGACCAGGAGGATGGCTGCATTGGTCGAGCGCATGAGAATTCCGTTCACCATCGGGAGCGGCAGCCTGCCCGGTGCACCAGAACCGATCCCAGCGGCAGACTGTTCGGTCCGCAGATCATGCTCCCTCGGAGCGATGGCTGCAAGGAGCCGGGATGGACGGCCGCGCAACGCGTTCTCTCAGCGGAAACGCAATCCAGTCTTCGACCGACAAACCATAAGCAGATCCTATGAGAAACCAAAGAATCAGGCTGTTGTTAGAGAAAACATAGAAGTTTATCTTATGAATCGAGCGGTTTATGGGAGCCAGCAGTTGGGATACAACCGGGACAGGAGAAAGATCGATGCGAACGCATAGCTGGATGTTGATAGTCGGATTGGGGATCGGCGCGGCCGCTTGCGCGCCGGCGGAGACGGAGGTCGAGACGACGACGGCCACAGAGGAAGCGCCGAAACTCGTGAGCGAGGTCATGACGCAGGAGGCACAGACGGCCCTGACGCCCGACGAGGTGTTCACGCAGCTGAAACAGGGCAACGAGCGTTTCGTGGAGGGTCGGCTGACCCCCCGGGATTGGGTCGCTCAGGCCGAAGCGACGGCTTCGGGGCAGTACCCCAAGGCAGCCGTCTTGAGCTGTCTCGACTCACGCGTGCCGCCCGAGATCGTTTTCGACCAGGGGATCGGTGACCTCTTCGTGGGGCGCATCGCGGGCAACTTCGAAAACCGGGACATGCTCGGAAGTCTCGAGTTCGCCACGGCGGCGGCCGGCACGCCCCTGATCGTGGTCCTCGGACACACGCAGTGCGGAGCGATCAAGGGCGCAGTGGCGGGGGTCGAGCTCGGCAACCTGACCGCGATGCTGCGCGAGAACCTCGATGAAGTCCTCGAGACGGTCCGTGAGATTCAGGCGGCTGCGGATCCGGAGACCGACGCGGTGGTCCAGGCAGCGATCGAGGAGAATGTCCGCCGCACGATCAGGGACATTCTCGCCGACAGCGAGGTCATCTCCGGGCTGGTGGAGAGCGGAGAAGTAGGTATCGTCGGGGGTTTCTACGATCTCGCGACCGGCCGGGTCACGTGGCTGGACACCTGAGGCGCGGAGGCCGGGGCACCCCTTTGAGGGTGACCCCGGTCTAGCCGTGCAACAGCTCAACTATCGCCAGCTCGAGTATTTCTGGGCCGTCGGACGAGAAGGGAGCATTACCGCGGCCGGCCGGCTCCTCGGGGTCAGCCAGCCGGCCGTGAGCGCCCAGGTCCGTGGTCTCGAGCGCACGCTTGGTGAGACCCTGCTGAGAAAGAGCGGCCGCACGCTCGTCCTGACCGACATGGGGCACCTCGTGTTCCGGTACGCGGACGAGATCTTCTCGCTCGGTCGTGAGCTGACTGAGACGGTACGGGGCCAGCCGTCTGAGCGGCCGCTCCGGCTCACGGTCGGGATGGTCCAGGCGCTCCCCAAAATGGTCGCCTGGCATCTCGTATCGGCAGCGCTGCGCATGGACGTGCCGGTTCGGTTGGTGGTCCGCGAAGACCAGCCGGATGTCCTGTTCGGAGAGCTCGCCCT
>JAMJQL010000037.1 GCA_023554245.1 Gemmatimonadota bacterium
CTCCAGGCCCGCCTCAACGAGATCGCCGACGAGATCTACGGAACCGTGAGCTTCGGGCTCGGGCGCTCCAACAAGGCGGACGATGCGCCGGTGGACCACCCGCTGTTCGAGGACGATGCCTGGGATGCGATCCCGGCGAAGCACCGGGGCAACCTGCGCGAGAAGGCGCGCGTCCAGCTCGGCACCGTCGGAAGCGGCAACCACTACGTGGACGTGTTCGCCGACCAGGAGGAGCGGATCTGGGTCGGAGTCCACTTCGGCAGCCGTGGATTCGGCCATACCGTCGCGTCCGCGTTCCTCGCCCTGGGCCAGGGCGCGCAGTGGGGCGAGCGGGTGCCGGAGGCCGAGGTGATCTTCCCCCTCGAGACGCCGCTGGGACACGACTACTACGGTCTGATGGAGCTTGCCGGAGCGTACGCGTATGCCGGCCGCGAGTGGGTCGTGCGGAAGGTCGTGGACATGATCGGTGGACAGGAGCTGGACCTCGTGCACAACCACCACAACTACGCTTGGCGGGAAGAGCACGACGGAGAGGAGTTCATCGTCGTCCGGAAGGGAGCCACGCCCGCGTTTCCGGGCCAGCGGGGCTTCATCGGCGGATCCATGGGCGACGACGCGGTCATCGTGCGGGGAACCACCGCCGAGCAGGGCAGCGAGCTTGAAGACATTCAGCGGCAGGCGCTGTACTCCACAGTGCACGGCGCCGGCCGGGTGATGAGCCGCACCGCGGCCCGCGGGAAGATCCGCCGCAAGACGGGCGAAGTGATCCGCCCGGGTCTGGTGACGCCCGAGATGATGCACGGCTGGGTGCGTGAGAAGGGTGTCGTGCTGCGCGGTGGAGGACTGGACGAGAGCCCGCATGCCTATCGCCGGTTGCCGGACGTGCTCGCGGCTCAGGGAGACACGATCGAGGTGCTGCACACGCTTCGCCCGCTGATCGTGGTCATGGCGGGCGCCGACGTGTTCGATCCCTACAAGGACTGATCGGCGGGCGTCACGGCTTGATCAGGTGCGGCCCCGAAGCTCCGCCAGCTTCGCGCGCGCGTCCATGGCGGCCGGGAAGTTCCTGTCAGCCTCTTCCCAGACGCCCAGGGAAGTCCGCAGGTGGTCCAGCGCCTCGGCGGTATCGCCCTCGGCCTCCAGCACGAGTGCCAGTTCGTAGTGCACGTCGGGATGCATCGGAACGAGACCGAGCAGGTACTCCAGGTTCTCCCGTGCCGACCGGAAGTTCCCCAGCGATCGCTGACATCGGGCGAGAGCCAGGCGCACCCACGCGTCCTCGGAGTTCTGCTCCATGGCCTCGGTGAAGTGTCGTTCGGCCCTCCTGCAGTCTCCCCTCAACTCCGCGACTCTGCCGTCTGCATAGGGAAGGGCATAGCGGATTCCCTCGAGTCCGAAACTGTCGAGGAATCCCGCAAACTCGACCCGTGCCACCTCGATCGCGTCCGGGTCATCCCCGTCGATCGAGAGGTTCATCCTGCCGATGGCGCTGAGGTCTGCGAACTCGTCGGCAAGCTGGAGCACCAGCGAGTCCAGTACCGCTTCTCCTTCGGCCTGGCGGCCGACTCGGGAGTAGGTGCCCAGATCGCCCATCTGGTTCTGGACGCGGTCGAATGGTGGCTGGCTGCGATTCATGGCGTCCCACCTGCGTCGCAGCCTTTCGATCGCGCGATCCGCCTGGCCGCGGAACACGTGATAGGTGCGCCATGCACCATGAACCGCAACGCTGTCGGCGGGCGTCGTGGCCGCCTCCATTGCTTCTGCAAGTCCTCGTTCGGCGGTCTCGTGCTCACCGCTTTCGTAGCTCAGGGAAGCGAGGCGCAGGAGGGCTCCCACATCTCCAGGATCGAGCGCAAGCGCCCGGTTGTAGGCCCGACGGGCTTCCGAGAGCGCCCCCATCCGCCGCCGGAGGTCGCCGATTCCCGTGAACACGGCAGGATCGTCGGGGGCGACGGCGGCATATCGCTCGAGGTACTCGAGGGCCTTCTCGAACTCTCCTTCGGCCCGGTACAGACCTGAGATCAACTGCAGCTGCCCGATGCGGCCGGGATCGAGCTCCAGAATCCGCTCCCGCTCGGCGCGAGCCTCTTCTCTCCTACCCACGACCTCGTAGTACCCGGCCAGCTGGTCGTGCGCATCGATGTCATCGGGGTAGAGCTCTGCCCACATCTCGCTCGTGGCGATCGCGCGCTCGAGGTCCCTGCGAACGATCCAGTAGGTGACCGCCCGAACCGGGAACTGCACGCGCTCCGGCAGTCGGTACATGTAGTCCATCGCCCGGTCCAGCGCTCGCTCACCGGCCGCGGCGTCGTTGAGCAGCGTGCGGGCCGTGAACAGCTGGATCCACGCGAGGGCGAAAGTCGAATCCAGCTCCACCGCTCTTTCAAACTGCTCCGCCGCCTCCTCGAAATCGCGCCGCTTGGCAGAAGCCTCATCGCCTGCTACGAAGGCTCGATAGGCCTCAGGATTCGTCGATACCAGCTCGGCGACTTCGAGATCGGCCGTGCTCTCGATGTGCTGGGTCGGGATCTCCAGATCGTTCCGCAACTGAAACGAAATCCGGTCGGCCAGCGCCAGCGGATCGCTCCCTGTGAAGGACCTCTCCTGAAGCAGCTTTCCGCGCTCGGTCTCGTACAGCGACACCGTCACGGACGGCGTTCCGGCGCTGTCCCCGATGGTCCCCGACACGAAGTGGTCCACGTGGAGTCGATCCGCCAGCTGTCGCTTGAGAGTGAGCGGTACATCGACTCCCTCGACGAGTCCCTCCTGTCTCAATCTCTGCATCAGCGACTCATCGCCCGGGATCGTCAGGAACGGGTCCTGCGCCAGGTCCACTCCGATCCCGATGCTGATGCCGTATTCCAGCCAGTCGAATCCCTCGTTACCGGATTCGTTGTCGAACGGAAATACCACCAGGCTCTTCCGGAACTCCGACTTGGGGATCACCCGCTCGATGGTGTTGCCTTCCTCGTCCTCGACCACCACGGTCGTCGTCGCGGCGCCGAGGTCCGTTCCGCGGAACAGTCCGAAGAGGACAGCCGCCGCCACGATGAGGTTGAGCGCGATACCGATGTGCTCGGCCCGAGACCAACGGTCCCGGCCCGGCTTGCCGTGAGACCAGGAGAGCATGATTACCGCTGGGAGCAGCAGCAGCCAGGCGGCGACCACGAAGTCCGTGAGGTGACCGGACAGGAGGTAGCGGTTGACGGCCCAGTCCGTGAACTCCAGGACCAGCCACCCTGCGGCCAGATAGCCGCCGACGATCTGAGGCACCCGGCGGGCGAGCAGTTCTTTCAGCATGCGCTGAAATCTCTACCTGCGCGCCAGTCGGGGCAAACGGCTGGGCTCGCGAGAAGGGCTCGATCCTGAGTGGCGGGGTCCGACGTGTTCGACCCCTACAAGGACTGATCGACACCGACTCACTTTCGATTCCCCTCCCTGCATGTTACTTATGTACCATTCTCAGTAGTACTACGGATTACAGACATCCGTAATGTCACGGTATGCGAGGTGGTAGCCTCGCGTACTTCGGACTGGGACAGGGGCTGAACGCGGGTCAGGACCCCCTCGCAGCCTTCAGAGGAGAACGCTATGAATCTCAGATTCGGCCGGGGAAAAGCGCTGGTTCTCGCAGGCGTGCTGGGCGTAGTTGGCGCCTGTAACGATGACCCCCTGGTTCCTCCGGGCGGCGGCGGGCCTGACAACCCGCCGGAGATCGTCATGACGGCACCGACCGGGGGCGCCGCGGTGCAGCCCGGCGACATGGTTCAGATAGCCTGGGACGCTACGGACGACATCGGCGTAACGGGAGTGGACCTCTACTACTCGGCGGACGGCATGGCCGAGACAGAGATCGCCACCGACGTCCAGGGGGCGACATACGACTGGATGACACCCGATCAGACGCTCTACGGTGTGACCGTTCGGGGCGTGGCACGTGACGCATCGGACCAGACCGCCGAGGATGTTACGAACGATATCTTCGCGGTGGTCACCCACTCGGAACGCGGGTATGTAACGGGTGCGGCCTGCGCCGACTGCCATTCCGACTACTATGACGATGTCTATCTGTCGTCGGGCCATCCCTACAAGCTGAACAAGGTCGAGAACGGCGTTCCCCCGACCTATCCGAACGGTCCGCAGGTCCCGAACCCGCCGGATGGAGTCACCTGGAACGATGTGAGCTACGTGATCGGCGGCTACGGCTGGAAGGCACGATTCATTGGCACCGAGGAGTTCAACCAGGGCTATATCATCACGGGCTTCGGAGGCGCGGGTCCGTCAGGTGACAACCAGTGGAATCTGCTGCCCTCGACTTGGACGGACTACCACGTCGACGAGCAGAAGCCTTACGACTGCGGCCAATGCCACACGACGGGCTGGCAGTCGCTGGACGAGAACGGCGGAGTTCGCCAGGACGGGCTGACCGGTTTCGAAGGGACGTACGAGGAGACGGGCATCGCCTGCGAGGCCTGTCATGGTGCTGGTGTCGGACACGTTTCTAGCCAGGCGGCGAGTGACATCATCTCCGACGGGAGTGACGACCTGTGCGGGACCTGCCACAATCGGGGCGGTGCCAACGCGGATATTCCGGCCAGCACCAGCGGCTTCATTCGACACCACGAACAGTACAACGAGTGGGCGAACTCACCGCACTTCGGCGCTGTCGGATGCAACGACTGCCACGATCCACACCTCGGCACCCGCTACGACATGGGCGGGGTCATCGCAGATTGCGAGAGCTGTCACGCGGATCAGGTCGCCAACAACGCCCACTTCGCGGTTGGCTGCGTGACCTGTCATATGCCTCAGGCGTCGAAGTCGGCGGTCGCGGATGCCGACAATCCCAACTTCGTTGGTGACGTCAAAACGCACATCTTCACGCTGAATCCGGATGCACAGAACAAGGATTATTTCTTCAGCGAGGACGGGCTTTCCGTGGCGACGGCTGCAGAGGGCGTGACACTCGACTTCGCCTGTTATCAGTGCCATCAGGATCCCGTGACGGGAACGGGTGGCGGCGGAAGTGAACGGACGCTGGCCGAGCTCTCGGCACTCGCGACGGGCATTCACGACGCACCCTGAGCGAGGACAGCAACGAGACGGGGCGCGCTCTCCTGCCCCGTCTCGGAAGGACGAAGGGTCGACCTCCTGGTGGCGGTCGGCCCTTCGTTCATGCACCTCGAGTGATACCTGCATCGCGAGCCAGGGAGCTCGGCTCCACCCCGCCTCAGCCCATCCAGAATCCCTTGCGGTGGGAGATTCCGAGCACCTTCCGGCAGCTGCCGCAGAAGTAGAGAAACCGCTTACCCATCTTCCCCTCCAGTTGCTGATACAACACACTGCGCAGCTCCGTCGAGCAGTGCGGGCAGATGGGCCGTGCGTCGTCGCGTCTGGTGCATTCGATCCTGGCCATTCTCTCCTCTTCGGTCCCGGTGACGTGACCCTGCGTTGGTCCAGCCCGCTCTTCGGAAGACGCCGCCGCTACTCCTGCTCGTCGGCCGACGGTCCGTAGATCGCCGGGAGCGGGACATCGTGCATCCGCAGGTACACGGTGAGCTGGCCGCGATGGTGGATCATGTGATTCAGGATGAAGCTGCGCATGACGGCCACCTTCGGCATCGAGAACACCGTCTCCCCGCCGTTCAGGAGCGACCAGGTCTCCATCATGACCGCATCGCTGGCCCCGGCGAGGACTTCTCGCGCCTCTGCCACGTTCCGGTCGAAGGTCTCGAGGGCCTCGGCCGTCGAGGTCGCCGCGGGCTGTCTCGGAGGCTCGCTTCCATCGGGCGGCGCCATGTCGATGCCGTCCTGCTGGATCGTGACCGCGGTCCACGCCGGCAGGTTCGCGAGGTGCGAGGCGAGATCCTGCATCGACGACGACTTCTCGTGCGGTTTCCAGGCGAATGCCGCATCGGGCACCCGCTCCAGGCTCTTCCTGGTGTTGGCCATCTCGTGGTCGAATTCCGGCAACATCGCGGCACTGATCGACATCGAATCCTCCCTTGGTAACACGTTCACACAGGTTCGGCTCCGCTCGGCAGGCGACCTCCGGAAACCGATTGCTCTAGCCGTACCAGGCCCCGGGATACAACAGGTTCACCGCTCCCAGCCAGATCGGGGGAAAGATCCGATCGAAGATCATCCAGGCCCCGATGATACCTATCCACGCGAGACCGGGACGACCCGCGAGCAGCGACCGATAGGCGCGCATCACCCGATCCGGAAGCAGGACCGGCAGGACGCCGCTGCCGTCGAGCGGCGGGAACGGGATCAGGTTGAACACCGCCAGAAGCAGATTCAAGGAGAAGATCACGCTCAGGACGAGCGCGATAATTCCCGCGACTCCCCCGCCGGGCGCCTCGACGATCCGATCGAATCCGATCGACATGGGGGGTGCCAGCCAGCCCAGATGCGCGCCTCCCCGGATAAAGAGCCATGCGGCGAGAACCAGGAGCAGGTTCGACGCCGGTCCGGCCAGCGACATCACGGCAGCCCGCTTCGGGTGCGCTTCCGCCCAGCGCGGATCGTAGGGTGCGCTCGCATAGCCGAAGATCCAGCCCGATGCCGCCAGCGACAGGAGCGGCAGCAGGACCATGCCGAAAGGCTCCCTTCGGATGTGCGGTCTCGGGTCCAGGCTGACCTGGCCGCCGTGGTAGGCGGTCGGATCGCCGCCCCGCAGCGCCGTCCAGGCATGGGCCGCCTCGTGCACCACGGTCGAGAACAGAAACACCAGGTAGAAAACGACCGCACTCAGAGGATCGATCATCGGCGCCCACCCGAAGCCTCGATCATCCGCCCGCCCGTTTCGCCCGATGTCCGAGGGTCTCGAGCTCCGTAACGATCATGTCCCGGTGGTCGCCCTGGATCTCGATCACTCCGTTCCGCACCGTCCCTCCCGATCCGCACTTCTTCTTCAGGCGTTTGGCGAGATCGGCCAGTTCGGCGTCGCTCAGAGTCAGACCCTTCACGACCGTGACGCCCTTTCCCTTCCGACCCTTCGTCTCGCGCCCGACCCGCGCGACACCGTCGCCGTTCGGCCGCTTCCCGGCGAGCCGCTGTGCGCAGCGACACTCGTCGATCGCCCGTCGGCAACGCGGGCAGGTACGGCCGAAGTCGGTGGAGTAGACGAGGCCTCCGTCCCGCCGACGGTCAGACATCGATCGATCCTCCGGGCGGAATGCTCAGGTACTCCCAGGCCTCTCCCTGAAGCTCTTTCCCCCGGTCCACGATCTGACCCACGTGATAGGCCGTGTGCGCCAGCGAGCGGTGCAGGGCACGGATCACCGACAGCTCTTCGCCTCGTATCGTCACGGTATCCACGAGATTCGCATCGGCCAGCGATCCGAGTGTGGATGTCAGGACCTCCCAACCCGAGCTCCAGTCCTCGAGCAGCTCTGCCCGGCCGGGCTTTCGGACCTCGAATTCGGACTCCCGGTCACGCCACGGCTTCTCGCCGTCGGTCGCCAGGAAATCGGTGAACCGGGACCGGAGGTTTCCAGCCAGGTGCCGTGCGATCGTCGCGATCGAGCTCGCTGCTCCCGGCGCCGGTGCGATGAGCTGTTCGTCCGTGAGCTGGTCGAATGTCATCTCCGCCAGCGATCGATAGCGCCGATACTCGGCTTCGATCGATTCCATGAACGTTCGCATTGCGAGCTCCTTCGTCGGTCCTGGGACGGGCATCGAACAGGAACGCTGGACCTACTCCTTATACGCCCGAATCAGCACGTAGTCCCCCCGATCGTATCCCTCGATCGGCTCCTCCACGAAGTCGTTGGCGAAGCGCGCGTGGACGGTGAGGGTCTGCGCGTACTCCAGCCTCACGAACCCGACGCGCTCCAGGATCTGCGCCTTCTCTTCGGTCGTGCGCCAGTGCGCCGCAGCCGCGAGCTCCACGGGATAGGGATGCGCCGGCGCCAGACCTGCCAGGGCCGGGTCATCCCAGGCTCCCTTCGTGGCGGCGAACTGATACAGGAGTCCGAACGAGCTCTCGGCCGGCACGTCTGCGACGAGGATGGCGCCACCGGGCCGGAGGATTCTGTACGCCTCGGAGAAGGCGCGTTCGAGATCGGCGACGTAGCCCGGGATGCCGTTCAGGAGTGCCGTGTCGAAGCTCGCGTCTTCGTAGGGGAGAGACTCGGCCGTGCCCGCCTCGACCTCGAGACCCCGTTTCGCCGCGATCGCCCGCATGTCGTCGGAAGGTTCGACGCCGAAGCCGACCTCGATCCCGTGCTCCTCCCTCAGGATCAACTCGAACAGCCCGGTTCCGCATCCCACACTGAGCGTCCGGCCCGGACGCTCGAGGAAGTTGCGGATCAGGCGCACCTCCGACTCGAGTATCGTCCGGTTCTCGAGGAACCAGGCGTCGTAGGCTTCCGCGTACTCGTCGAACGCCGGCTTCGTCATGGCCAATCTCTCCGCAACTGGTGGGAAGTTTCCCGGCTGGCCCGCCAGGGTGACGGGACCCATCTTCGCACAACTTCGCACGAACGATCACGCGCCGGAAGCGAGCCCACAGGATGATACACGAATCGAGCAGTCCATTCATTCGAGTAAGAGGTCTACTATCGGCCGGGTTGGCCGTCTTCCTCGCGATCTCTCCCTGCCTGGCGCAGACCGGAGATGCCGGGCAGAGCGCGGAAGTTCCCGGACCGGGCTTCGAAGACGTCCTGGGCCTCGAGGGCCTGGGTGGATACGCGCTCTCGCCGGACGGCAGGAGCGTCGCATACGAGGTCCGCTCCACGAACTGGGAGGAGAACCGCTACGACCGGGAGATCTGGTTGTGGCGTGAAGGTCGGGAGGCGATTCGCCTGACCCGATCTCCGAAGGGAACGAGCCGGGCGCCCGCCTGGTCACCGGACGGCCGATGGATCGCGTTTCTCTCCAACCGCGATGAGAAGCAGCAGATTCACCTGATCCGCGCCGATGGAGGCGAGGCCATGACACTGACGAGCCATGAGGAGGGAGTGAACCGATTCGGTTGGTCGCCGGACGGGGCACGGATCGCCTTCATGGCGTCCGAGCCGGAGGATTCGCTCAGCAAGCAGATCGATGAGCGCTACGGAGCTTTCTCCGTGGAAGATGATTACCCGGGACGGACTCATCTCTGGGTCGTGGACGTGGATGGGGACTCGGCGTCCGAGCCGCGAAGGCTGACGGAGGGCCTCGAGTTCAGCGTCACCGGCTTCGACTGGTCGCCGGATGGAACGCGTATCGGATTCGGACACGAACCGGAGCCATCGATCAGCGCCCGCGGAGACATCTCGGTGCTCGACGTCGCGTCCGGAACGGTCACGCCCGTGGTCACCGGACCGGGCTCGGAAGGCGGCTTCGAGTGGTCCCCCGACGGGGAGTGGATGCTCTATTCCTCCGCCGGCTCGGACACGACGTCCGACTATTATCTGAACAGCCGTCTGTGGAAGATCCCCGCCACGGGTGGAGAGGCGATCCCGGTCGCGCACGATCTCGACGAGTCGCTGTGGAGCTACTGGTGGACCGAAGAAGGCATCTTCGTCACCGCGTGGCAGGGAACCAGGCGGCCCGTGTTCCGCATCGATCCGACCACGGGCGAGCACAGGGAGTTCGCGAGCGAGCCGGATCGGATCAACGGGCTCCGCTTCTCTGACGATGGCCGAACCGTGCTGATGTCCGGTTCCAGTACCACCTCTCTCTCCGAGCTGTACCGCACGACGCTCGAGGAGTGGCGTCCCGAACGGATCACCGATTTCTCCAGCCAGATCGATGGCTGGGAGGTCGGAAGCAGCGAGGTGATCCGCTGGACCAGCCAGGACGGAACGGAGGTCGAGGGCGTGCTGCACAAGCCGGCCGACTTCGACCCGACGCGTCGGCATCCCCTGCTGGTCGTGATTCACGGCGGGCCGACGGGGATCGACACGCCGACACCGGTTCTCGGATACGTGTATCCGGTGAACCAGTGGCTGGCGAAGGGCGCACTGGTCCTCCGACCCAACTACCGGGGATCGGCCGGATACGGCGAGGCATTCCGCTCCCTCAACGTCCGAAACCTGGGCGTGGGGGACGCCTGGGACGTGATGTCGGGCGTGGATCATCTCGTCGCACAGGGGATCGTAGACACCACCCGAATGGGCGCCATGGGCTGGAGCCAGGGCGGATACATTTCGGCCTTCCTGACGACGACCACCGACCGGTTTTCCGCGATCTCGGTCGGTGCGGGGATCTCGGACTGGATGACCTACTACGTGAACACGGACATCCACCCGTTCACCCGGCAGTACCTGAAGGCGACCCCGTGGGATGACCCAGAGGTATACGCGAAGACGTCGCCCATGACCTACATCCTGGACGCGAAGACGCCGACCCTGATCCAGCACGGAGAGAATGACCGGCGCGTTCCGATCCCGAACGCGTATCAGCTCTACCAGGGCCTCCAGGACGTGGGCGTGGATACGCGGCTCATCGTTTACGAAGATTTCGGCCACGGAATTTCCCGGCCGAAGGAGAGGCTCGCCGCGGTGTGGCACAACTGGCAGTGGTTCGCGAAATATTTGTGGGGCGAAGAGGTGGAGCTGCCGCTGCCGGAAGACGAGGGCGATGATGCCGACGAGGACGAAGGGGAGGGCTCGTGAGCGGAAAGAAGCCGGTGATCAGCATGCGGAAGAACGGACGGGAGGTTCAGGTCGATCTGCACGGATATTCGACCGATACCGCGCTCTGGCTCGCCCTCGAGGTCGTGGAGTCGGCCTGGGAGCGGGGGTGCGAGAGGGTCGTGCTGATCCACGGCGCGAAGCACGTCGCGAGCCGGGCGACGGCGGACCAGGTGGGTCAGGGCGGAACGAAATGGGCGCTGAGAGATGCGCTGACCCGGGGTCAGTTCAAGCGCTGGGCCGAGCCCGCGAACTCGAACAAGCACGACCGGAAGGCGGTCAGCGATCGGCTCGCGATCGCGCTCATGGAGAACCCGAGTCCAGATCGGGGCGCTCCCTGGCCGGAACCTCCGGAGCACGAGTACGAGCGGACCCGCCGGCGCGACTGAACAGGCCGACCACGGCCGACCCGGCGAGCAGAAACAGGACCCACTCGACCGGAAACCGGTAGCGGTGCTGCCACGGGACGAGATAGTAGACGAGTGGAAAGGTCAGCAGGGGAATCACGAGTGCCGCGAATTGCGGCGGTGTCAATCGGCGAAAGCCCTCCAGAGCGCCCAGCAGAGCCAGGCCCGTGAGCAGCGAGAACAGAAGCGCGATGCCCGGTCGGTCGAGGGGCCCCAGCCAGAAGTAAGCGAAACGTTCGGCCGTCAGTCGCGCGAACGAGCCGGGATGAGAGGCGATCCAGGCCCGCGCCTCGTCGCCCGAGTCCCGCATGTACGCCGCCTCCCCCCATTCCCTGACCTTAATCGCCTCTTCGGGATGGGTTCGCGGGTGTGGCGCACCTGTCCGAAAATGCGGGTGGTCGATCGAAGCCTCCGCTCCCTCGTGATTTCCCATCCGCAGCTCGAGCCCGAAGTTGCTGCGTACGAAGAACACCGCGTCGAGAGTCCGGTAGTTGCGCACGCCCCACGGGACGCTGGTCGCCAGCGCGGCGACCGCGACCAGCGCGGCCGAGCCCCACTTGGCCGGATCCCCGCGCCACCACAGCTCGAATCCGAGATAGCCCACAAGAACGATTAGAAACGCCGGCTGGATGTGGAAGGAGATGCCGAACGCGGCGCCGAGGAGAATGGACCCGGCCGGCCGGGGAACCGACTCCCAGCGGCGGACCACCGCTACCACGAGCAGTCCGAGCATCACCGCTGCCAGCGCTTCCCCGTGCGCGAGCCACTGGGGAAACAGGGCTCCGGCCAACCCTCCGATGAGGCCCGCCTTCCAGCCCAGGCCCGTGCGGGCGCCGATCCAGGGGAGAAAGCCCCAGATCGCGGACTGGGCCAGCATCCGGAACAGCCAGCCGGCGATGCCCGCCGTCTTCGTGATCCCGAACAATTCGTAGATCAGGGCGAGAATCGCCGGCGGAATCGGGGGGAGGTGTGCGGTGGGCCCGGTCGGAAGAATGTAGGGATTCGCGAACTCCCCCGTCGTCGCGAGCGACATCGCGATCGAGTCGAGCTCCCAGTCGGTGCTCGGAGACAGCACATCCTCCGGGATCAGCGTGATGAAGAACAGCCGGATCGACAGGGCGACGCTGAAGACGACCAGGCCGGGCCACCACGGAATCCGGTCAGCGCAAGTCACTCTCCCTCAGCTCTCAATCGCGCGACCCGCTGGAGTAGAGGCGCAAAGCGTCGCCCTCGTTGTCGAGTACGAGGATCTCGTCCCGGCCGTCACCCGTCAGATCGGCGACTGAAACGCCCCATGGATTCTCGCCTGCCGTTACGAGTTCACTCCGGAATTCGTCCTGACCGCCGAACAAAACGAGGGCGTGGTTCGAATTCCAGTTCGTGACTGCAGCATCGGCACGACCGTCCCCGTCGATGTCGCCCACCGCCACGGCCTTCGCTCCTGCAGCCCAGCGGGTCTCAAATAGCGGTTCGTCTTCGAATTTTCGGCTTCCCAATCCTTCGAGGACCCGGATTCGGCCGGGCTCCTCGGCGATGAGCAGATCCAGCTCTCCATCGCCATTCATGTCGCCGAGTCCGACTTCGAACGGCCGATCGGCTGCAATGCCTCGTGGCGGGTCGAATCGGCCGGATTCAGCTCCCAGCATGACCGCGACTTCTCCGGCATTCGGGGTAACCAGGTCCATCCCTCCATCGCCATCCAGGTCACCGAGCACCATGCCCCGATACGGGTCGCCTCCGACATCGACGCGTTCCGGCGGTGTTCCGAAGCGCCCCCTGCCGTCGCCAGAGTAAACCAGGATCGCCTCTCCCTGCCGGTCGTCCACGAGCAGGTCGAGACTCCCGTCCCGGTCCAGGTCGGAGAGCAGGACGGCATGGGGGTGCGGCCCCAGATCGACGCTGAGCGGAGAGCCGGGATAGGGCTCGAAGTCGCCCCGCCCGTCGTTGGCCAGCAGGGTTACGTAATCGGTCTCGTGATTCGCAACCGCCACGTCGAGGTCTCCGTCTCCGTCCAGGTCGCCGAGCGCGAGGTCGACCGGCTTCTCGCCCCCGGGAAACTGCTCAAACGAGTTGAAGCGACCGGTTCCATCACCCCCCAGCAGCAGCAGCCCATCCGCGTCGGTAACGGAAACGAGAAGGTCGGCGTGGCCGTCGCCGGTCAGGTCACCGACCGCGACCTTCGAGGGGGCGGGTCCCGTGGCGATCGGCCCAGCGAGGAG
>JAMJQL010000002.1 GCA_023554245.1 Gemmatimonadota bacterium
AGAGGCGCGGACGATTCGCTGGTCGAACGTGGCACTCGGCAGCTCCGTCGACGACCCGCCGGCGGTCCTGCGCGTCGGAGCGGACATGACCGGGCAGCTGAGGGCCGAGGTGGCTCGCGACGAGGCGATAGCGGAACTGGAGGAGTTCAAACGGCAACTGGAGCAGGAGAACGTATACCTGCGAGAAGAGCTCGAGAGCAGCCGCGGCTTCGAGGAGATCGTAGGCGACAGCGACGAGTTGCTGTACGTGCTTCACCGGATCGAGCAGGTATCAGGAACCGACACGACCGTTCTGATCCAGGGAGAGACCGGGGTAGGGAAAGAGCTCGTCGCCAGGGCGATCCACGATCGAAGCCCGAGATCGAGCCGACCGTTCGTGACCGTGAATTGTGGAACGCTGCCCGCGAATCTCGTCGAGAGCGAGCTGTTCGGACACGAGCGAGGAGCGTTCACGGGGGCGACCGGCCCGAGGACGGGTCGCTTCGAGCTGGCCGATCGCGGGACGATCTTCCTGGATGAGATCGGCGACCTCCCGCTCGACCTGCAGGTGAAGCTGCTGAGAGTGGTCCAGGAGGGAACCTACGAGCGCGTCGGGAGCTCCAGGACCCGGACCACGGATGTGCGCGTAATCGCGGCCACGCACAGGAATATCGAGGAACAGGTGCGCTCCGGTCAGTTCCGGGAGGACCTGTATTACCGGCTGAACGTGTACCCGCTGACGATACCTCCTCTGCGCGATCGCGTGGGAGATATTCCGATTCTCGTGCACCATCTCATCCGAAGGCTCGCCGCAAGGATCGGGAAGGCCGTGGAGGAGGTTCCGGGCCCGGCCATCAAGCGACTCATGGACTATCACTGGCCCGGAAACGTTCGTGAGCTCGAGAACGTTCTCGAGCGCGCGCTGATCCTGTCTCCGGATCGGGTGCTCGTCCTGCCGCCCGACTTCGATTCCGCCGCCCGCACGAGCGGGACCCCCACGACCTCGGCCGGTTTGTCGACGCTCGTCGAAGCGGAACGGCAGCACATCCTCTCAGCTCTCGAATCGACCGGCTGGCGACTCGAAGGAGAGAAGGGAGCGGCTCGGATCCTCGGCATCAACCCGAGCACGCTTCGATCCCGTATGAAGAAGCACGGAATCACGCGGCCGCCGGCCCAGTCCCCCTGATCTCCCGCCACCGGCTCTGAACCCACTCGAATCTCGCCGGCAGCAGCCGCGATATTTCGCGGTCGGCGAAATGTCGTGGCGTGGCTTGCACCTCCGACGAATCGATTCATCTGCCCTGCGACCTCGTAAACAGCTGTAAAAGATACTGTTACGGCCATTCTGCATCTGATCCGAGCCATGTTGCAGGGCAGGCACGGTGCGTGCCCCTGCAGTTCGGCGTCAGAGCCCTCAAGGGAGAGATGCAAAGTGCTCAGTCTCGAGATTCACGTGGACGTGGAGCCGGAGAAGCGGCGGGAGTTCCTTCTCGCTGCGGAGAGTCTGCTCGAGCGAGTCGCGGCAGAGAAATCGTCGTGCCTGGACCGCAGAGTGTTCGAGCAACATGGAGACCCGAACCACTTCCTGTGGCGCGAAGAGTGGCTCGATCGGGCAGCTCTGGACAGGCGAATGGCCTCGAGTGCGTTCCGGACGTTGCTCGGGGCGCTCCGAGTTCTCGGACAGGCGCACGACATCAGAGTGACCAACATCGAGCGGAAACCAAGCGAGGAGGCCTCCGCATGAGTCAGTCGAGTTTCAGGTCGTGGATCTACCGACATTCGATCCTGCTGCTGATGTTCGGGGCCAGCGCCGATCAGGCTGCAGCCCAGGATCCCGTCGGAATGGTGCCGACGGACGAAGATGCGGCGCTGGTGAAAGCACCAGGCTACTCGCCGTATGCGGGACGCAGATTCCCCACACAGGTCTTCTGGGGCGATACCCACGTACACACGAACAACTCCCTGGACGCCCGCGGCTTCGGCGTCATCATCGGTCCCGAGGAGGCGTTTCGCTTCGCGCGGGGCGAGGAGGTCACGTCGAGCCATGGCGAGCCCTTCCAGCTCAGCCGGCCGCTCGACTGGCTGGTGGTGGCCGACCACTCGGACGGCATGGGCGCGATGAAGGAGATCATCGCGGGCAATCCGCGGCTCCTCGCCGATCCCACGGTCCGCGGGTGGCACAACGCGTTCAAGGCCGGTGGAGAAGAGGCGTTCCAGGCGACGATGGACGTCATCAACGCGTTCGCGCTCGGCAATACGCCCGAAGTGGTCCTGGACGTCGATTTCCAGCAGACCGTGTGGGACGAGTACATCGACATCGCCGAGGAGTTCAACGAGCCGGGCCGCTTCACCGCGATGCTCGGCTACGAGTGGACCTCCACCGAAGAGGGCAACAACCTGCACCGGAACGTGCTCTACCGGGATGACGGTGACGTGGCCCGGCGCATGGTCCCCTACACCACGGCCGAGAGCTTCAATCCCGAGGAGCTGTGGAAGTGGATGGCACGCTACGAGGAAGCCACGGGCGGACGGGTCCTCGCACTGGCCCACAACGGCAACATGTCGAACGGGATCATGTTTCCCTACGAGACCAACCCGGCCACCGGCCAGCCCCTGACGGGCGACTACGCCGCGCAGCGGGCTCGCTGGGAGCCGCTGTACGAGGTCACGCAGTTCAAGGGAGATGGAGAGACGCACCCGATGCTCTCACCCACGGACGAGTTTGCCGACTTCGAGACGCTGCAGCTCGGCAACCTCAACCTCACCGTGGTCAAGGAAGACTGGATGATCCCGCAGGAGTACGCCCGGGAAGCTCTGAAACAGGGTCTCAGGATGGAGGGCGAGCTCGGGACCAATCCCTACAAGTTCGGGATGGTAGGCTCCTCTGACACGCATACGGCGCTCGCCGCGGTGGAGGAGGAGAACTACATCGGCAAACACGCCGGCACCGAGCCCTCGCCGGAGCGCTGGAACCACCCGATGGCCAAGTTCGCCGGACGCCAGTACGACGGCTGGGCCATGTCGGCCTCGGGATACGCCGCTGTATGGGCGACCGAGAACACCCGCGAAGCCCTTTGGGACGCCATGATGCGCAAGGAGGTCTACGCGACGACCGGACCGCGCATCCTGGTCCGATTCTGGGGCGGATGGGAGTTCGAGGCGGCCGACGCGTCCAACCGGCTGCCGGCCGAGATCGGCTACTCGAAGGGCGTCCCGATGGGCGGAGAGTTCTCGGACGCGCCGTCCGGCGCGGCGCCGACGTTTCTCGTCGCTGCCCTCAAGGACCCGCTCAGCGGCAACCTGGATCGGATCCAGATCGTGAAGGGTTGGCTGGACGAGGACGGTGAGACCCACGAGAAGGTCTACGACGTGGCATGGGGAGACGCCGATCGGCGCTCGCCCGGCTCCGACGGCAAGCTGCCTCCGGTGGGGAACACCGTGGACCTCGAGAACGCCACCTGGACCAACACGATCGGTGATCCGGAGCTGATCACCGTGTGGGAGGACCCGGACTTCGATCCGTCGATCAAGGCCTTCTACTACGCTCGCGTGCTCGAGATTCCGACTCCCCGCTGGGTCGTCTACGACGCAAAGCGGTTCGGGGTGGAGCTGGGCGACGAGGTATGGACGACGCTGCAGGAGAGGGCCTACACGAGCCCCATCTGGTACAACCCGGAGTGAGGATTACCATGAACACGAGCTTCTTCAGAATCGCGATAATGCCAGCTCTGGCGGCCATGGTTCTTGGTGGTTGCCAGCCGACGGAAGAGGTGGCGCAGGAAGAAGATCCGAGGATGGCGGGCTTCGAAGGGACGATTGCCAAGACCTACGAGGAGTCGGTGGAGGACTGGCCGGAAGAGCCGACCTTTACAGGTGAGGAGCCCAATGTCCTGATCATTCTTCTCGACGATGTGGGGTACGGGCAGCTCGGAGCCTATGGCGGTCTGACCGAGACTCCGAATATTGACGCTCTCGCCGGGAATGGGCTTCGCTACAACAATTTCCACACGACGGCCCTCTGTTCGCCTTCACGTGCCGCCATTCTTGCGGGTCGGAACTCCCACTCCATCGGCCTGGGCTCTCACGCGCTGTCTGCGATGGGTTTCCCGGGGTACCGGGGCCGTGTGCCGATGGAGGCACAGGAGGTAGCGCGAATCGCCCAGGAGGGTGGCTGGACGACCTATGCGCTGGGGAAATGGGATCATACCCCGGGCTTTCAGGTGCACCAGGTAGGGCCCTTTACCTATTGGCCTACGAGTGATGGTTTCGACCACACGTACGTATTCATGGCGGCTGACGCGAACAACTACACGCCGGTCATGTGGGCGGGTCACGAGCCGATCGAGCCATCACGTGACAACCCTGGCTATCACCTTTCTACCGACCTGGCCGACAGGGCGATCACCTACCTGACCGGTCAGGTGTCCGTCGCTCCGGATCGTCCGTTCTTCATGTTCTGGGCCCCGGGAGGCATGCACGCTCCTCATCACGCGCCTCCGGAGTTCATCGAGAAGTACCGTGGTAGCTTCGACATGGGATGGGATGAGGCGCGAGAGGTAATCCATCAGCGCCAGCTGGAATTGGGCATCCTCCCGCCAGGAAGCGTACTGACAGAGCGGAATGAAGAGATCCCCTCCTGGGAGTCGCTTACTGCCGAAGAGAAGCGAATGTACGCTCGCCAGATGGAGGCCTTCGCCGGCCAGCTCGACCATCTCGACCGGGAGATCGGGCGGTTGATCGCCACGCTGGAACGGATCGGGGAGCTCGACAACACCCTCATCATCTTGACCTCGGACAACGGGGCAAGTGGTGAAGGCGGGCTCTCGGGCTCACACAACGAAGTGCTGATCGTGAACAGCCAGCAGACGGAGCTCGAGGAGAACCTGGCCCGGTACGACGACTGGGGATCGGAAGCGACCAACAACCACTACCATGCCGGGTGGGCGTTGGCCGGCAACACTCCATTCAAGTACTTCAAACAGACTGTTCACAGCGGCGGTATTCAGGACCCCTTGATCGTTCACTGGCCGGCTGGAATCCAGGGGCGCGGCGAGATCCGCGACCAGTACCACCACATCATCGATATCGCACCGACAATCATGAACGTCCTCGGTCTCGAGTTCATGGAAGAGATCGACGGAATCAGGCAGATGCCCTTCGATGGCATCAGCTTCGCCTATTCGTTCAATGACGCCGCTGCACCCGATCAGCGCACCCGCCAGTACTACGAGATGTTCGGCAACCGGGCCATGTATATGGACGGCTGGAAGGCGGTCACCATCCACGGCGGCCGGATGCCCTGGGATTTTGCAGGAACCTATCCGTTCGAAGACGACGTCTGGGAGCTCTACCACGTGGACGAGGACTTCACGGAGTCCAACAACCTGGCTGAGGAGTTCCCCGAGAAGCTGGCGGAGTTGCAGGCTGCCTGGGATGAGGAGGCCTGGAAGTACAACGTGTACCCGCTGTACGACGACATCGGGGCGAGGTTCAACAAAGTGGCGCAACTCTACACGCCTCAGCGCAGCGAGTTCGTCTTCTACCCGCCGGGTGCGGTCCGAATCTCCGAGCCCTACTCACCGCCGGTGAAGAACAAGAACCATAGCCTTACTGCGTACGCGGAGATTCCTCGTGGAGGCGCGAGCGGGGTGCTCGTGGCTGCGGGCGGTCTTTATGGTGGCTACGCGATGTACGTTGCCGACAATCGGCTGGTTTACGAGTACAACGCGTACAACGAGGATCGGTTCCTGGTCACCTCGAACACTGTCCTGCCAAGTGGCGAAGTCGAGTTGAGGGCAGTCTACGAGGTGAATGAAGACAACACCGGCACGGTTACCCTGTTCGTCAACGGTGAGCAGGTCGGGCAAGGGCCGGTCA
>JAMJQL010000191.1 GCA_023554245.1 Gemmatimonadota bacterium
GACGAGACAGCCGACGTGGGCATCGACCTCGCCACGCCGGTCGTGGAGAGGATCGGAGCAGAAGCCGAGTCGAAGTTCACGGGCCACATTCCGAGTGTGACCGTGGAAGTGTCGGGCGGATGAGCGCCGGGAGCCGGCGACCCGACCTCATGAACGGAAGGGAGACCAAATTGAGAATGAAGAAGCTTGCCTCGACGGCCCTGATGCTCGGGGTGCTCGCACCCCTGGCATGGGCCGCCCCGGCAGATGCTCAACAGGTGCAGGGCAATCCGGAGGTCGAGGCGGAAGCCGTCGACCTCCTCCGCCGCACGATGGACTACCTCGGCGGCCTGGAGAGCTTCACCGCCCGCGTCTACAACCTCCGGGAGGACATACACGAATCCGGCGACCGGGTGGACTTCGAGTCGTTCGGAGACGTGGTCGTGACGCGGCCGAACAAGCTGCGTGGCTTCCGGCACGCCGAGCCGATGGACGAGGCCCTCTACTACGATGGTTCGACGGTCACGTTCTACAACGAATTCGAGAACGTCTACATGTCGATGGCCGCGCCGGCGACGATCGAGGAGATGTTCCTGGCGATTCATGAGTACGTGGAGCTGTATCCGGTCAGCGACCTGATCTGGCGGGACGCCTTCCCCTATCTGATGCAGGGAGTCAACCTGGCCACAGTCGTCGGTACGGAGAGCATCGGGGGCGTCGCCTGCACGCACCTGTTGTTCGGACGCCCCGATATCGGCTTCCAGATCTGGATCCCCGAGAGCGGGCCTCTGCTTCCGACGAAGTACGTCGTCACCGATTACGCGACCCCGGCGCTACTGACCATCGTCACCTACATCAGCGACTGGGACATCGATCCCGAGGTGGACGACGACGCGTTCAGGTTCGAGCCCCCGGCGGGAGCCCGGAAAATGCCATTCCCGAAGCCCGACATGGCCGGTGAATAGACCGCTGAAGACAGGGAGAATCACATGAGACACAGACTGAAATCGGCGGGGTTCCTCGGGGCGTTGCTGGCGCTCATCGGTCCCGAGCTCGCAATCACGACGGCCACCGTGGTCCTCACGCCCGCCGTAGCGGAGGCCCAGGTAGGCGGAGTGCATCGCCGCACCCGACGCCGTACCCGTCGCAGAACCGCTGCCGTGGTCCATACGGCCGACATGAACCAGGCTGCCGCCCAGCAACAGCAACAGCAGCAGCAACCTCAGGCGGATCAGCAATCACAGCTGCCGCGTTCCCCGGAATCCGTGCAGGGTCCCGAGGTAGCGGCCAGCTCGGAGTTCACCGCACCGACGATTCAGCTGGCCGATCGCTGGCTGCCATCCGAGAGAATCGCCAGGGCTCCCCCGCGTGTCTTCGGGTCCGCCGTCCCCGAATTCTGGCCACGAGACGGTTGAGATTGGTGTGAGCTCCGGTTCGCCGGGACTGCGAGTCGTCCGCGGAGGCCGCGTCGATCTGCGCGCGGCCATCCTCGGGTCGATCGTGATCACCTGGCTCCCGCTGCTCGCGCTCTCTCTGCTGGCAGGCGTAGCCTGGGACGGCCAGATCGGCGTCCCGTTCCTGCGCGATTTCCTTCCGTACGGGCAATTCCTGATCGCAGTCCCCGCTCTGCTCCTGGCCGAGCGCATCATCCCTGAGCGTCTGAATGAGGCTGCCGCCGAACTTGTTCGCTCGAACGTCGTGGCGCCGGCAGACAGCGCGGAGCTGCAGCGATACCTGGATCGAGCCGCGACCCGATGGGGAGGATCGATCGTCACCGGGACGATTGTCGCTGTAACGCTCGCCGCCACGATTGCATCGTTCGTGGAGGCGCGAGACTGGCTGACGGGAAGCTGGCAGGTCTCGGATGGCGCGCTGACACTCCCTGGCTGGTGGTACCTGGTGATCAGCCTTCCGATTCTGCGATTCCTCGAATTGCGCTGGATCTGGCGGCTGATGGTCTGGGTGCGTTTTCTGTGGCGCGTCCCGTCGCTCGAACTCTATCCGCGACCTTCGCACCCTGACCGGGCCGGCGGACTGGCCTTTCTGGGTGAAGCGCAGCTCGCGTTCAGCTGGCTCGTGCTCGCCTTCGGCGCGCAGATTTCATGTCTGATCGCGGACCAGGTGTACTTCCAGGGCGCCGACCTCATGGCGTCACGCGGCTACGTGGCGGCGTTTGTCGCGATCTCCGTGCTCATTCTTCTGCTACCTCTGCTCGCATTCACGCCCAGGCTCGCCCGCGCCCGCTACGATGGAATTCTCTACCTCAGCGGCAGGGGCTTCGAAGGTGCCGGAGCGGTTGAGGACCACCTGCGCGCCAGCAAAGGCTCCGTTCCGGCCGACGATGTGTCGGGCCTGGCTGATTATGGCGTGTTGCTCGACAACGCTCGCATGATGCGCCCGGCACCGTTGGAGCTGAGACACGTCGTCGTGCTGGTGCTCATCGCGCTGCTGCCCTTCCTGCCGCTCGTGTTCCTCGTAATGCCGGCGCAGGAGGTCCTCCGAACACTCGCACACCTGCTTCTCTGAACCAGGGCTCAAGGAGCGATCGAGATGCGAATAGGACAATCGACCAACAAGGGCATCCTCGGGGCAGCGCTTCTGCTCGTCGCGAGCACACAACCCCTGGCCGCCCAGGATTGGGAGTACCGCGCCAGCGTATACGCATGGCTTTCAGGCCTGGACGGAACTATCGCAGCGACTCCCCTGGGAGGTGGCGTCCCCGTCTCGGCGAAATTCAGTGATCTCGCCGGCTTTCTCGACTTCGCCGCCGCGGGCCACTTCGAGGCGCAGAACCCGAACTTCGTATTCCTGGGGGACGTGAATTACGTGGGGCTCGGTGCCGACCGGGACGCCGAGGTCGCCGGAGAGACGGTGTCGGTCGAGATGGACTACGATCAATGGATCTTCGAGCTGGGAGGAGGCTACCGGATCTCGTCGGAGTTCGACCTGCTCCTCGTGGGCCGGCTCTATTCACAGAACCTCGGCCAGACCCGGATCGCCGGGGAAGGAGCGACCGCGAGCGAGACGAATCACACCTGGGCCGACGTATTTCTCGGAGCGCGGTGGACGAAGTTCCTGGGCGAACGCTGGTGGCTCTCCGTGCGGGGCGACGTCGGGACCGGAGGATCCGATTTCGCCTGGTTCGGCAATGCGGGATTCGGCTATCGGTTCAGCGACCTCGTCTCGCTCGGACTCGCGTACCGGATTCTCAGCCAGGACTACGAGACCGGGTCCGTGCTCGGCGATGACTATTACCGGTACGACGTGGCGCTGAACGGGTTGGGGCTCGCTCTCGTGTTCACCTTCTGAGACACCGGGTGCTCTCGAGCTCATGTACCGTTGCAGGCGCGGAGCGC
The DNA here is from genome assembly GCA_023554245.1 of Gemmatimonadota bacterium. Lineage (GTDB taxonomy): Bacteria > Gemmatimonadota > Gemmatimonadetes > Palauibacterales > Palauibacteraceae > Carthagonibacter > Carthagonibacter metallireducens. The sequence goes on from JAMJQL010000191.1 coordinate 3,336, forward strand.
GGAGCATGATTCTGCTAGGACTGGCCGGCACGGCGCTGCGTCCGACACCCACCCGGGCGCAGGAGTTCACGCCGGTCACCGACCCCGTGAAGAACGACGTCCTGGTCCTTCGCAACGGCGATACGATCACCGGCGAATTCCGGCAGCTCCAGCGAGGGATCGTTACGTTCAAGACTGACGCGGCCTCCACGATTTACATCAAGTGGCCGCGGGTCATCACGGCAACCACGGACAAGACCTTCGAGATTGTCATGGCCGACGGATCGACGCACGTGGGGTCGCTGCCCGAGCTCGGCGAGGCCGGAAGGCTCGGGCTCCAGATCGAGGCGGGGACTCTCGATGTGGCCAGCGATTCCGTCGTCGAGATGGTTCGGATCAAGAAGACCTTCTGGGAGCGTCTCGACGGAAACGTGAGCGCCGGGCTCGATTTCACCCAGCAGGAATCGAAGCTCGACCTCAATCTGTCGACCAGCATCGACTACAACGTCGCCCACAACCGGTTCGGGCTGGATCTCAGCGGGACGTTCACGCGGCAGGACGCCGTGGATGACATCCGGCGCGGCGGTGCTTCGGCGCTCTACGCCCGGGAGATTTCGAAAGCCTGGCTCTGGGCGGGCGGCGCCGACGCGCAGAGCAATTCCCAGCTCAGTCTCGACTACGCCTGGTCGGTCGGTACGGGACCGGGTCGGTACCTCGTCCGCACCAATCGCGTCATGCTCGCGACCTGGCTGGGCCTGTTCTACAGGACGGAGCAGTACGAGGGCGAGAGCCAGCGCAACACGCTTCCGCTCTCACTCACTACCGACTTTCAATGGTTCGTCTGGTCCGGACTCTCGACCGACGTGTCGAGTCGGCTCGTGGTCTCACCGATCCTCGACGACAGCGGGCGCTGGCAGATTTCCTTCACGTCCAGTCTGAGCCGCGAGCTGGTCAGCAGCCTCTATCTGAGCATCGGAATCACGGAGATCTACGACAGCCGGCCTCCGACGGATGCGAATAAGAACGACTTCTCTTTTACTTCCTCCCTGGGGTGGAACTTCTGATGGGAATCATCGGCGGTCGGATCTCGCGCCCGGGCCCGCTGGCGCAGCGAATCGCTGTATCGGCCGCCCTGGCGACTTTCTTGCTCGCCTCTGGCCCTACTTCCCGTCTCGCCGCCCAGGAGCCGGTCCAGGAAGCCACCCCACCAGTGGTGGACACGATCATCGTCGTCCGCAACAACGTCTTCACGGAGGAGCAGGCGGCGTCGAGCGGCATCTTCAGGGCGGCGAACAGCATTCACTTCGTCACCAAGGAATGGCTGATCCGCGACTATCTGCAGTTCGAGGCCGGACAGCCGTACGACTCCGCACAGGTGGCCGAGTCAGAGCGGAGGCTGCGGGCGAAGAATCTGTTCCGCGAGCTGTCGATCGACAGCCTGCGGCTGGAGGATGGCCGCCTCGCCGTCCGCGTCGAGACCCGGGACGGCTGGAGCCTGAAGCCGAAGTTCGCCCTCTCGGTCGCCTCGACCGGCGAGTGGACGGGAACGCTCGGCATCAACGACATCAACCTGCTCGGCACCGGCAACCAGGTTTACGTCGCCTACGTCAAGGAAATCGACCGGGATGGGCTGAACATGACGCTCGACTTCGACCGGATGTTCAGCTCCGAGATCGACCTGCTGCTCAATCACGCCGGTCTGTCGGATGGGAAGAACAGCAATTGGGTTCTCGGCGCTCCATTCCGAAACAACGAGACCACCCGAAGCCTCGAGTGGGATGGCTCGACCGCCGATCAGGACGTGTTCCGCTACCGCAACGAAGTCGGTCCGGACGCCACGACGCTCGACACGACGATTTACCGAAGGGACGCTCTGGTCAACAATCTCACGGCCGGGCTGGCCACCCGTCACTCGCCCAACGACTACCTCAGGTTCGCGGTAACGGGAGGAGTTCGCTCCGAGACTTTCCGACTGCCCGATTCGGTCGGTGTGGCGACCGAGGACTCGATCTTCGGAACGGTCGGCGGCTGGGCCGAATTCAGCTCCGCGAACTACCTCCAGCTTCGCCGGTTCAACGGCTTCGGTACCGAGGACCTCGATCTCAGCAACACGGTCCGACTGACGGCGACGCTCGCGCCCGATGCATTCGGCTGGCAGGGAACGGGCGTCGGACTCGGTTTCGGAGCGGCCGCCGGGACGAAGGCGTTCGGCGGCAGAGGCTGGGGCTGGAGCTCCATCGACGCCAACTACCAGTGGGGCGGTATCGCGCAGGATTCGGGGCGGGTCGTGTTCAACGTGGCGGCGGGCTACAAGCCGGCCGAGCGACATTCGACGGCGATCCAGGTGCAGCTCGGTCGACTCTGGAACCAGAAGCCCGGTGACGAATTCGACCTCGGATTCGCCAGCGCCCCCCGGGGCTGGCCCGCCCATGCATTCGTGGGAGACCAGATGTGGTGGGCATCCCTCGAGCACCGGCTGTATGCGGTGGACGAGTTCCTCGGACTCTTCGGCCTGGGATTCGGCGCATTCGTCGACTACGGAGGCGCATGGTACGACGACCAGGAGGCGAGAACCGGGGGAAGTGCCGGAATCGGCCTGCGACTCGGCTCCGCCTTGAGCACCGTGGCGAGGACCGGGCGAATGGACTTCGCCTTCAACTTCGGGTCAGGGCGCGACGCGGCCGGCGTGGACAGCTTCACCTTCGTTCTCGGAGCCGGCTTCGCCTTCCCGCGCCGACCGATTCCGGTGATCAGCTATCGGGCCGTCCAGCCGCAGTGAGGGTATGGCGGGCCGCGGATCATGGCCCGCTGGCAATCAAGGCAGGGCCGGGACGATCCAGATGTCGTGGCGGGAGCCGCCAGCAGTCGACCGGGCGAAGGCCAGCTCGGCGCCATCCGGCGACACCGAGGGCTCGCGTCCCCCCTCCGTGTCGGGTACCGCCTCCGCCTCGCCGTCATCGATCGACAGGCGGTAAATCGCGCCCCCGCCTCGGACGTACAGGTAACGCCCGTCCGGGGACCATGCCGGATCGAGTCCTTCGCCGATCAGCCGCCCACCCGTTCCATCGGGCCGGATGATCTCCACCGTCGCCGTGCCGAGTCCGTAGTCGGTCGTCTCCTGTACGCAGGTCGGAACCGGTGGTGGTGGGTCGGGCGGGGGAAATACGCGCATGTTCGCGCAAAGACTGCTCTGGTTCCGGGTCCGATCGAGGCGCACGAAGGCGATCCACTGCCCGTCCGGGCTCCAGGCGGGACTGACGCCATCCGTGGTTCCGGGGATCGGCACGGACGACGCCTCGCCGACCCTCCAGCGCCTCAGCTCCAGCGCGTCGCCGAACACGATCTCGTCGGCGGTGGGATTCCACGAAGGTCGGAAGAAGAAGGTGTTGTCCTCGGCGTAGAGCCGGTGGGCGGGGTAGTACTCCACGATCACCCGCCCCACGACCGGCTGGAACTCGGGCGGATTGACGGCGGTCGGGTCTTCCGTCCGGCCGGCCATCTCGAATTCGAGCCCCGGGCCGTCGCCCAGTTCGCCCGCGTCGCCGGGAGCGCGGACTCGCAAGGCCATTTCGTCCAGCAGCGGTGAGGGCGGGGGCGTCGTGTCGGTCGGCGACAGGCACAGCCAGCCGGCCTCCCCGCAACCGGCCGGCGGAGCAAGCCGGAGGCGCTGCTGAAACGCGACTCGGTCCGAACGCGGATCCACCGCCGGCGTCGTCAGCGGTCGCCCTCCCGGGCCGTCCTCCGTCTGCAGGTCGGGAAATACCAGCTCCCGCGAACCGCCCTCCGAGGGGATCGAGAACAGTGTGGGCAGGTCCGAGAAGGGCGCCCGGAGATTACCCCGGACGTAATAGACCCGCTCTCCGTCCGGCGACCACGCCGGCGCACGATCGTCGCTCGAGTCCCAGGTGATCTGGCGTACCGGCTCGGGCGCCGGAGACGCTCCGGGATCGTAGGGGGCGGGCGCGTCGTTGCAGGCCTGGAGAAGCAGCAACAAGGCTCCGACCGAGGCCGGCGCGAGTCCTGGTCGGAGGTGGCGATCCTCCATCGGTCGGAATTCCCTGTCGCGAGTTACGTACGGGCCATTAAGTCGCTTCCACAACCTGTCGCCTCGCGTCAACATGGACCAGATCCGGAGCGCATCCGGACTAGCGCTGCCTGCTCCGACGACGAAGGGGCCGGCACGTGGCCGACCCCTCCGGACGTAGATCGAGCCCGGCCGAAGCCGGGGGGATAGCGATCAGGCTCCCTTGATCTCGATCCTTCGCGCCTTCGCCTCGGCCGCCTTCGGCAGCTTCACCGTCAGCACGCCCTTCGCGAAGCTCGCATCGACCTCTTCGACGTTGATCGTGTGCGGGATCGAGAAGCTGCGGGTGAACCGGTTCCAGCTGCGCTCACGCAGGTGGTAGGTTCCCTTCTCTTCCTCTTCCTCGACCGAATGCTCGCCGGTGATCGAGAGCACGCCCTGCTCGAGGTTCACGTCGATGTCCTCCTCGGTGAATCCCGGCAGGTTCATCTCGAGCACGAACTCCTCTTCCGTCTCGAAGAAGTCGGCCGCAGGGCCCGTCGGGTTCATCGAGACCATCGGACGAACGAAGAACTCGTCGAACAGTCGGTCCATGTCCCATCGGGTCTCCGGGAAATTCCTCAGCACCGCCGTCGGGCGCCGTCGCGTGGGAAGTGCCATCGTAATTCCTCCTCTTACGTCACTTTTCGTTCTTCCGGTCGGCCCCCGTGCTCGACCGGTAGGGGGTGCGTACGGGAATCCGCGCTCGAGCGAGGCCCCGCGATTGTCACGTGACAGGAGAGGCAACCCGCGTGCCGGAATTCAGGCTCACGATTCTGCCAAGATTGCACTCTCAAAGGAGTTACGGCTGCCGGAGAGACAGATGCTTGCCGAAACGGCAGAGTCGAGACCCTCTCGCTGCGCCAGGCGGGACCGGCAGCAGGAGCGAGTCCGGCCGGGAGTCCGAAGATTCGGCATCAGGTAGACGATCGAGGGGTACGAATCGTAGAATGTTCGGCCCTGGCCCCGTAGCTCAGGTGGATAGAGCGTCGGATTCCTAATCCGAAGGCCGCAGGTTCGAGTCCTGCCGGGGTCACTGACATTCCGAAGCTGACTCGCTTCGAGCAGGACTCCCGGCCGCAGGTAGTTCGCACGCTGACGCGTGCTCAATGTCTCGCTGCGCTCGACGGC
>JAMJQL010000192.1 GCA_023554245.1 Gemmatimonadota bacterium
CAAGGGATGGATGGACGGCAGCGGCAACACCTACGAGAAGGTATACGACGTGGCCTGGTCCGGAGACCGGCGCCCGGGCGGCGACGGGAAGCTTCCCCCGGTCGGGAGCACGGTGGATGCGGCGAACGCGACCTGGACCAACACGATCGGGGCTGCCGAGCTCGGCACCGTATGGACGGACCCGGACTTCGACCGGAACCAGTCGGCGTTCTACTACGTCCGCGTACTGGAGATTCCGACCCCGCGCTGGTCCACGTACGACGCGTTCCGGTTCGGGATTCCGATCCCCGAAGGAGCGCCGACCTCGACCCAGGAGCGGGCGTACACGGCACCGATCTGGTACACGCCGTAGGCCGTTTTCCGGCCTCTCGGTTCTCGGGTCGCCAGGACGAGTGGGAAGTCCCGATCGGGTCCAACTGGTCGGGACTTTCGCGTACGGCCAAGCCACGCGACCTTTGCGCCGCGGCCGGGCTCGCGGAGGGACCGCGGGCGCTGCTCGAACACTCGAGAACGGGAAGGACTTCACGATGCGATACGCTCGATGGCGTGCACTCACGGCAGGCCTCGTTCTGGCCCTCTGGATGGGTGTTTCCGCGACCAGCGCCGATGCGCAGACGCGCCGCGGCGACCGATGGCAGTTCTCCATTCCGATCAATTTCACGTTCAGCCAGACGATCGACGGCGAGGGCGAATCGTTTGCAGATGTGAACAACGACATCGGATGGGGCTTCGCGTTCGGCTACAACTTCAACGAGAAATTCTATCTCGGCGGCGAGGTGACGTGGATCCGAGCCGGCTACGATGCGACGATCCCCTACGACGACGACGGCGATCAGAATCCGGATGGGACTACGCGGATCGGGGGCACGCTCGATGCCTCCAGCTTTCAGGCGGTCGGCCAGTACAACTTCCTCGAGGGAAGCCTGCTGACACCTTTCGTCCGGGCGAATCTGGGCGGTACGTACACAGACTCGAACATCGCCAGCGGCCCGCCGGTGGGGAGCTGCTGGTGGCATCCCTGGTGGGGGTACATCTGCAACTCCTGGATTCCGACGTACGACCGGACCTCGTTCTCGTTCGGCGGCGGGATCGGCGTGCGGGCGGATGTCAGCCGAAGCTTCTTCCTCGAGCTGAGCTACAACGGGCTGTGGGTCGACTTCGCGGATTCCACGCCGGGCTTCGACGGGATCCGCTTGAACGTAGGCTGGCTCTTCTAGGACCATCGTCCCATACCGGGTCCGGCCGGCTCCTCTTACTCTCGAAACGGGAGGGGGGAGTCGGCCGATCTCTCGATGCCTGGCTCCTCTCCCGTACGGCCCACCTGACAGCAGAGTCCCGAACTACGGCCCACGAACCCTGACGGGACACGCGTCTCGTCTTGACCGGAGGAGAAACGATGAGCATCAAGGACCGATTCACCACCGAGGAATGGCAGCAGGTCGTTCAGTCGCCCATGCTCGCCGGACTGGCCGTTACAGCTGCCGATCCGAGCGGCCTGTGGGGCTCGATCAAGGAGGGGACTGGCGTGGCGCGCACGCTGGTGGAAGCGAAGACGGGCGCTCCGGCGGGCTCGATGCTCGCCGACATCGCGGCCACCTTCGAAACGCCCGAAGGCCGGAAGCTCTCCCAGGACGACGTGAAAGAGCTGCTGCGGGGCAGGAAGCCGGCGGAGGCGTCCGAAGCCGCCGTGGCCCGGCTCGGTGCAGTCGCCTCGATCGTCGAGGCGAAGGCCCCGGAGCACGCCGCCGCCTACAAGGAGTTCCTGCGCGAGACTGCCCGAAAGGTGGCCGAGGCGAGCAAGGAGGGCGGATTCATGGGCTTCGGCGGCGAGGCCGTCTCCGACGCCGAGCGGAAGACACTGGCCGACCTGGACGCCGTGCTCGGCTGAGGCCGCGCGCCCCCCAGTCCAGACTCGATCCCGGGGCCTGAGCAAGCGCCCGGCCCCGGGATCGAGTCTGGACTGGTGACGGCGCTGCTTCAGTCCACCGCGACCTCCGAGTCCGACTCGCGCACCACCTCGACGAACGCCTCGGCCGCGGGTGAGAGGGTTCGGCCTCGACGCCGGATGATCCCCCAGTCGGCGCTGGGTTTCGTGCCCTCGAACGGGATCACGGTCAGCGTTCCTTCCTTCAGTTCGCGGCGGATCATGGCCCGGCTGAACAGCCCGATCGCATCGCTGCTGGCCACCAGCTCCGCGATCGCCACGAGACTCTGACATCGGACCTTCCAGGCACGGTCGGCAAGCACGACGGGGTCGAATTCCCCCGCTTCCTCACCCAGGATCCGCACCCACGCCTCCGGGCTGATGTCGGTCGTGGCCAGCGGGTAGGACATAATGTCGTGCACGCTTATCGAGTCACGATTGAGCAGCGGGTGGCCCGCCCGACACACGTACTCCCCGAATCGCGGACGCAGGGGCTCGAGAAGGAACTCGTTGTCATCCCGGAACAGGGCCTGTTCGCCCACGAGGAGCTCTACGCTTCCCGAACCGATGACCTCGCGCATTCGCGCTCCGGGCACCTCGGCGACCTCGATCCGCAAGGCGGGGTGCCGATCCGAGAAGCGCCCGAGGATCGCACCCAGGAGCACGGCCGCCACGTACGGGCCCACCGCCACCCGGAGCACGCCGCTCTCGAGGCCCAGCTGGGCGGCCATCTCCCGCTCAAGGTCGTCGGCGTCCGCGACGATCGGCCCCGCGCGATGCAGAAAGACCCGGCCGACCTCCGTCGGCACGACTTCGCGGGGAAAGCGGTCGAACAGCAGCGCCCCGAACTCCTCTTCCAATGCCTGAATGCTCCGGCTGAGGGTCGGCTGGGAGATTCCCACCCGCTCGGCGGCACGGCCGAAGTTCCGCTCCTCCGCGAGGGCCAGGGCGTGGCGCATGTGACGAAGATCGATCGGGCTCATCGGCTTCCTGCCTCGGGATTCAATAACGCACGAGTGTCATTCATGATATACATGAAAACCATTCATCTTAATAGACTGGACATATTGCAGGGAGTCCGCGACATTCGGTCGCCGTCCCTCCAGTCGCGGTCCCGGCTGGCGGCCGTTTCCGTCCGCCATCGACGAAGCCGAGGAGCCACGACATGAAGTGGGTTCGTACTGCCGCCGCGTGCGTCGGCGTTGCCGCATCGACTCTCGCCGCCTGCGCCGGTCCCGTCGACCGACCCGAGAGCCCATCCGCGGCCGCCGGGGCACAGCCCGGCGATGCCGAAATCCCGATCGCGGGTCTCGTAGACGACGCCGACCGCTACGGCGCGCCATACATGCCGGACCCGGCCCGCAGGGTGGAGCTCGAGGACTACTCCCCGTACGCGGGTCGGACCTACCCGACGCGGCCGCTGTTCGGCGACACGCACCACCACACCGCGAACTCCGGCGACGCGTTCATGGGCGGCAACCGGCTGACGCCGGAGCAGGCCTATCGGTTCGCGCGCGGCGAGGAGGTGGTCTCGTCCTCAGGCGTGCCGGCGAAGCTCTCCCGCCCGCTCGACTTCCTCGTGATCTCCGATCACGCCGAGGGCCTCGGCGTGATCACCCAGGTGTACGAGGGCAATCCGTCGTTTACCTCCGATACGACGCTCGCCCGGTGGAGCCGCATGATGAAGGAGGGGGGCGAGTCCGCGGCGCAGGCCCAGAACGAGCTCGTCTCCGCGCAGGCGCAGGGCACCCTCCCCGGCCCGGTCCAGGACCCCGAGATCGTCGTGCCCGTGATGCGCACCGTGTGGCAGCAGTACACGGCCACCGCCGAGGAATTCAACCAGCCCGGCCTGTTCACGGCGATGATCGGCTACGAGTGGACCTCGGTACCGGGCGGGAACAACCTGCACCGGAACGTGATGTTCCGGGACGACAAGGACCGCGCGGACATGGTCCTCCCCTTCTCCTCGTGGCAGAGCGAGGACCCGGAGGAGCTGTGGGCGTGGATGGCGCGCTACGAGGAGAAGACGGGCGGCCGCCTGCTCGCGATTCCCCACAACGGAAATCTCTCGAACGGTCGGATGTTCGAGCTCACCGACTTCGAGGGGAACCCGCTCGATCGTGACTACGCGGAGCGACGGACCCGCTGGGAGCGGCTCCAGGAGATCATCCAGACGAAGGGGAACAGCGAGACGCATCCGACCCTGTCTCCAAACGATGAATTCGCCGGCGACCTGGGAATCGCCGGCTGGGAATACGGGAACCTGACGCTGGAAGGGGAGCCTGAGAGCCCGGAGATGCGCCCCACGATGTACCTGCGCGGCGGGCTGCTGCGGGGCCTGGAGCAGGCGGCGGCGTTGGGCGCGAATCCGTTCGAGTTCGGTTTCGTGGGCAGCACCGACGTCCACAACTCCCTGACGGCGATCGAGGAGGACGATTTCTTCGGTAAGCTCCCGATCCAGGAGCCGAGCCCGGAGCGCTGGGAGCACGTCTCGAAGCAGGGCTTCGGAGAGACTCGATACACGTGGCACTACATGGGCGCGGGCTACGCTGCCGTGTGGGCCACGGAGAACACGCGCGAGGCGATCTGGGACGCGATGCACCGGCGCGAGACCTACGGCACCTCCGGTACCCGCATGCTCGTCCGCTTCTTCGGCGGCTGGGGCTACACGGACGCCGACGCACGGTCCCGGCAGGTCGCGGAGCCCGGCTACGCGAAGGGCGTTCCGATGGGTGCCGAGCTGCCCGCCCGCCCGGATGGGGCCGAGGCGCCCACCTTCCTCGTCGCGGCCCAGAAGGACCCGCAGTTCGGAAACCTCGACAGGATCCAGATCATCAAGGGGTGGCTCGGCGCCGATGGCGTGGCGAGGGAGAAGGTCTACGACGTGGCCTGGGGCGACGCGGACCGCCGCCGGATCGGGCCGAACGGGAAGCTGACCCCGGTCGGCAGCACCGTGGACCTCAGTGTGCCGAGCTGGACGAACACGATCGGCGACCCGGAACTGGCCACGGTGTGGACCGACCCCGATTTCGATCCCTCGCAGGCCGCGTTCTACTACGCGCGGGTGATCGAGATTCCGACCCCGCGTTGGACCGCCTACGACCAGGTGCGGTTCGGGATCCGCATGGACCCCGAGGTCCCGATGATCCAGCAGGAGCGGGCCTGGACGAGCCCGATCTGGTACACGCCGTGAGCACACGGACGAGAAGGAGTAGGTGGATGAGAAGGCAATCGATTCTGGCGGGCCTCGCACTGACCGCCCCTTTCGCACTGGGAGCCTGCGCCGAGCCGGCGGAGACCCCGGACTCCGAGGCACCGCGCGCCGAGACTGCGTCGGCTGATGCAGCCGGGGTCACGGCGCCGAACGCTCTGCGCAACGTCTATTTCGGAGAAACCCATCTCCACACCGCCTACTCTCTCGATGCCTTCATCGGCGGCGCCCGGCTCGACCCGGACAGCGCCTACCGGTTCGCGAAGGGCGAGGACGTGCTGCTCTACGGAAAACGGCACAACATCGGGCGCCCGCTGGACTGGGTCGCGCTCTCGGACCATGCCGAGTACCTCGGCGAGATGTACTCCGCGATCAACCCGGGTGCGCCCGGTCATGATCAGGCCGAGCTGGAGGAGCTGCGCAACCTCCAGGCACTGGAAGACAGGAGAGCGTGGTTCGCGAAGTACGTGGTCGAGAACAACCGGGGAGACAACCCGCAGCACCCCCCGTTCTGGCAGGGACCCGAGACGACCCGAAGCGCCTGGAATTACGCGGTCGAGACGGCCGAGAAGTACAACGACCCGGGGCGGTTCACGGCCCTGATCGCATTCGAGTGGAGTGCGGCGCCCCAGGGGGCGAACCTGCACCGGAACGTCATCTTCCGGGACGCGCATGTCCCGGACATGCCGATGAGCTCCTACGAGATCCCGCGGGAGGACGGGCTGTGGGAGTGGATGGCCGGCCTAGAAGAAGAGGGGATGCAGCTGCTGGCCATCCCGCACAACTCGAACGCCAGCAAAGGCCTGATGTTCGGCTCGACCGATCCATCGGGGAGTCCGCTCGACATCGAATACGCGCAGACGCGGCAACACTTCGAGCCGCTGATCGAGATGATGCAGATCAAGGGCAACTCGGAGGTCCACGCGCAGGTGTGGAAGAACGATGAGTTCGCCGACTTCGAGAACGCGACCTCGCTCAGCAAGTTCAGTGGACGGACGATCGCGGAAGGCAACTTCGTCCGGTCGGGACTGAAGCAGGGACTCGCGCACGAACAGTCGCTCGGTGCGAATCCCTTCAAGTACGGCTTCATCGGCGGCACGGATAACCACAACGGAGCCCCCGCCGACGTGACCGAGGGCAACTGGCTCGGCTCGCACGGGCCCGAGGACGGGTCGGTCGAGGCGCGCCGGACGGGCGAGGTGGGTGGCTGGGCCGAATCGAAAGACCTCAACCCGGGCTCCCTCGCCGCGGTGTGGGCCGAAGAGAACACGCGCGCCTCGATCTTCGACGCGATGCGACGCAAGGAGACGTACGTGACGAGCGGCCCGCGCATCCAGGTCCGCTTGTTCGGAGGCTGGGCGTATCCCGCGGATGCCCACCAGCGTGCCGATATGGTCTCACTCGGATACGAGGGCGGCGTACCGATGGGTGGTGACCTGACCGCAACGCCGTCCGGCGCCGCCCCGACCTTCCTCGTGTGGGCGGCCAAGGACCCGGAGAATGCCCACCTGGACCGGATCCAGATCGTGAAGGGCTGGCTTGACGCGGATGGAGCCGTCCACGAGAGGATCTACGAGGTCGCCTGGTCGGACGGTCGGGCGATGGGTTCCGATGGGAAGCTGCCGGCGGTCGGAAACACGGTCGACCTAACGACGGCGACCTGGACGAACACGATCGGCGATGCCGAGCTGGCAGGCAGCTGGACGGATCCCGACTTCGATCGCTCGCAGAGAGCCTTCTACTACGCGCGCGTGCTGGAGATTCCAACCCCGCGCTGGAGCACCTACGACGCGGTGCGCAGTGGTCTGCCGCTGCTGGAGGACGTGCCGGCGACGATTCAGGAGCGGGCCTGGACCAGCCCGATCTGGTACACGCCGTGAGCCGCGGGCCCGGTCCGGCAGGCCGTTCCCAAGGTCAATCTCCGACGACAGGACCCCGAGCGATGAGAAGTCGACTGCTGTTTGCCGCCACCGTCTGCCTCGTGCTGGGCCTCCCGGCCGCGGCGGACGCGCAAGGCGAAGGAGCCCGCGCTTACTGGAAGGCGCCGGCCAACACGCATGCCGTGGGGACGCACCTGATGTTCGTGGACGGCAACGCGAGCGGCTTCAATCCGGCGCTTCCGGTGAGCGGCGCGGCCTTCACCTCGCGGATCTACCTGCTCAACTACACGGCGTTCTTCAACTTCCTCGGTCGGAGGAACCAGGCCTCGGTCACCCAGCCGTTCGGTACGGTCGAAGCGACCACGACCGGGCTTCAGCCGATC
>JAMJQL010000193.1 GCA_023554245.1 Gemmatimonadota bacterium
AACCGTCGAATCTCCTCCCCATTCTGCGCCGGTCCGTGGACTGCGTGCAACGAGACGGACCGATAACGGTAGCGGTGGTGCAACACCGGACACAGGATGGAACGTGGTGTGCAGCATACGCGCGCGCCGGATTGCAGGGGGCGGATGACTGCCGCCCGCGTGCAGGAAGCCATTCCATGCGCTCATGCGTATCGGGGGAACGCAATCGAGAATTCCGCGAACGGAAACCGGGACCGGAAAGGGGCGACCTTTTCCGTCGCGGCAGTTTACGCCGTGTCGGGCGCTGGGTTCGCCGTGGGCCTGCTCCTGCTCGCTCGCACCATGCCCGAGGCGGCCTACGGCCAGCTGGCGCTGCTCATCGCGCTGCTGAACCTGTCGCATCGGGTAGCGCCGCTCGGGCTCGACGGTCTCGTCAATCGCCACCCGGTGGACCTCGGTCCGGCGCTCCTCGGCCGCCTGTACGCGGCGGCGGTGCCGGTCACCGTCCTCGTCCTCGTCGCGTCGAGGGCCGTGTACGGACTCGGCACCCGCGAACTGACGTGGCTCGGAATCGGTATCCTCGCCGGGGCCGCCTCGTATCTCGGCGCATCGCTTCTCCAGGCGCGACACCGATTCCTATCCTCCGCCCTGGTAAACCACGCCACCGATTTCACGGTCCTTCTGGCGGGGATCATCTCCCTGGCCTTCGTGTTCCGGGACGCGGCACCGCCGCTGGGGATCGTGGTGGGCGGGCACCTCATCGCGGCGCCTCTGGTCCTTGCCAGAATTCGAGGATCGAGTGGATCGACCGCTGAATCCGTTCCACTCTCGTGGCGGGAGTCCCTTTCCTACGCGGGGTTCGTCGCGGGCGCGATGGCACTGCAGCAGCTGGATCGCCTGGTGATTCCCCGGCTTCTCTCGTTCGAGGCACTGGCCAGCTTCAGCGTCCTCGCGGTACTCGTCATCGCCCCGTTTCACGTGCTCCAGCTGGCCGTCGAGCACACGCTCCTGCCGCGACTCCGGCATGCCGCCGGACCGGTCGAGCGGAGACGGCTGTTGCGCACGGAGGCGCTGGCACTGTTCGGCATCGGACTGCCCGCCGGACTTCTCGCGGTGGGGATCGTTCCATGGCTGGCAGATCTGCTTCTCGCCGGCAAGTACGATCTGGGACGGGGTCTGGTGCTCGCGGCCGTCGTGGCGGGCCTTCTCCGCGTCGCCTCGGGACTGGCCCGCACCACGGCGGCCGCCCTCGGGACGACCTCGGAACTGGCCCGACTGAACGCCCAGGCCTGGTTCGCCGTCGGTGTGGGTGTCGCCGGCGCCGCAGTGGGATCTCGCTTCGGGCTCGCCGGGACCATCTACGGAACCAGCCTCGGGTGGGCCGCCCTGGTGGTGGCCGCGATGCGCGTCGGCGCGCAGCATATCAAGGAGGAGGCCGAATGATCGGCCCCCGGGCTTCCGCGGCGCTCGAAGCGGAGAGCTTCGACCTGTTGGTCATCGGCGGAGGGGTGCTGGGAGCGTTCCTGGCCTGGGACGCTTCGAGCCGGGGCCTGAAGACGGCGCTGATAGAAAGGGATGACTTCGGAGCGGGAACCACCGCGGGCTCGGGCCGCGTATTGCATGGCGGGCTCCGCTCGCTCCAGCACCTGGACGCGGGAACCGCAATCCGGTCGCTTCGTGAGCGGGACACCATCTCCCGGCTGGCCCCCGGACTCTGCGCTCCCCTCCCCTTCTTTTTTCCGGCCGACGGCAGCTTCCGCGAGTCGATGTTGATGCGCGGTGCGGCACTGGCCTGGAACGGCTTCACGCGGTCCGCATCGGGCCACGTCTCTCCGCCCGCCCGTTTTGCGGCCCGCCGCTCCGGGCTGCCCGGCGAATTGCGAGACCTGGCTCTGAATGGCGGGCTTGTCGTGCACGAGCGTCAGATCGTCTCGCCCGAGAGACTGGTCCTGGCAGTCCTCGCTGCCGCTGTGGCTGCCGGCGGTGTCGTCTGCAATCGTGTCGAGGCAGAGCAGATCCTGACGGCGGGCGGACGGGTGGCCGGTGCAAGGGCACGCGACCACAGCGACGACCGCCAGCTGGAGATCCGCGCGACCCGGGTGATCAATGCCGCGGGAGCTTGGGCCGCGAGCTTGTGGCCCGAGCGTGCCGGGCCTCGACCATCGATCGGACTGGCGAAAGGGATTCACCTGTTGCTCGATCGTCCTCCGCCTCCTCTGGCCCTGGGTCTTCCATGGAGCGAACAGTCGGCCACGGGCCGGTGGAACCGGAAGCGCCGTGTATTCGTCATGCCCTGGGCCGGAATCACCCTGGCGGGCGCCTCGTGGCAACCGGTCGAGTCGCCGGCCGAAGGAGCCATCGAGGTGGGACGGCGCGAGGTCGATGAATTCCGGCAAGGTCTTCAGGCGAGGTGGCCGGAGCTGGATCTGTCCGCGGAGCACGTCAGATTCGTCACGGCCGGGCACTATCCACTCTTCGGAGTGAGCTCGGTGCCGCGAGACCGCTTCGAGGCAGCCCGTCGCCCGTTCGTCCGCCACCATTCGGAATCGGGAGGCCCCGAGGGTCTCATCACCGCGATCGGCGTCAAGCTGACTACTGCGCGCGCCCTCGCCGAACGAATCCTCGATCAGATGGCCCTCAGAGAGGATCTGCACCTTCCTGCCTGCGCAACCGCCGATGCACCTCCGCTGCCCGGGGCGACCCCTGCCTCCATCCCGGAAATCGGCTTCGAGCCGATACGGGACCCCGAACTGGCGCGATGCCTCGCCCGGGTCGCCGCGGAGCGAGAACAGGCCGGCTCGCTGGCGGACGTCTTTCTGCGCCGCAGCGTGGCCGGACAGTTCGGCCTGCCGGCACGCGACGTGCTCGAAGCTGCAGCGGCGGAACTGGCCCGGGCTCTCGCCTGGACGGACGCACGCAGGCGAGCCGATATCCGGTCTTTCGTGCAGTCTTATGAAGGAATCGGCGCGATTTCCCCCGAGACGGAGGGTTCGATGTGAGGGTGCTCGTGACCGGCGGTACGGGCTTCACGGGAAGTCATCTGGTCCGGCGGCTGCTCGATCGCAGGCACGACGTCGTGTGCCTGGACAGCCAGCCGGGTCTGTTCGCCGATGAACTCCGGGGGCTCGGGGCCGAGGTCGTGATCGGGTCGGTCACGGACGCCGACCTCGTCCGGAGATCATCCCGCGGCGTGGAGGTCGTGCACCACCTTGCCGCCGCATTCCGGCAGCTCAACGTCCCGAAGTCCGTCTACCGGGAGGTCAATGTCGAGGGAACCCGGAACGTGCTGGAGGCGGCTCGAGCCTCCGATGTCCGGCGGGTCGTCTACTGCAGCACGCAGGGCGTACATGGGCACGTGATGAATCCCCCCGGAGACGAGAACTCGCCGATCGCGCCGGAAGACTACTACCAGCAGACGAAGTATGAGGGAGAGCTGGTCTGCGCCGAATATTCCGATGCGGGGATGGATATAGCCATTGTGCGGCCGACGGCGATCTACGGGCCGGGCGACCCCGGTCGCTTTCTTCTGCTATACCGGATGGCGAGGAACGGCCGGTTCCTGATGTTCGGCGACGGCGAGACCACGTACCATCCGGTGTACATCGACAACCTGGTGGACCTGTTCGAGCTCGCGGCGGAACGACCCGAGGCTCGTGGGCGAACCTATCTCGGTGGTGACGCCGAGTACTTCACGCTCAACGAGCTGGTCTCGGCGGTGGGCCGTTCGATGGGAACCGAGGTGAAGATCGTCCACCTGCCCTTCCGCCCCTTGTGGCTGGCCGCTGTCGCCTGCGAGGCCGTCTGCGCCCCGCTCCGGGTCTCGCCACCGCTGTTCCGACGCCGGGTGGACTGGTTCCGGCAGGTGAGGGCGTTTCGGATCGACCGGGCGCGCGACGAGCTCGGGTACGCGCCGGGCGTGGGACTCGACGAGGGCCTGAAACGGACGTTCGACTGGTACCGGGAGAACGGCTACCTCTGAGCCACTAGGTTGCGTCTAGAAGCTCGGCATACAGACCCGACAGATCCCCTGCCGCTCGCTCCCATGAGAGCTCGCTTTCGGCCCTCGAACGACCCAGGCGGCCGAGCCGCTTCCGGCGCTCGGGATCATCGGCCAACTGGCCGATCGCCCCGGCGAATGCGTCCCCGTCGCCATGCTCGACGAACACGCCGAGGTCCCCGAGGATTTCACGATTGACCCGGTTGTCAAATGCTACGACAGGGAGTCCACAGGCCAGATAATTGTAGATTTTCAGATTGCCTTCGCTGGCCGAGAGCTTCGGGGTCAGACCGATGTCGGCCGAGCCGGTCAGGGCTCGAGTATCCTCGAACGGCACCCGCCCGGGCAGCAGCACCTGCTCGGACAAGCCGAGCTCGGCAGCGCGCCGACGGTATTTCTCCTCGGGGTACCCTGCCAGCAGCACCCGAAGTGCCGGCCGCTCGGCCAGCACGGGTCGCAGGTGCTCGAGCATGAGATCGATCCCCTGGTAGTCGGCGAGCACCCCGACATACAGGGCGAGCACGGCGTCTGGCGGGACACCGTACCGCGCCCGAACCGCAATTCGCTCCGCTTCGCCCAGGGGGCGGAACTCACTCGTGTCCACCCCGTCGAGAACGGTGCGTACGAGCGCCGGTTCAAGGGAATTACTCAGCGCCTCCGCAGCACGACCGGAGCTTGCCACCACAGCATCCGCTCCGGAATCGATCCAACGTTCCAGCGCCGAAAATGCCCGTCGTGCGACCCCGCCTTCGTCGATATACCCGTGCGCCGCCAGCTCATCGGTGAGGCTGCCCTGGTAGTCGAACACGAGGGGCGCTCCGGTCACGGCTCGCACGAATCGCCCGATCAAGGCGCCTTCGTGCAGATGACCGTGAATCACATCCGGTCGTTCCCGGCGTGCCTCGCCGAGGC
>JAMJQL010000038.1 GCA_023554245.1 Gemmatimonadota bacterium
TCGGCACACTGCGGACGGCTGACCGTCTCCAGGAATGCGACCAGCAGCGATCGGTCCAGTCGTCCGTCCTTCCGGACCCCTGAACAGACATCGACGCCGTAGGGACGGACGACGCGAACCGCCTGGCATACGTTTTCGGCGTTCAGGCCACCAGCGAGCAGCACCGGGAGTTGGATCGAGTCCGAAATCGCTCGACTGATCTCCCAGTCGTGCGTTTCTCCAGCGGGATTCTGCCAGCGGAACGGAGGCTCCGACCGCCCGGAATCCAGCACGAGTGCATCCACGTGGCGGGACACGCGACGCGCGACGTCCGGGGCGTCGGATTCGATGACGTGGATCGACTGTGCGATGAAGATCCCGGGAAACGCGGATCTGAGCTTCTGGTAGTCCTCCGACGCCAGTGGATCCCAGAGCTGGAGCGTCTTGACCCCGGTTTCGACGTAGAGATCGGCAAGCTGTCGAGCGTCCGTTGCCGAAGTGAGCACGAAGGTGCCGATCGAATCGGGGACCGATCGAACGATTTCGGCAATCTGACCCACCGCTATCCGTCCCTCTCCGGTCGGAGTCTCGTCCACCATCCCGATCGCGGCGACCCCGTAGGAAACGGCGATCTGGGCCTCCTCCACGGAGGTGATACAACAGACTTTGACCTTGACCGGTGGGACGATTTGCATCCTGCCTCCCTGGGAAAGCCACGGTCCTTGGACCGAAAGCGAACGGCGCCACAGTCGGATTTTGCAGGATCCGGGCCGCGGATCAGGGAGTCCCGCCGGAACCCGGCGGTGTCCCTGCTCCGAATTGAACAGGCCTCAGAGGAGTCCGTCAACCGAGAGGTAGACCCGCCATGCGTCCGGATCGCGGCCCTGGAACGATCGGGCCACATCCAGCCTCAGGAGACCATCCAACCCGGAGACGCCGATTCCCGCGCTGAACGCGGGATCGTCGAAGCTGAATGACGAGCGGGCGCCCGCCCAGCCGGTGTCTCCGAACAGGATAACTCTGATCACTGGCTCTCCGATCGCCAATTCCGCACGCCCCCGCCAGAATGCAGTTCCGCGATTGGAGTCGGGTGTGTTGGGAAACGCACGCAGCGTCTCGACTCCGCCCAGGTAGTACCAGCGCTGCGGCGGCGGCGCGCCCGTCGTGCTTCCGGCAGAAGCTTCGAGGGCGAGCGATAGTCGTCCGGACAATGGGAATCCTGCCGTGCCGGCGCCGGCGTAACGGATGTACTCGCGATCGCCGACCGCACCTTCTGCCCAGGCGGTGGCCGTGTAGATCGGCCGCGACGGATCGCGACCCGCTTGCCAGCGAACCCGGCCCGAGAGACCGAACAGCGTTACGGTCTCTGCCGTGACGTTCTCCGGAAACTCGGTGTCACCGAGCAGGTTGGGAAGTGAAACGTCCGTCTGCTTCGGGGCATTCCGCTGGCCCTCGGCGAACGCTCTGAGCTCCGTGCGCACGGCTCCTCCCCCTCTCCAGCCTAATGACGCCCCGTAAACCCGGTAGTACTGGGCATCGTCGTACGCCAGCAGGAGCGCATGTGCCGAGGGAAGGAGCGCGAACGGATGGCCCCAGTCGCCGGTATCCGTCAGCTTCCAGTAGCCGGCCATCTCGAGCTCTCCTCTCCCGGACCGTCGAACCAGGGAGGCGGTGAGATTCGGCACGAGGTCGGCGAGGCCAATCCGGGCCTCCGCCGTCAGCCGTGTGCGGCCGTCCAGCGGGACATCGGCCCTGACTCCCCCGCTCAGCGCCTCCACCCGGTTGTACCGGAAGGACGAGAGCCGGACCGTCGGCGGCTCGGCCGGTTCGGCTGGAAGAGCAATCTGACCAACCTGATCTCGAATTTGCTTTAATTCGTTATCTGTAAACGGTTCCTCTTGAACAAATTCTGAATACTCATCAGAATCGAACCAGGAAACGAGATCTTCCTCGGGTGGAAGCAGGATGACCCGCGTCGGACCATCCGGGTCCTCGCAGGGCGCATCGGCCGAATCCCGGTCTGCCGGCGGTGCATCGGCACGGGGCCGCTCGCCCCGTCGCTCTTCGCGCGCTCGGCGCCTACCTTCCCGGGGGTCGTCGCAGGGTCTGATCTCGCTTCTCGTCCAACCCTCCGGCACGGGAAAGTCAGGGTCGAGGCCGGGCTCGTTCACCTCCATGTCCCGCGCGAACAATTCCACCACTACCGGGATCTCGAGAAGAGTCCCCATACGCCCTTGCCCGTCGAAGCGAACCCGGGTCGGCAGCCACCAGCGCAATTCATAGAGCGCGTATTCCACGATCATCGTTTCGACCGTGACCGTGATCGGCTTCAGGAATCCCGGGATTTCCTCCGCTTCCTCGGGTTCGTCGAGCTCGAGGTTGAAGGGCCGTGCCGGTCGAAAGGCTCCCCGCACCAGCGCGGCACTCGACGCATCGAACCAGAGGGAGCCGGCAAGCAGGTCGAATCCCGACTCGCGTGGCTCCACTCGCACCTCGGCGAGGATGACCTCGCGCCCGGAGGGAAGGATCACCCGCATCGTGTCACCGGAGGAGTAGCGGTACCAGGCACCGGCGGAGTCGGCCAGCGGGTGACGGAAGGGGGAACCTGCCAGGATCAGCCTGTCTCCCGCCGGGTCGACGGGAAACTCGATGAGGTTCTCCGGGCTTTCCAGCTCGATCTCGGCCGCATCGCCTGCGATGGGTACGGCCCTGCGGATCCCGAACCAGCGGATGGTCTCGACCCCGGTCGAGTCCCACCGGACCCGACCCGTGCGCTCGCTCGTATACAGGCCTCGCTCCCGGCGCAGGTCCCGAGTGGTGAGTCCGACGGAGATTCGCTCGTGAATCGTGGCTTCCCAGCTGGCGAGCCCTGCCGCCTCTCGTCCCCGCTGGGCACGGGCGCGTCGGATCAACTCCCGCGATTCGGCGTCCAGAAAGGCATCGGGCGCGAATCCGGCCGGATCCGCTTCCTGGGCCAGAGCCGACCCGGAAGGCGCGATCGCGAGCGATACCAGTACGGTGGCGGCGGCCGTTCGGATCATGCCGATCATGCCTCCCATTACGCTCTCGACCGCATTCGGGTTTCGCGGGCCTGCGGGAGGATTGCAGGCCACCATCGGCCACCGACAACTTGTTCGAGCGGGGCGTACCGGTCGCGCTTCTGACGGATGCATGCCTCGCGAATCGCCATCGCAACGCTTCACTCCTGCCCGGACGGTCAGTATGACGCTGCACAGTGTGAATCCGGCCACCGGCCTGGTTCTTCGAAGCTACCAGG
This sequence comes from Gemmatimonadota bacterium, assembly GCA_023554245.1. Lineage (GTDB taxonomy): Bacteria > Gemmatimonadota > Gemmatimonadetes > Palauibacterales > Palauibacteraceae > Carthagonibacter > Carthagonibacter metallireducens. The sequence goes on from JAMJQL010000038.1 coordinate 3,257, forward strand.
AAACCGACGCCGCCGCGGTGGAAGGGTGTCTCGTCGAGGCTGCCGAGGCCCAGCCTGTCTTCGCTGCCCGCGATCAGGGATCGCGGAACGCGATTCTGAATCGGGCCGCCGAGCTTCTGGAGTCGCGGGCCGGCGAATACGCCCGCCTGATGACGCTGGAAATGGGCAAGCCGATCGGCGCCGCCGAAGCCGAGGTCGCGAAGTGCGCGCGCGTCTGCCGATGGTACGCCAGGCACGCGGAACGGCTTCTGGGCGACGAAGCCGTCGCGACCGAGGCTTCGGAGAGTTTCGTCCGTTTCGAGCCTCTGGGGGTCATCCTCGCGGTAATGCCCTGGAATTTTCCCTTCTGGCAGGTCTTCCGATTCGCCGCTCCCGCCATCGCCGCCGGAAACGCCGGACTCCTGAAACATGCCTCCAACGTGTCGGGCTGCGCGGTCGCGATCGAGGAAGTGCTCCGCGACGCTGGCGCCCCCCGGGGCATCTTCCAGTCCTTGCTCATTCCTTCGTCCCGCGTCGAGCCGTTGATCCGGGACCCCCGGGTCCGAGCCGTCACACTCACCGGCAGCGACCCGGCCGGAAGAGCCGTGGCCGCCGCTGCCGGTGACAGTCTCAAGAAGACCGTTCTCGAGCTCGGTGGCTCGGATCCGTTCATCGTCTGCTCGGACGCCGATCTGGCGCGGGCCATCGCCACGGCCGTCACGGCACGCACGATCAACAACGGGCAGTCCTGCATTGCCGCGAAACGATTCCTGGTGGAGCGCAGCATCGCAGACGAATTCGAAGCGGGATTCCGGGACGCGATGGCGGCGCTGAGAATGGGTGACCCGCTGGATCGGGATGTTCAGATAGGACCGCTCGCCACCGAGGCGATCCGAGACGAGCTGGCCGCGCAGGTCGATGCCACGATCGCCGGAGGTGGGAGAAGGCTGCTCGGCGGCGTGATTCCGTCCGGACCCGGCTGGTTCTATCCGCCAACCGTCGTGGCAGATCCGCCACCCGACACACCGCTTCGGGTCGAAGAGAGCTTCGGGCCCGCAGCGGCGATCCTCCGATTCGAAAGTGACGAAGAAGCCGTCGCCCTGGCCAACGAGACGGAATTCGGGCTCGCGGCCTCGGTATGGTCCCGCAATCCGGAGCGCGCACGTCGATTCGTCTCCGAACTGGCGACCGGCTCGGTATTCGTGAATGCGATGGTCGCTTCCGACCCGCGGCTGCCCTTCGGGGGCATCAAGAACTCGGGATACGGGAGAGAGCTGTCCGGATACGGGCTCCGGGAGTTCCTGAACGTCAAGACGGTCTGGGTCGAATCATGACCCCGCGGCCCGCAGGAAGGGCTGTTGCCCGGCTCCGGCGCGGTCCGCAGGTTCATCGGAGAACCGCGGAACGATCCGCGGAACCGTTCGCAGGACCGGGACATGAACATCGGGGAGATTCCGGACAATGATCAGCGATACCTTGCGCGACGAGATCAACGAACAGATCAAGTACGAGATGTATTCGGCCTACATGTACCTGGCGATGTCCGCGTGGTGCGCCGAGCGCAACCTCTCGGGGTTCGCGCACTGGATGAACCTGCAAGCTCAGGAGGAAGTGGATCACGCCATGCGTTTCTTCAACTTCCTGCTCGAGCGCGGTGCCAGAGTGGAGCTGCAGGCGATCGATGCCCCGCCGTCTGATTACGGCGATCCGGTCGCCGTCATGCAGAAGTCCCTGGAGCACGAGAAATTCGTGAGCTCGAGGATCCACCACCTGTACAAGCTCGCCGTCGAAGAGGGTGATTACCCGGCGCAGGTCATGCTCCAGTGGTTCGTTTCGGAGCAGGTGGAAGAGGAGGCGAGCATCGACGAGATCGTCGAACGGATGAAGATGTTCGGCTCCGATGGCACCTCGTTGCTCATGGTCGACACACAGCTGGGAGCCCGCAAACCAGAGGCGGAGGAAGCGGAATGAGGATCTTTTCGCGACACGTGGTGCTGACCGGACTGCTCGCGGCACTGGCCGCCTGCGGTGGGGCCGGCGACGCGGACGAGTCCGGGGCCGCGGGGACTCCCGATCCGATCGACACCGAGCCGCGACCCGAGTTCGCCGTCGATCTCAATATCGACCTGGACGAGATGCAGCGCTCCGGCTCCGGACTGTATATGCGGGATGTCGTGGAAGGAACCGGCCTGGCGGCCCGGCCCAGTCACGTCGTCACCGTCCACTACACCGGCTGGTTGCCCACCGGCGACAAGTTCGACAGCAGCGTGGACCGGAACGAGCCGTATTCGTTCCAGCTCGGTCGACGCCAGGTCATCGCCGGCTGGGAAGAGGGTATCGAGGGAATGAGAATCGGCACCAAGCGAATTCTCGTCATCCCGCCCGACCTCGCGTATGGAGCACGCGGCCGGCCCGGCGCGATCCCGCCGAACGCGTACCTGGTGTTCGAGGTAGAGCTCCTCGACATCCAGATGTAGGGAGGCAATCGCGCTTCCGGACCCGGAGCGAAGGGGGGACATTTCTCACTCCGTCCCCCCATTCGTTTCGCTGGTGATCGGCCTGATCTCCGGCTCGTTCGGTGGGCTGCTCGGCATTGGCGGCGGTGCCGTCATGGTCCCGCTGCTCACCGGCTGGGCACGATTGGATCAGCACTCGGCGCACGGTACCAGCCTGGTCGGCGTCGTGTTCACGGGCATCGTCGGCGCCCTGGTTTACGGCAAGGGCGCCGCGGTGGACTGGGAGGCAGCCCTGCTCCTCGCGATCGGCGCCGTCCCGGCCACGATTCTCGCCGCCCGCTCGAGTGCGCGAATTCCCGCCTCCATGCTCAGGCGTTTCTTCGGGCTTTTTCTCATCGCCAATGCGGTTCTGCTGCAATTCAAGGAGTCTTTCCCGGTTACCGGAGTCTTGCACGGACCGGCCGCATCGGTGTCCCTCGTGTTCCTCGGAATTCTGGTGGGGGGGCTATCCGGCCTCCTCGGTGTGGGAGGGGGGGCGGTCATGGTCCCGGGGCTCGCACTGGGACCGGGGTTCGTCCAGCAACTCGCGCAGGGCACCTCGCTGGCCGCTATGGTCCCGTCGAGCGCCATGGGCGCAGCCGTCCACGGGAGATTGGGTCACGTTCGACGTGAGATCGTATTTCCGCTGATGGCGGGCATCACCGCCGGTTCGTGGATCGGCGGACTCAGTGCCCTCTCCCTGCCAGACCGGACGCTGCGCACGGCCTTCTCGGTGGTGCTGATCTGGCTGGGACTGCGCTACCTGGTCAGGCGCCCTCCCCCGCGCCCTCCCCCGCCTCGGTGATCTCCGCCTCCCAAGCGACTTCGACAGCACCGGCGAGTGACGCCGCCGTGGGGCATTTCGAAGCGTGCCTTTCCAGAGACCGCTCCACGATCTCCCGGCTGCCCGACGGGATCTGAAGTCGGTAGCGAACCACGATACGGGTCAGCACAGGCAACCGATCGCGGATCTCGTTGATCCCCTCGACATCGGCGGTGAGGTCCTCATTCGACAGAAAGATCCCGCGTGCCTCCAGCACGCCGTTGAGCGTACCGAGCATTCAGCCGCCTGTGGCGGCCACGATGTAATCCACGGGGAGAGGCAGCTCGCGCGCGTCGATCCGGTAGTGCTCGCGTATCGGACCGTGAACGCCCATCTCGAATCGGGTATCGGCAGCGATCTCGGCGGCGCGGTGCACGCCCTCCACCTTGAATACGCGGCCTTCAGACACGTAGAACGGCTCAGACATCGGATTCCCTCGCTGAAGCGGCCCGTTTCCCGACCGGCGGCATCAGACCATCTTCTCCCACCGGTACGTCGAACCAAGCTACGGCTCCGCAGCATGCGGAGTCGAGTCGAACTGAGCCCCAGCTGCGGAACGGAGCATGATTTCACTCAACATTTATAAGTTGCTGCACGTCCTCGGGATCCTCCTCGTCTTCTCGTCCTTCGGGGCGCTGGTACTCCATGCGCTGAACGGAGGCACTAAGGCGACGAATTCCGGACGTCGACTGGTGACGATCAGCTACGGCGTCGGTCTCTTCCTGATCCTGCTCGGAGGCTTCGGAATGCTCGCGCGACTCGGTATCGTGCAGGGCGGATTGCCCGGCTGGATCTGGCTGAAGCTCGTGATCTGGGTCGTGATCGGGGGCCTGATGGCTCTGCCCTACCGGGTCCCGGGCGCGTCGCGGTCGCTCTGGCTCCTCGGACCCGCTCTCGGTCTGCTGGCCGCCTGGGCAGGCCTTTACAAGCCTTTCTGATCCCGGCCAGGTCCGGAAAGGTACAGAGGTGCACCGGATGGAACCCGACAGCGTGCGGGTAACGGGGATCTATCTCTACCCACTCAAGTCGGCGGCGGGGTTCGCGGTCGAGGAGTCCGAGCTGGATCGCCTGGGACTCGTCGGGGACCGTCGCTGGATGCTGGTGGATGCCGAGGCTCGGGCGCTCACCCAGCGCGAAGTTCCCAGACTGGCCCGCGTTCATGCGATAGCCGGACCGGACGGTTCTCTCGAAGCGGTAGCGCTCGGGATGCCGGCCCTGCGGGTTCTCGTTCCCTCATCCGGCGCCGGAACGATCGATGTCCGGGTGCTGAAGCGAAGCGGACGCGGGATCCCTGCGGGAGAAGAAGCCGCAGCATGGTTTTCCGAGTACCTGGAGGTGGATTGCCGGCTTCTGTACCTGCCTCCGGATCTGGCGATTCCGGTCAAGGCGCCATGGGGCGGTCCGGAGCACCGCACCGCCTTCAGCGATGGGTTTCCCGTCCTGCTCATCGGAGATACGTCTCTGGCAGACCTGAATCGCCGACTGGAACGACCGGTGCCGATGGATCGTTTCCGGCCCAACCTGGTCGTCGAAGGCACGGAGCCGTACGAAGAGGATGCATGGGACGAGATCCGGATCGGCGGGCTGTCCTTGAGAGCAGTCAAGCCCTGTCCGCGCTGCGTGGTCACGACGGTGGACCAGGTGACCGGCATACCCGATGCCTCGGGAGAGCCGCTCGCGACGCTGTCAGGCTATCGTCGGCGAGACGGAAAGGTCTGGTTCGGAATGAACCTGCTGCACCGCGGAACCGGAACGATCCGTCTGGGCGATGCCGTCCGGGTGGTCAGTCGCAGGGATGCTCCGGAAGGGTGACCGGCCGCAAAGTGTAGTTCCGTTCCGTCAGGTTCGCCCCGGTCGCCTCGAAGTACTCGTCCCAGAAGCTCTTCACCCGCTGAGAGGCCTCCGTGTCCACTCGCGCTCCGATCACCACCACGCAAAGCCCGGTGAGATCGGGGAGTGTGCCCTTCGACACCTGGTCGGCGACCCACGATGCCGGCGGCATCCGGCGAAGTCCCTCCATGTCGATCGTGCGGTTGGACTGCAGCATGTCCGAGAACACGTAAAGAACGGCCTGACGATTCGGCGCGGCCCTGAGATCCGCCGCAACATCGTGCATCGTGGAGAGGATGTCGGTTCCGTCGATCTCGGCCCGACCCGTCGTGTCGGTGAACACCACCAGGTAGTCCTGCGCGTCGCGAAGGAAACGGGCACGGATCACCGAGTCGCGAGTCATCGCCTGCTCGGTCCACTGACGCTTCGGTACCGTTTCCGACCAGCGCTTGGGCGGCTCGTCGAGGGAGAGCTGCAACAGTTCGTGGGCCGCGATCCGGTCGCCGTGATCCAGCTTGCGGATCCTGTCGTTGGTAAGGTCGCGCGCCAGCTTCAGCTGGTGGTCCTCGATGCTGCTCGACCGATCGTAGACGAAAACGACCAGCTCGGGTGTCGAACGTGCGATCGTGCCACCCTCGCCCTCGCCCGCCGCTGCATTTCCTTCGGGGGTGCCGCAGCCGGCCAGCAGCGGCAGCCCGAGCAACGCGGCGACCCACACAGCACTCGTCGACCCGCTCATCTTTGCACCGTTCACCACGTGGTTGCTTCCTTCGTGAACCGGTTCCGAACTTCCGTGAACCGCCTGCGAAGCTCCTGCCGGTCCTCTTCGTAACCCTCAGCCGTGCCGATCAGTTGTTGCGGCGCCTGTTCGTTCAGGGCCAGCTCGAGCCGCACGGGTTCGGCAAAGGCCGGAATCTCCCGTGGATCCAGGCCTCTCAGCCGGCCGTTCTCGGCTCGATACGCGACGATCGTCGCCTCGAGCTGGTGGACGAGGGCCGGCGCTTCCTTGAGTGGCTTCTCGGTCAGAAGGCTCTTCAGCTCGCCGATCAAGCGCACCAGTCGACCCTCATCCGCGCCGATCCGCTCCTGCACCGTATCGCCACCGTCCACCAGTTCGCGTCGCTGCCGTTCCCACGGCAATTCGTTGAACCGGTCGCGGCGCGTGTCGCGCATGTGGAAATATGCGGCCGATATCGCCACGAGCACCAGCGTCGTGTTAAGCAGGAGGATGGGGAAGCTCAGTCCGCTCATCGAGGCGGCGTATTCGCGTTGCTCCTTCGCGAGCGCTTCGAGGTCATCGGCCCGGTTGGCCTGTTCGTTCGCGGCCACGAGATTCCCGTCCACGCGCAGCCAGGAGGCGTTACGTCTGAGCTCCTCGATCTTGGAGCTGTCCTGAGCGAACCGGTCCACCGCGACCTCGCCCAGCGTGACGCGGGCCTCGAACAACACTCCCAGCACGAGGGCCAGACCGAGGCCGGAGAGGACCATCGGCACCACGTACTCCGAGGCGGAACGGTTGCGCACGGTCTCTCCGCTCTGCGCGGCCGACTTGTGCAGCAGAAGACGACGAAGGGAATGGCCGAAGAAGTGCGCGAGCACGCAGAGGAAGGTCACAACGCCCGCCGCGAGCAAGGCAGCGTCGGGCCGGAGAACGAATTGTGAAACGACTCGCTGGAAACCGGCGGCCCAACCTTCGCTCGTCTCTGCAACGTAGCGGATCTGCTGCTCGGTCAGCGGGTCGCGCGGCAGCAGCGCCCCGAATACCGGCGCGTTAGCGAGGAACTCCACGATCCCGAGGAAGGTGATCGCCAGCGCATACCAGTGCGTCTTGAAGGCGCGCGTTTCTCCCTCATCGCTGTTCACGTCGATCGATTCGGCCTCGCCGTCCGCCACCGCCTGGCGATCCAGGGTCGACTCCACCAGCGACCGATTGACTTCCTGCCGTTTCTTGAGACGGAAGAGCTCGGTAGTAATTCGCTCGAATCGGTCGATGTTCAGCCCGATTCTCCCGGCGGTCTCCGTGATCTGACCTTCAGTTTCGGCAACGCGAGCGTTGAGGCGGTCACGCTGACGCGCCGTCCAGTCCCGAAACAGGGAAAGGCAGCGATCACGCAATTCCTGCTCTGATTCCGAGCGTCCCTCGGAATCGAGCGCGGGGAGTCCCGCCTCGGCATCGCGCCGGGCCATTTCCAGGGCGGCCGTGCGCAGCCTTCCGATCGACAGGCCAACCGAGGCCTCGATCGCGGGCCCGGGAGTCTGTTCGGGGATTGCGTCTGAAGTTGCGGGAACCGCATCTCCCATCGCGTTTCCATGCAGCGCACCCCAGGGACCCGTCGGGACCGTCGCATCCAGTTCGGGCCGCTCGGGAGCCGGCTCCGTACCGAACGCGGGACCCGTGGCCGGCTGTCCGAGCGACTCGGCGTCTACCACGTGAACCGCCTTAGTATCAGGTGCGGAGGTTTCCGAATCATCCACGGCATGGGCCGTCGAGGCCTCCTCGGCGCCGGTGGGCCGGCCCCAGGGAAGACTGGCCTGGTCGGCCTCGGGCTCGGATTCGATCGAGGGTTGCGGTTGCGCCGCTTCCGAATCGTAAAAAGGCGACGGCGCACCGTTCTCGCCCCCCGCGAGCTCGGCCGAGTTCTTTACCCGATCCAGCCACGTGGCGCCGCCTCCGGGCTGGTTGACGGGTTCCGTCGATGTATCCTCGCCGGTCGGGCGGGGACCGCTTCGACCCTTCTCTTGCGCATGCTTCGTGGTTCGGCGCCGCTGACTCATCTGGCTATTCGCTTTCCTTACGACGTTCGGAGTGCCGCTTTTACAGAGTACACCAGTTCGATTCTGCCGGGCAGATCCGGTCGCGGAGCGGACCGCTCCCTACCCCGGTCGGGTCCGGCGGAGCAAGAACGCTGCCAAGCGGACGATTCCTCTTCAGTATTACTCTAATCACTTGTGCCACATTGACTTCGACCACCATGGCCCGCCTTGCACCCTCGAAGGCCGCGGGAGCGAAAGATCGCAGATATTCGTCCGGAAGGAAAAGCGGTCGCGCCCCCGATCCGGTTCGCACGGGCGACACGATCATACCCGTTCCATCGATAACACGGACCGCAGGGACGGGCAAATCCCGTCACGACGCCCGATCCCGGTGGATCTCCCGGGCCATCGCCCGGGCTGCCTCGGCGATCGCCTCTTCAACCCGGATCAGAGCTACCTCGAGCAACTGGTCCACCTGCTGCTCCGAGTCGAGGGTCATCGCCGCTCGCTCGGCCCGATCGACGATGTCGTCGACCCGGTGACGGACGTCACTCTTGATTGCGCACAGCAATGCTTCGGTCATCGTGTCGATCTGCATGGCTCGCCCCCTTCGGACGACGCCCGGTGACCGCGACTTCGCCGCCGTTCCGGACGGAATCGGGTATCATTCCTCCACCCGGTGACGTGGCAAGCCAGGAGCCAAGCTGAGATCGCAATCGCGCGACGGACCTGTAAACGACTGTTTTAGTGGATTTTACGAATTCGAAGGCGCGGTGTCGGCAAGGGAATCGACTGGACGCGGCGAGGATTCTGTTTGGCAACTTTCCACCGGCCTCGCAAAACGGGGTCGTTGAGAACGCCTTGAGGACAACCTCGCACGCTGCGCCATGAACGGATTCCAGTTGGCCGGCCGACGGGAGGGATTTGCGCTTCCAGCCGTGCTCGTCGTGCTGCTCGGACTCGGCCTGTTCGTAGTCTCCGGCTTTCATGCGGCGAACCTGGATCTGGCGGCAGCACGCAGCCTCTCTGCATCGATCCAGGCGTTTCAGGGGGCCGAGGCAGGCATGGCCCTGCTCGAGTCGGGGTCGTGGTCGAGCTCGACGGCGGCAATCGGCGACGCCGTTTCGCTGGAGGCAGCGATCGACACCCTCTGGGTCGAATCCGGAGGACCTGTGCTCGTGCGGCGTCGAGTGCGGGCCACCGTCACCGATCCCCTCGGCCGACGGCTCGCGAGGCGTGAGATCGACCGGCTCTGGCTGCTTCTGCCCGATGGCGCTTCCGTCACCGTGGCCGGCAGCTGGAGGGAGACGATCCGTCCGGACCCCTGAGTCGGCTCAGACTCGTGGCAGACCTTTGCGCAGGAGCGAAATCAGGCCGCCTGGATTGTCGACGTTCAGCCAGTGACCGCCCTCCAGCGTATCGAGGTGCACCGGGTTTCCCTCGCTTTCGAGCCGCTCGATCCGGGCAGTATCACCGGCCGACATGATCGACCCGTCGGAGGCCCTGACGAACCGATACTCGCAACCATCCGGTGGCTGTTCGACGCGCTTCCACAGGTCGACGGAAAAGAAGTCCCGGAGTAGCGCATCGAGCGCCTGCACGTCGAATCGCCACGCATAACCATCGGCGATCCGGACGAGGTTGGTGGCCATCCACTCCGCCACGAATCTCGGGAATCCACCGGCCTCGATCGCGTCGGCACCGTCCCGGCGCGAGAAGAACGGTCCCGGGACCTCCCCCAGCAGCCGCATCATCTCCCGGGCGCCCGCCCCCGTGACGCCCGCGGATGGAGTGCTGTCGATGACCCAGGCCTGAACGCACGGCCGTGTGATGCGATCCGAGGCAATGAGCGCGACTTTTCCTCCGAAGGAATGGCCGAGAAGCGCCGAGGGGCCGCCGTTGGCGGGAAGCGAAAGCGCGAGGCGTGCGACGTCGTCCGCGCAGGCCTCGACGGTGTGAGGCGGCGGCGCGGCGCCTGAGTCCCCGTGGAGCCTCAGATCGACGAGCACCGCTTCCCAGTCCGGCCGTGTGCGAAGCACCCCCCGGGCGATCGCCGACCAATTCCGCCCCGATCCGAAGAACCCATGGAGAAAGAAGAGTCGACCCGTCGGGTGGGACGCTCCCCCTTCCGGTCGGAGGACCCGGTGTGAGGGGAGAAATGTCTCGGCTGACGGAATCCGCACCAGGGATGTGATCTGCCCTGCTGCTCCCACCTCTTTCCCCACACTGTCGTTGCTGTCAGCGGACACCCCGGTCACCTGCAACTTGTTGTCGGTCTCGAATTCCGGGTTCTGCCTTCCGTCGGCATCCGCCCGTCGGTCTGCCCGATGTTCCGGCCCGGTGGTCTGCATAGTATCGTCCGGCTGTCAGCGTATCACATATCGACCCGCAGGAGATGTCTCGATGACCGACAGAACCATGGAAACAGAGCATACGCGTTCGGCGACGCTACGGTGCCCGTTCTGCCTCAAGCTGAATCGCGTGGACGTGGGCAGAGCCGAAGACCGGCCGAAGTGTGGGGAGTGCGGAAAGCCGTTTCTGCTCGACCGGCCGGTGAAGATCGCGGGAGACGACCTCGAGAGAATCGTCGCGGACTCCGACGTACCGGTACTGGTCGACTTCTACGCCGACTGGTGCGGGCCCTGCAAGGTGATGGCACCGGTCCTGGATGAATTCGCCGCCGATCAGACCGGACAGATCCTCGTCGGCAAGCTCGACACGGATGCCGCGCCCGGCGTATCGGCGAAGTATGGAATCAGGGGCATCCCGACACTCATCCTGTTCGCCGATGGCAAAGAAGTGGACCGTCAGACCGGGGCCGTAGCGCGCAGCGGACTCGATCAGCTGGTCGCTGCCCTGTGATCGCGGTCGTCGAGAGGATGCGTATCCGGTTGGACGCCGGGTGTTGGGCAGCGGCTCGACCCGGCCTGCTGCTGACGGGACTCATCACGATGGCGGCCTGCGGCGGCTGCGGGTCGGAACGCGAGATTCCGACGGGCACCGATCCGCCGGTAACAGAGGATGATCCGCCGTTCGAACTGGTCCAGCTGGATGCACGGTTCGATGATCCCGTGCACCTCGCGGCTCCGGCCGGTGATTCACGTCTGTTCGTGGTCGAGCAGGCAGGTCGGATTCGGATCGTCGCCGACGGGGTCCTGAGGGACACGCCGTTTCTCGACATCTCGGAACGCGTGTCGAGCGGGGGGGAACGCGGACTGCTGGGCCTCGCTTTCCACCCGCAGTACGCCTCCAACGGGTGGTTCTTCGTCAACTTCACCGACGGAGCGGGCACGACCCGCATCGAGCGATTCCGAACGGGAGCCGATCCGGACCGGGCCGATCCCGGGAGCGCGACACTTCTGCTCTCGATCCCACAGCCATTCACGAATCACAACGGTGGTCATGTGCTGTTCGGTCCCGACGGCATGCTGTTCGTAGCGGTGGGAGACGGCGGAGCCGGTGGGGACCCGCAGGGAAACGGGCAGAATCGCGAGACCCTGCTGGGCAGCATTCTCCGACTCGACGTCAATGGCCCCGAGCCCCTGGCGATACCGTCCGACAATCCCTGGCCGGACCATCCCTCCTGGCGACCGGAGATCTGGTCATGGGGCCTTCGCAATCCATGGAGGCTCGCCTTCGACCCTTCGTCGAACCTCATGTACGTGGCCGACGTCGGTCAGAATCGTCGTGAAGAGATCAGTGTCGTGGCGGCTGACGCAGCCGGCCTGAATTTCGGCTGGAACGTCATGGAGGGCTCCACCTGCTTCGGATCCGAGGGCTGTGAAACCCGGGATCTCGTCCTTCCCGACGTGGAGTACGACCACTCGGAAGGCTGCTCGATCACGGGCGGCGAAGTCTATCGCGGAGCCGATATCCCATCGATCCAGGGGCTGTATTTCTACTCCGACTACTGCCAGGGCTGGCTCCGTAGCTTCCGTTACCAGAGCGGAATCGCGACCGACCACCACGAATGGGATATCGGATCTCTTTCCAGCCCGGTCTCCTTCGGGACCGACGGTGCGGGCGAGCTCTATCTCGTCAGCCGTGATGGCCGAGTATTCGCCTTTCGACCCCCTGCTCCTTGAGCCGGCGTTCGGGAGCGGGCGCCGTCGTAAGGGCGCTGGAGGACGCAGGCATCGGGTTCGCGTTCGGCATCCCGGGCACGCACAACATCGAGCTGTGGGACAGGCTCGCCGAGTCTGAACGGGTCACGGCCATTCCGGTCACCGACGAGCAGAGTGCCTCCTTCATGGCCGATGGCCTGTGGCGAGCATCCGGACAGCTGGGCTGCGTCAACGTCGTGCCGGGAGCGGGTCTGACGCACGCTCTCTCCGGCATCGCGGAAGCGTGGTTGGACGGAGTTCCGATGCTCGTACTGGGCTGCGGCATTCGAACTGACACGGGCCACTCGTTCCAGCTTCACGACGTGGACCAGCTGGCGATAGCGGCGCCGGTTACCAAGGGTGTATTCCGGCCGCTGCGCGGCGACCAGTTGTACGAATCCGTTCGCGCGGCCTGCGAGCTGGCCCTGGCCCCGCCGGCCGGTCCGGTGATGGTGGAGGTCCCCGCCAACCTCTACCTCGGAATCGAACAGACGGATGCGGAGCGCGCTGAAAACTCTGGAGCCCATGACGGGCACGAACCGGTCCCCGCCGTCCCCGCACCTCCTCCTCCCGCCCCCGAGGCGAACCGGGAGGCAATTGAACGGGCAGCGAGCATACTCGCCGGCGCACGCCGGCCGATGCTCTACGTCGGTCTCGGGGCCGCTCCGGCCGGGCCGGCTCTCACGGAGCTGGCCGAGCTCCTGGAGTCCCCGGTGTTCACGACTCTTTCGGGAAAGGGTGTGTTTCCCGAGACCCACCCGCTCTCGGTCTGGCCCGGAGGCGGGGCCGCGGCACCGCCCTTCGCGAGACAGGTCGCCTCGTCCTGCGACGCCACGCTGGCGATCGGCTGCCGGTTCGCCGAAGTAGGAACCGGCAGCTACGGCTTCGCGCCTCCACGGCCCCTCATTCACGTCGACGTCGACTCGCGGGTGTTGGGCCGGAACCTGGAGACGGACCTGCCGGTGACGGCTGACAGCGCCGGATTCGTGGATTCGTTGCTGCGCGAGCTCTCAAATGTCCTGCCTGGAGCCGAGCCCGATCCGGCGCTCCGGCACTCGATCGCGGCGGGACTCGAGAGTGCGCTGCAGGATCCAGCCGCCGCCGGGGAGACAGGAATCGCCCCCGCTCTTCTCCTGTCGGCACTTCAGGGCCGCTTTCCGGATGCATCGTTCGCGACCGACTCCGGCAACGGGACCTTCCTGGCTGCCGAGGGACTGCGGCTGTCGAGTCCCGGACGATTTCTCGCTCCGGTGGACTACTCGTGCATGGGATACTCGGTGCCGGCGGCGATCGGCGCCGCGCTCGGTCGTCCCGGTCAGGTGTCGATCGCCCTGGTCGGCGACGGAGCGTTTCTGATGACCGGCCTGGAGATGCTGACCGCCGCCATTCGCCGACTCCCGGTCCTGTTCGTCATCCTTCGCGACCGGGAGCTGGCGCAGATCGCACAGTTTCAGTCCACGGCCTTGAACCGGCGCACCGGAAGCCGCGTCCCCGACTACGATCTCGCTGCGATCTGCTCGGGCGCCGGCGTGGAGTGCCTGCCGCTCGCGGAGAACGAGCGGATCGACGAAGTTCTCGCGGCTGCCGCGACCATCCTCGCCGAGCCGCGTCCGGTGACGATCGACCTCGCCGTCGACTACACGAGGAAGAGCTGGTTCACCCGCGGCGTGGTGCGGACCAACTTCCTTCGCCTTCCCTGGTCGGCCAGGGTCCGATTCGTCGTCCGCGCTCTGGGACGGAGGCTTTCCGGAGGCGACCGCACCGACCTAAACTGACCCTGACAGCGCCGGGTCCGGACCGGGAGAGAGCCGGCCGTCCGAATTTCTCGACGGGAGACAGAGATGACGTACGTTCTCATCGTTCTGGTGATCATCGCATTGGTCTTCATCACCTATTACAACCGGCTCGTCAAGCTCCGCCAGACCGTCCGGAATGCCTGGTCGGATATCGACGTGCAATTGAAGCGGCGCCACGATCTGGTTCCCAACCTGGTCGAGACGGTGAAGGGCTACGCGTCGCACGAGCAGGAGACGCTCGACGCGGTGATAAAAGCCCGTAACAGTGCGATATCTGCAGCCGGCCCGGCGGAAGCTGCGGCTGCCGAGAATCAGTTGAGCGGTGCGCTGCGCCAGCTGTTCGCGCTTTCCGAATCGTACCCGCAGCTGCGCGCGGTCGAGGGATTCACCGAACTCCAGGGCTCGCTGAAAGAAATCGAGGAAGCCGTTCAGAATTCGCGTCGCTACTACAACGCCGTCGTTCGAGACTACAACACGACGATCGAGCAGGTCCCGTCGAACATCGTCGCGAACGCCTTCCGATTCCAGCCAGAGGAGTTCTTCGAGCTCGACAGCCGGGAGGAGCGCGACGTGCCGAAAGTGGACTTCGGCACCTCTACCGACTGACGGGAGACGGTCATGTCCGTGGCGAGACCCATCTGCCTGCTTCTCGGCTTCATCCTCGGGGCTCCGGGACCGGGCCTCAGCGCCACGCCAGCGCCGGCGGTGGCTGGAGAAATCGTCGTCCCGGTCGCCGCAACAGGCGACATCGCAGCGCAGGCCCGGAGCTGGCGGATCGAGGACTTCCACAGTGATGTCCGGGTTCTCGCGACGGGAGCCGTCGAAGTCAGCGAGCGAATCCGCGTGCGCTTCGATGGAAGCTTCAACGGCATATACCGGACGATTCCCATCGAGTATCGGGATACCCGGAACTTCAACGTCACCCTGCGGCTCGATGTCACGGCGGTCGAGGACGGCTCGGGTGCCCCGCTCCGCTACGAGCTGAGCCGCGAGCGCCACTACCGGAAGATCAAGATATGGGTCCCCGGCGCCGAAAACGCATCGCGGACCGTGGTGATCCGATACCGGGCAGAGAATGCTCTCCTGCATTTCTCGGAAGACGAGCTCGAATGGGACGAGCTGTACTGGAACGTCACTGGCGACGAGTGGCCGGTTCCGATCGAGGCGAGCAGCGTTCGGGTACAGCTTCCCGGCGAGGTCACGGGTATACGAGCCCGTGCCTTCACCGGACGATACGGCTCGACCGAGACCGGAGCGGACGTTTCGGTGTCGGAATCGGCGCGCACGATCGAGGCCCGCTCACGCGAGGGACTCGGAATCCACGAGGGACTTACCCTGGTCGTCGCCTGGGACGCCAGAGCTGCGGCCGGGGGCGAATACGTCGTTCACCGACCGGGCGCGGTGGAACAGGCACTCGAATTCCTGCGCTCCAACTGGCCGCTCGCCATCCCCGCGCTCGTCTTCTTCTTCATGTACCGCATCTGGTCCAAGAACGGGAAGGATCCGGAGAAGCGACCGGTGGCCGCGCAATACGAGCCTCCCGAGCGCATGACTCCCTTCGAGGTCGGCGTGCTGGTGGACAACCGGCCGGACATGCGCGACGTGACATCCACGCTGGTCGACCTTGCAGTCCGAGGCTGGCTCGTGATCGAACAGGTCGAGAACGAGAAGCTCTTCGGACTGGTCAAGGATCGGGATTACGCTTTCGAACTGCAGAAGCCGATCTCGGCGGCGGGAGAGTTGAAACCCCACGAGCGAGAGCTGTTGCACGCGTTGTTCGGAGGGGGCAGCGACATGCGCGTCGAAGCCTCGGACCTGGCGAACAGCTTTTACGAGGACCTGCCGGCGATCAAGTCGGCCGTGTTCGACCAGCTGGTGGAGGACGGCTACTACCGGCGGCGGCCTGATCGGGTGCAGGGCGCATGGATCGGCGCAGGCATTTTCGGCGGCGGCGGACTCGCCGTGCTGGGTATCGCCGCGGCGAGCAACTGGGGCATGTCGGTTCTGACCGTGATCCTGGCCGCCGCGCTCAGCGCGCTCACGATCATCGGATTCGGACTGTTGATGCCAGCCCGGACGGTGAAAGGCGCCCGGACACAGGAAGCAATCCTCGGATTCGAGGAGTTCCTCGACAGGGTGGAGAGCGACCGGTTCCGGCGGATGATTTCCGGGCCGGAAATGTTCGAGCGTTTTCTGCCCTACGCGATGGCGTTGGGTGTCGAGAAGAAGTGGGCCGCGGCTTTCGCCGACATTTACCGCGAGCCGCCGAACTGGTATCGCGGTCCCGGGTATGCGACATTCCGGCCGTCTCTGCTCGTGGCCGATCTGGGCAGCATGTCGAGCGCTACGGCCTCGGCGATGACGACCGCGCCCAGGAGCGTGGGCAGCTCGGGGATGTCTGGCGGTGGCGGTTTTTCGGGAGGTGGCTTCGGTGGTGGCGGCGGAGGCGCGTTCTGAGTCGGACGCGGCTGCCGTTCAACTGCGAAGACCGAAGGTATACAGCATGGATAACTCGGGACCCGTCCCGGTTGCCGGGACGGGTTCTTCAATCCGGAGGAAGGGCATGCGGACCAGGTTTCAGGAGTCGTTCGGAATGGATCATCGACGTGAGGCAGCCGGCAGGCTGGCGTCGTCAGTCGTGGCTCTGCTCGCTCTGGCGGGAGCGACGGAGGCGTTCGCACAGGCGTCGACCGGCGCTCTCTCGAGCACCGTACAGCAGTACCAGGCAGACGTAGCCTGGCTCGCAGACGACGCTCGAGAAGGTCGCGGAATGCAGAGCGAGGGCCTCGTGGAGTCGGGCGAGTGGCTGATCGACCAGTTTCGCGCCATCGGACTGGAGCCGGCCGGAGAGGACGGCTATCGGGATCCGTTCGTCGCCCAGGTGATGTTCCCGGACCCTGACCAGCCCGACAACCCGCATGCCGGAGAGAGACGGCCCGTAGAAGCGTTCAATGTCGTAGGCCGTATCGAGGCGGGCGCGAAGCAGCGCCTGGAGGGAGTCATCGTCGTGGGTGCACACTATGATCACCTCGGAATGGGAGGAGAAGGCTCGCTCGAGGCCGGGGTCGTGGCGATTCACAACGGCGCGGACGACAACGCTTCCGGAACGGCGGCTCTCCTCACCGTGGCGCGAGACCTCGTTTCGCGGTCGGACGAGCTTCGGCGTGACGTCTGGTTCGTCGCCTTCTCGCTCGAGGAAAAGGGCCTTCTGGGATCCTCGACCTTCGTCCGCGAGCCTACTGGCGGTCTCGAGGTCGAGGAGGTCTACGCCATGCTCAACATGGACATGGTCGGCCGACTGACCGATGACAAGCTCCAGGTGCTCGGGGGCGGGTCCGCCGAGGAATGGGACGACATCGTAGCTCCCCTGTGCGAGGAGGCGCGGCTCGAATGCAAGATCGGCGGCGACGGGTTCGGCTCCTCGGACCAGAGCTCCTTCTTCGCTGCCGGTGTTCCGGTGCTTCATTTCTTCACCGGTACCCACAGCGAGTACCACAAGTCGAGCGACGATGCTGACCTGATAAACGCGGAAGGCGGGGTCCGTGTAGCAACGCTCGTGAGCGATGTAGCTGTCGCGACGGCGAATCGCGCCGAGCCGCTGACCTACGTCGAGGCGAAGGAGCGGCAGAGCCAGCGCATGGCATTCAAGGTCACGCTCGGGATCGTGCCGGACTATGCGGGTCCATCCGACGGCAGCCCGGGACTGCTGCTCTCCGGCGTGCGCCCGGAAGGACCGGGCGGCCAGGCGGGACTGGAGCGAGGCGACATCATCGTCGGGATGGGAGACGCGGAGATCGCAACGATCGAGGATTACATGAAGGTCCTCTCGACCACCGAACCGGGCAGCACGATGCCCGTTACAGTAGTTCGGAATGGCGAGCGCGTCGTCCTCGAGGTCTCGTTCGAAGAGTAGATCACTGCACGGAGCGGGTCGGCGGTTCGCGCAGGCGGTCCGCCGACCCACTCCGACTCCCGGGGGCCACATGCTGATGATCGAGCGTATTCTGTTTCCGACCGACTTTTCGGCGGGCTCCGAGCAGGCCTTCGATTCCGCCCTGGCGCTGGCCAACGACTTCGATGCCGAACTGCACCTTCTGCACGCCGTCGTGCTGCACGCCGACGATCCCAACGATCCCGCGCATCATTTCCCGGACGCCGAGGAGATCCGAGAGCGCCTGGAGCAGACCGCCGAGCGACGCATGGCCACCGGCCTGGAAGCCAGATCCACCGACGGTCTGACAGTCCACCGGCATCAGCGGCGAGGAATCTCGGTAGCCCCGGTCATTCTCGAGCAGGCCGGTGCGATCGATGCCGACCTGATCGTAATGAGCACACACGGGCGCCGTGGCCTGGAAAACATGCTGCTGGGGAGCGTCACGGAGGAAGTGCTGCGACTGGCAGAATGCCCCGTTCTCACAGTCCGATCCGGGAAGGACACTACCGCTTATCCTGCAGCGGTTCCCCTGCTCGTGCCCGTCGATTTCTCCGAGCATTCACGCGGCGCACTGACCCTCGCGCGGGAGCTTGCGGCGCGATTCGGAGGCAGTGTTCAGGTCCTCCACGTGTTCGAGCGTCCGATTCACCCGGAGATCTACCTTGGCGGCATGCCGCTCGACTCGCCCGATTTCCACACCGTCGAAACCAGTCTTCGTGAGGCTCTCGAGACTTTCGTCGGGGAGACTCCGGGCCCCGCCGTCCCCTCCACGCTGCACGTGATCGAAGGAAGAGCCGTCCCGGGCATCCTGGAGTTCGCCGGGGAGAACGGAACGGGGCTCATCGTCATTGCGACCCACGGACTGACCGGTCTGGCACACGTCCTGCTGGGAAGTGTGAGCGAGAAGATCGTCCGCCGGGCCGAATGCCCGGTTCTCACCGCGAGGGCATTCGGCAAGAGCCTGCTGCGGTAGGCGAATTCGGCGGCTGAGAGGCCCCAGGCCCGGAGGAGTAGTTGCCCGCGGGACCCCACAATCTGCCAGAGCACGACGACCTGCTCGCCGAATTGTACGAGAGTTCCCGTGCGATTGGCCTGCGGGACTGCATCGATGATCTGCTCGACGAAGTGCTGGATCAGGCCCAGCGCTTGATCGGCGCGGAGCATGCTGCGCTGATGCTCTACGACGAGGACACCGATCGGCTGGTGACGGCCTGTCTTCGCGGATACGGTACCCGGGCCGGCGATCTGCGACATCGAACCCTCGCGCTGGGCGAGGGCCTTTCGGGTTGGGCGGCCTGGGAGCGAAAGGCCGTGCGGGTCGGAGACGTGCGTACCGACTCCCGATACCTCGAAGGCCTGGCGAAAGCCCGATCGAATCTGGCCGTCCCTCTCGTGGCCGGTAACCAGCTCGCCGGCGTGTTGAACGTGGAGTCCGAGAGAACGGACGCGTTCTCGGCCGAGCACGAGCGCCTGCTCACCGTTCTGGGCGCTCAGGCAGCACTCGCGATCGTCGCCTGTTGGGTTCAGCGGGACCTTCGCACCCGGATCAACCAGATGGAGGCGGTGAATCGAATCAGTCGCCTCGCCGGCGAGGGCGGCGCCATAGGCGCGACTCTGAATTCGATGCTCGAGATCGCGCAGGAGATCGTACCGCGTGCCCAGTGCGCGATTCTCCTGCTCGATCCCGATAAGCAGGTTCTCAGGGTGGCGGCCGGACAGGGCTATCAGGCGGTGGCCCGCTACCTCGAGATCCCCGTGGGCCGAGGAGTCACCGGGCGGTGCGTCGAAGCGGGCGAGACGCAGGTGGTCATGGATCTCGCGAGCGAAGCAGACGAGCTCGACTACATCCAGGGCATCCCCGGTGCGATCAGCGAGGTAGCGGTGCCGCTGCTCGCCGATGGCCGCATCATTGGCGTGTTCAACGCCGAGTCGGTGCAGCGAGCGGCCTTCGGAGAGCACGAAGTCCAGACCCTGGAACTGGTCGCTCGACAGGTAGCGAGCGTCGTACGCAGTGCACAGCTACTGGAAGAGACCCGCAGGCTCGCAGTCACCGACCCGCTCACCGGGCTGCACAATCGTCGACACTTCACCCGCCAGCTCGACGAGAACGTCCGCCGATCGGCTCGCTATGGAGAGCGCCTCGCCCTCGTGCTGCTGGACGTGGATTTCTTCAAGACGGTGAACGACCGGTTCGGACACCACGTGGGCGACCGGGCCCTGCAGTTGCTGGCGGGCACCCTGGCGGAGGCGGTTCGCGAGACGGACCAGACGGCCCGTATCGGGGGCGAGGAATTCGCCCTTCTTCTGCTTCGTTGTGACCGGGACCTGGCACTCAGCATCTCCGAGCGGGTCCGATCTCAGATCCGGGAGCTCGTGATCGACGAGCTGCCGGACGTGGACATGGATCTGTCCGCGTCCGTGGGAGTAGCATTCTTTCCGGATGACGGAGCGGATCCCAAGACATTGATGCGGGTCGCCGACGACGCCCTCTATCGGGCCAAGCGAAGGGGACGTGACCAGGTCGTGCTCGCGTCAGAGCTCGGAGGTATCGGATGAAGGAACCGCTGGCAAGCCAGCATTGCGTGCCCTGTCGTGGAGGCGTCCCGCCCCTGGAGGGCAAGGAGTTGCAGGACCTGCTGGAACGGCTCGACGGAAACTGGAAGGCGATCGACGGCCACCACCTCTGGAAGCGCTTCGACTTTCCGGATTTCGTCACGGCGCTGGAGTTCGTGAACCGGGTGGGCGAAGAGGCCGAGAGAGAAGGCCACCATCCGGACATGCACCTCTCGTGGGGCCGGGTTGACGTCGAAATCTGGACGCACAAGATCGACGGTCTTACCGAGAGCGACTTCGTCCTGGCGGCCCGAATCGACCGCCTCTGACGCGGTAGCTTCCCTGTCCTCCCGGCCCCTCGCTCCGCTGCGCATAGTCTTTCTCGACTCCTGGCTTCGCGACCGTTCTCTGGGTAGCGGTTCTGCCGTAGCCATCGCCGGTCTTCGTCATGGACTCGAGTCTGCGGGGCACTCCGTCGAAACACTTCGACCTGAACGGGTATACCCGACCCTCGACCTCACCCGCCTCTCTTTCAACATCGGACTCGAACACCGACTGGCCGATCTCGGTAAGGCCGATCTCGTAGTCGGTTTCGACTTCGACGGCGGGCTGCTCTCGCGTGGAGCTCGCCCTGACCGTTACGTCGTCGCGCTGAAGGGGGTAATGGCCGACGAGGCTCGCTTCGAGACCGGAGAGGAAGCCCGTCGATTCGGCCGGCTCGCCCGCATCGAAGCCCGGAATGCCGCGTCGGCCGACCTCGTCTTCTGCACCAGCGAATACAGTGCCTCCAAGGCATCGTACCACTACGGAATCAACACTGATCGTGTCCGGGTCGTCCCGGAGGGGATCCGGGCCGAAAAGTGGATCGATCTCGGCAATCGTGCGATGGCCGGGCGCGCCGACCGAACAGGCGGTCCCGTAATACTCAGCGTGGCCCGGCAATACCGTCGAAAGAACACCCGAAGCCTTCTCCGGGCATTTGCCGGGTTGCTCGGCACACACCCGGGAGCCGAGTTGAGGATCGTGGGCGAAGGTCCCGAGCTTCCGGCGCTGCGATCTCTCGCCGGGGCACTCGGAATCGAATCCTCCTTGCGGTTCGCGGGTTCTCTCGACGGCTTGAATTCTCTGCAGGCCGAGTATGCGCGAGCCGACATATTCTGCCTGCCGAGCCTGCAGGAGGGATTCGGGATCGTCTTCCTCGAGGCGATGGCTGCCGGACTTCCGATCGTCGCGGCGAGAGCGGGAGCGGTGCCCGAAGTCGCGCCGGACGGGCAGGTGTCCCTGCTCGTACCTCCGGACGACGACACTGCCCTGACCGCAGCGCTTCGCCAGCTCTCCGAATCACCCGGCCGGCGACGCGAGCTCGGAGCGGCGGGAATGAGGCGATGGCCGGCGTACGACTGGCCTCGTGTCGCGAGCCGATTCCTGGCGGCCTGCCTGCCAGCGAGCGAAGCGGCTGCGAGTCGCTGACGGCAAAACCGCGGACCGCTTGCTGTCCGGAAGTGTCGTGCCCGATATTGCGCGGTCATTTTCCCGGCGGACGGCGGCACCTCGCTCGACGGGACACCACTCAGCCCAGGCAAGGCAGCGGACCCCATGACCGACCTTTCGACGGCCTCTCCCGCGGATGGCTCCGACCGATACGACAAGCAGTTCTTCGGGCACCCGCGGGGTCTTTCCACACTGTTCTTTACGGAGATGTGGGAGCGATTCAGCTACTACGGCGGCCGCGCTCTTCTGATCCTGTTCATGACCGCCTCGATCGCCGAGGGTGGCCTTGGAATGGACGCGGCGACCGCAGCACCGATCTACGGGATCTACGTGGCGGCCGTCTACCTATTCGCCATGCCGGGCGGATGGATCGCCGACCGGCTGATCGGTCAGCGGAATTCCGTTCTCTGGGGCGGGGTACTGATCGCAGCGGGAAATTTCTCGCTCGCCACGCCCGGCCTCGCGTTCTTCTACCTCGGCCTCATTCTGATCGTGCTCGGAACCGGCCTGCTGAAGCCGAACGTTAGCGCGATTGTGGGCGATCTGTACCCGGAGGGTGGCGCCCGCCGGGACGCAGGCTTTTCGATCTTCTATATGGGAATCAACATCGGTGCGTTCATCGCACCGTTGATCGTTGGCGGCCTCGGGGAGAAGGTGAATTGGCACCTGGGATTTGCCGCGGCAGGAATCGGGATGGTGTTCGGACTGATTCAATACCGCTACGGGTTCAAATTCCTCGGCGAAGCGGGGGCACTGAAGGACGAAGCGCGCTCCAGTCGCTCGCAGGCGTTGCGGATGGCCGGACTGGGAGTCGCCGCCGTGCTCGCGATCGCGGCCGTACTCTACTGGTTGTCGAGCGCCGGTATCCTGAACATCACGATCCAGGGTGCCGCTCAGGCCACCGGCGTGATCATCCTCGGTGTGGCAGTCCTGTTCTTCGCATCCGTGCTCGCATTCGGACATCTCGAGTCGATCGAGAAGAAGCGGGTTGTAGTCATCTTCTTCCTGTTCATCGGCGCCGCGATCTTCTGGGCCGGCTTCGAGCAGGCGGCATCTTCGCTGAACCTGTTCGCGGATCAACGCACCGATCGCGTTCTGTTCGGGTGGGAGGCACCGACGACCTGGCTCCAGTCGGTCAATCCGCTGTTCATCATCAGCATGGCACCGGTGTTCGCGTGGCTCTGGGTGTGGCTGGGTAGCCGGGATCCGTCGATTCCGGTGAAGTTCGGCCTCGGCCTCGTGCTGCTCGGGATGGGCTTCTTCGTCGTCGCCTGGGCCGCGACGTACACGACGCCCGAGATGGCGGAAAGTGCGGCCCTCGGGGTGTCTCCTGCGTGGCTGATCGCTACCTACTTCCTTCACACCTGTGGCGAATTGTGCCTGAGTCCCGTGGGCCTGAGCAGCATCACCAAGCTGTCGCCCCCGAAGTACGTGGGCCAGATGATGGGCACCTGGTTCCTCGGCGCCGCGCTCGGAAACCTGATCGCAGGGCTCGTGGCGGGCTACTTCGATACGCTACCGCTGCCGGGGCTGTTCGCCTGGGTCGCGATCACGGTTGTCGTGGCCGGCATTTTCTTCTTCATTTTCAGTCGCCCGATCAACAAGCTCATCGGGGGTCGCGTCTGAGCCCGGCACTCGTGCTGATCTGACGGAGATACAGCTGATTCGCGGCAGGCGGGCCGGGTTACCGAGTGGAATCCGGCCCGCGCTGCGTTGTGAGCCGTCGATCAGGTTCCCCGGCACGGGCGTTGCACGCGAACGGGGCTCGAGCCGGATCTCCGGGCATCCACGAATGGAGACCTATTGACCCTGCGAAGTGGCATCGCGCCGTTCGACGAACGCATCGAAGGGCTCCGGCCCGGGGG
>JAMJQL010000039.1 GCA_023554245.1 Gemmatimonadota bacterium
GCTGCAGTCGGCCCGGAATGCCGCCGAGGCAGAGGCCGAGCGGCACGCCGAGGAGCTCCAGCGAACGATCCGGGCGGCGGAGCAGGCGAGGCAGGAGGCGGAGAACGAGGCCATGCGGCGCGCCGCCGAGCTCGAGCAGGCGCGGCTGCAGGCGGAGGAGGAAGCGGAGCAGCAGGCTGCCGAGCTGCGGGCTGCCGTCGAGGCGGCGGATGCGGCACGCGCCGCCGCTGAAAGAGAGGCGGAGAAGCGGTCCGCCCAGCTGAGAGCCACGCTCGAATCCGCCGAGGGAGCCCGTGAGGCCGCAGAAGCCGAGGCACACCGGCGTGCCGCCGAGCTCGAAGAGATTCTCGAAGAGACGGAGGCTGCGCGTCGGGCCGCCGAACAGGAAGCGGAGCGGAAGACCTCGGAACTGATCGCGGCTCGCGAGTCGGCAGAGGCCGAGGCGGAACGGCAGGAAGCGAAGCTTCGGGCCACCGTCGAAGCCGCCAAGCAGGCTCGGGAAGCCGCCGAACAGGCCGCGGCCGAGTCGGCCTCGAAGCTCGCGGAGACGCTGCAAGCGTCCGAGCAGGCGCTGCGCGACGCAGAGCTCGAAGCCGCGCGCCGCACCGAGGAGCTCGAGGCGGCTCGAGAAGCGGCGGAAGAGCGTGCCCGGGTACAGGAAGAAGAACTCAGAGCCACGCTCGAGACGGCCGCGCTCGCACGCCAGGCTGCCGAAGAGGAGGCAAGGCGCAGGACCTCGGAGATCGAGGCAGCCCGGCAGAAAGCCGAGGAAGAAGCTCGGCAGGCCACGGAGCGGCTTCAGGCGACGCTCGAGGCAGCGGAGGGCGCGCGTCGAGAGGCCGAACAGGAACTCGAGCAGAAGGCCACCGAGCTTCAGGCCGAGCTCGAGCAGGTAGAGCGCGCCCGCCGGGAGGCCGAAGAAGCGACAGCCCAGAAGGCCGCGGAACTGGAAGCGGCACGCAAGGCTGCCGAGGAAGAATCCGAGCGTCAGGCTGCCAAGCTCCAGGCAACTCTGCAAGCGGCGGAGCAAGCCCGTAGGGCTGCCGAGGAAGAGGCGGCCCGACGTACCGAGGAAGCGGAAAACGCCATTCGTGCCGCTGAGGAAGAAGCAGCCCGCCGGGCGGAAGAAGCCGAGGTGGCGCGTGAAGCCGCCGAACAGGAGGCCGAGAGGAGAGCCGCGGAGGCAGAGTCGCACAAGGCGGCGATCGAGGAGGCCGTGCGCCGGGTCACTGAGCTCGAGAAGGCCCGGCGAGCGGCCGAGGAGAAGGCCGAGCGATGGGCGGCGGAGGCCGAGACCGCGAGACGTGAAGCGGAAGAAGAGGCGGAGAAGCGTACGGCGGAGCTCGAGGCGACCCGGGCCGCGGCTGCAGCCGCCCGCCAGGCAGCCGAAGAGGAAACGGCAAGGAGAGCCGCCGAGGTGGAGGCGGCCAGGAAGGCTGCGGAGGACTCGGAACGGCGGGCTCGCGAGGCAGAGACGGCGAGGGAGGCCGCGGAGGAAGAGGCCGAGCGGCGGAAGCAGGAAGAGGAAGCCAGACGCGAAGCCGAGGTAGCTGCTGCGCGGCGTGCGGCGGAGCTCGAGGCGGAACGTGAGGCTGCACAACTGGAAGCTCAGCAACGCGCGGCGGAAGCGGCTGAAGCCAGGCGTGCCGCAGAGCTGGAAGCCGAGCACAGACGGATCGAGGCCGCCGCCAGAAAGGCCGCCGAGGAGGAGGCCGCACTGCGCGCCGCCGAATTGAGGCGCGTTCAGAACGCGGCGGAAGAGGTCGAATCGCAGCGGACCATCGAGGCGGAGACCGCGCTGGAAGCGGCGAGGGTCGAAGCGGAGCGACGCAAGGTAGAGGAGGAAGCGCACAAGGCCGCCGAGCAGGCTGCAGCTCGGAAGGCGGAAGAACTGGAGACGGCACGACGGGCAGCCGAGGAAGAAGCGAGGAAGAAGGCCGAAGAGGCCGAAGCCGCGATCGCCGCAGCGCAGGCCGAGGCGGAGCGTCGAGAGAAGGCGGAGCTGGAAGCGGCGCGTCGGACCATCGAGCTCGAAGAAGCCCGCAAGGCCGCCGAAGAGGCGGTCCGGGCAGCTACCGAGACCCGTGCGACCGAGCAGGAAGTCCAACGTCATGCAGCGCTCGCCACGGCTCAGGAGGCTGCGACCCTCAGGGCCACCGAGGAAGAGATCGCCCGCAAGGAAGAGGAGCTTCTGGAGGCCAAGGAGGCCGCAGAGGAGCGCGCGGCGGTGCTGGCGGCCGAGGCGGAAGCGGCTCGCGAGGCCACGCGCGCGGAGTCGGAGCGAAGGCGGCAGGCCGAGGAGACGGCCGCACGCCAGGTCGCGGAGCTGGAGGAGGCGCGGAGGCTCGCCGAGGAGGAAGCGGCCCGAATGGCCGCGAAGGCCAAGCAAGTCGCGGAGGTCGCCAGACAGGAAGTCTCACGCGTCAGGGTCGAGCGGAAGCTGCTCGAGGAGACGACCGCAAAGCGTCTCGCGGAAATCGAATCCGAGCGAAGGGCCGCGGAGCGCGCCGCCAGGCAGCAGGCTGAGGCCCGCGACGAAGCCGACCTCGCGGAGCGAAGGCGGGCGGAAAAGCAGGCGAGACGTGAAGCAGGAGCGCGTGCCCGCAAGGAAGCCGAGATGCTGCTCGCCCAACGGGCCGCTGAGGCGGCAGCGAGGCAGGAAGCGGAAGAGCGTGCTCGAATCGACGCGGCCAGGGCCGCCGAGAAGCAGGCGCGCCGCGAGGAGTGGACGAGGCGACTCCGGAACGTCGGCAACATCGCCGCCAGCATCGGGATCATCACGATCGCCGCGGCAGGTGCCGATCGAATCGTCGGGTGGTCGAGTTCGGGCTCTCAATCCGATGCCGCGGAGTCGGCGGAAGATCCGGTCCAGGTCGATACCCCGCGCCGGGGCGAGTCAGACGGAGCCGAACGTTCGGAACCGGGCGTAGCGGATATCGGCGTGCTTCCTCCTGCGGTCGATGATTCCGGGCTCGATCTCGACGAGATCGAGGTGGATCCCGTCCGTGAAGTCGAACTCGAGTCTGACCGGCTTTCGATGGTGCTGCGGAACGCCGTGGATTCTTATCGTCTCACGGCGGAGGAATTCGTCACGAACCAGAGGACCTGTGCAGACGTGCAGGCCGAATTCGTCGCCGTCGACGGAGCCTGGATGAACTACAGCATGGCCCGAGCCGCCGAGCTCGCAGATGCGAGCCTGGAGTTTGATGGCACCCGGGTCCGGCGGGACGAGGAGCTCACCGGCCTCGTGCGAGAGATCGAGTCGGCCTTCGCGGCTACAGGCTGCCCGCGGCCCTGACTCAGGCCGGAGACCGGCCGGCCGTCAGAAGCATGCTGCAGAAGAAGCGCCCGGTGGTTTCGGCCACCGGGGCGCTTCTCGTTCATGGCATCCTGGGCGGGCCCGGCACGATGGCCGGACTCAGCCCAGTATGCGGTTCCACTACGGCAGACAGGCCGCCGTGATCTGCAACTTGGTCAATGCGTCACCATTCGGCGGAAACTCTCCACTCAGGAAGAGTTCCCCGGTTACGGTGAACGCACTCGTCACGTCGAATCCTTCGATCGTCCAGTTGAACGTGCCTCTCGTACCCGAGAAACTGCCTGGTTCGATCGGAATTCCGTTCACGGCGGTGTTCCGCAGATCGATCATCGTTCCCTTGTGCCGTCCGACGATCTCCACGACCAGGACGTCCACGTCGGAAGCAGGACAGGCCGCCGGAGCGGTTCCCGCCACATTGTCATAGGTGAGCGAGACGACCTCGCCGCCCGGCACGGTCACCTGCGCCAGCAGCTGTCCGCCCGTCGCGCCTGCGGGATCGTAGCTGAGCAGGATCCCATCACCAACGGAGGAATCGGTCAGCCAGACCACGTCCGCCTCGACCCGATCCGCCCCGGACTCGAGATCGGAGACACCCAGCCAGATCTCGCTGTCGCCCCTGCTCGCGAATGAACGGAACCGGACCCCGAACCCGTCGGTCGCATCACTCCTGCCCTCGATGACCGTATACGGCTCCTCGACGGTGGCGTTGAACACGATCGGCAGATCGTTGATCGCGATTTCCTGTGAAGGCGTCCCGAACGGTTCGAACGGATCGACCCCCGAATTGGCTCCATTCGCGTAGCCGTCATCCGTGGCCGAGTATCCGTCCACGACGAACGGATCCCGGTCGCAGACGCCTCCGATGCCGCTTTGCAGCACGCCGAGGACGCCGTCTCCGTTGAGGTCCGTTACCGGCGTGTCGAGGCCGGGCACTGCGATCCCGCAGCCGAGGGCGAACAGGCGGGCGCTACCAATGGCGCCCGGCGTCCACGTCACTGAAGCGAGCCCATCGGTTCCGGTCAGCTCGACGCAGGTCGTCGTTCCCGCGGGACCGGCAATTGCCGGGGTACCGTCGGAACAGACCAGGGCGTCACCCGATTCGGCGAAGAACCGGACCGTCGCGCCGCTGGCGGTGGTGCCATCGCTGGCCGTGATGCCATCGTTGACCCGAACGCGAACGCTGGCGGGAATCGACTCCCCGATCACGATCGTATTGGGGCCGCCGCCGGTCTCGATCGTCGCAGCCGACATCTCCACGAGATCGAAGTCGCTGAGGCGCCGCAGCGTTCCGCCACCACCGGTACCGGCCTTGAACGGTGCAGTGGCCACCAGGGGCTGCGGTCCCAGCCACGAGGCGGCCGCGAGCACTCCTTCCCCGACTCGATCGAGGAGATCGAGGAGGCTGGTGGTGGTGGTTCCGGAGAGCGGACAGCTCACCTCAACCGGCGGCAGCACGGACTGGCCCCTCGCGTCCTGCTGGAGCACGTAGGCGTCATTCGAGCCCGACGTGAGGAACTCATCGCGACAGAAGAGGATGTTCGACGCGTTGAGCCTGTCCTCCGGCCCGAACTCCGGATCTGCCGTGACCGTCACCGCCCGGCCGTACTGGCGCAGATCGGTGTCGACCGCGCCGTCGTTGAACGCGAGGGTGTACTCCCGGTCCCCGTTTCCGGGACCGATGTTGAGTTGCACCTGCTGTCCGTCCTCGTCGTCGATCAGGAGCGTTCCGCCCGCAGCGTCGGTGAAGGCACAGCTGGCGCTCTCGACACCCGTCGGATTGCACACTCTGACGGTCGCCGTGAACACGAGCGGAAGGTCGTTGATCGCGATCTCAGCGTCGGCCGTCGGCTCGAACGGGTCGAGACCGCTGTCGATTCCGTTCGCGAATCCGTTGGACGGGTTCGTGGCATCGACGAACGGGTTCCGGTCACAGACTCCACCGTTCCCGCTCTGCAGGACGCCGAGGACCCCGTCCGTCGCCGTGGACGGAGTGTCCTCGCCGGGCACCGCGACGCCGCAGCCCAGCGCGTACAGGTTCCGATCGCCGGCGGCACCCGGCGTCCAGTTCACCGTCGCGAGTCCGTCGGTGCCGGTCACGGCGTAGCATGAGGTCGGGGACACGTTCGTTCCACCCGCCCCCGCGCAGCTGATCACGTCACCATCCATGGCGAAGAACCGGACCTTCGCGTTGCTCGCTGCCGTGCCGTCCTCGACCGTCACCTGAACGGTCGCGGTCACCGCGTCTCCGAGGTCGATCTCAGAGTTCCCGTCGGCCGGTGCGCTGTAGTTCATCTCAACGACCTCGGCGAGCACGAAACTGCTCAGGCGTCTCAGGGTCCCGCCGCCTCCCGTTCCGGCCTTGAGGGCGCTTGTCGCGATCAGCGGACGGGGCGCGAACACCGACGCCAGAACGCCGAGTCGGTCCCCGAAGTTCTCCAGGAGGCCGACGGACGTGGTGAACAACGGACACGAAACGTCGAAGCGCGAGAGCACCGACTGTCCCTGCTCGTCCTGCTGCACGATGAAGGCGTCTGAACCGCCCGAGGTATCGAACTCGGCCGGCTCGCACACCCGCACGTCCGAGGCATTCAGGCGCTCGTCAGGTCCGAAAGGCGGATCGGCCGTGACCGTGAAATCCGCACCGAACTTGCGAAGGTCGATATCGACTGCACCCGGCGTGGATTCCAGCGTGTACGTCCTCGCTCCGTTACCCGGTCCGACGTTCAACTGGATCTGTTGTCCGATCGGGGTCACGAGACCCAGCGTTCCACCGTCGTCGGGAATGATGCAGGTAACGCTCGTGCCCGCCTCGAGATTGGTGCAGGCATCCCGCGCGATGAAGAAACTGATCCCCTGGTTGGAGCCGAACTGAATGTCCAGCGTTGGATCGTTCGACGGCTGGTCGGTCGATGGAGAATTCGTCTGGAGCACCCACCTGTGGCCCAGGCGGACCGTATCCAGCACCCCAAGCCCAGCGTCCGTCTCGAGCCCGACGCGGATGTTCCAGAGGGTCTCCGCAAGATGTTCCTGCTTCTTGTTGAGACTCCATGACGTCGAGTAGACACCACCCTTTTCACGGACCCTGAGCGAATACACCTGACAGCCGGGGTCCACGCCGACCGCACAGGTACTCGGGTCCGGCACAGCCTCTACGATCAGATCAGCCGCCAGGCCCGACTGGAGATCCCCTGACACGCCCGGATTCCCCACGAGGGAGGGCAGGAAGTAGAATCCCTCCAGTCCGCCAACTCCATTCACCGCATCACACGGCGAGACGTTTGGTCGCTCAACCTCAGCAATGTCAGACGGCGCGTCCGCGTATGCGTCCCTGCAACTGCTGCCGGCCATGTAAGAGAAACTCGGCTCCGGAACGGTGACGGGATCGAGCTCCGCCTCGGAAGGTCCGAGCGCGTCGTTGGAATTTTCCGTGCAGGCGAGTGCCGCGACGGAGAGAACGGAAGCGGCCAGCAGCCGCGCCCTTGAAATGCGCATCAATGTTTGCTCCAGACAGAGAAATCCGGCCTCGGTTCACTCTCGAATGGCGCAATCTAACCCAAGAGAGCCCTCGGGATGAAGGGCGGCTTACGAACCTGTTACTCTTGCGGTTCTGTCAAGGCTGAATCAGCGCCGCAGGAGTGCCTCGAATCCCGGCTGGTCCCGGAGCCGCTTCCACCACCAGTGCATCTGTCCGTCGGCCCCGATGTCGTTGGTGGGATTCGCGGCGAGATAGCGCCGAAGGGACTCCACGGCGCCCTCGGGATCGTCCGTGGTCGACCGGACGGCGGCCTGGTACATCCAGAGGTCGGCGAGTGGATCGATCTCCTCGGTGGAGGCACCCCGTTCGAACATGGCCTCGGCGCTGTCGGGCAGGCTGGCGCGCCGCAGGACGCCCGCTATCAACAGGTTGCCCAGGCGCTCGTTGTATTCCCGCTCCGACGTCGGCGCGAGGGAGACGAATCGATCGCGGATCCGCCACGCTTCGTCCACATCGACCGGGGCGGAGGATGAGAGCATCAGCCAGAGCCGGCATTCCTCGAACACGTGGTCATCGGGGAAGCGTTCCACGCCCTCGTTGCACCACGTGCGCGCGTCCCGGAACTGCTCCAGGTCGTAATGTGCCCAGAACAGCCTTTCCAGCACCCGGTTCGCGTCCCGCAGGTAGGCGTCCTCTTCGTAGGCGCGCCGCGCGTTGAGGACGACTGCTACCATGTCGTTTCGATTGTAGTGCAGGTGACTGAGCATGCTGTACGCCGTGGCCAGCTCAGGATCGAGATCGGCGGCAGACTCGAGATCGGCCTGGGCAGCATCCAGAAGACGGTCCGCCTCCTCCGTGTCCGTCGAGAGATCGAGCAGATACAGGAGATATCGGAGCGCGCCCCGCTGCTCGACGGCATAGGCACTGCGCGGATCCCTGGCGATCGCCGACTCGGCGTGCTCGAGCCCCTGCTGCACGATCCGACCGCCGGCCTCGAGGTCGCCGGTTCCGGTGGCGGTGAAGAATGCCGCACGAAACGCGGCATGGGCCCTCAGCGCGCTCGGGCGAGCCCACGACGGATCCGCCGACTCGGCCAGCGCGAGCAGTGAATCGGCCGCCGCCAGCGAGCCCAGTGCTGCATCGAGGTCCGTGTCGCGCTGGGTTTCGGCCTGGGAGATCAGCCTGTCGGCGCGCTGCACCATTGACCAGGCTTCGACGCTCTCCGTGCCAGCCTTCAGACCTTGCAGCTGGACTTCCTCGCCCAGTCGCTCGCGGAGCAGCAATGCCACGCTGGCGGCGACCGAATCCCGGGCGGCGAGGAAGTCGTCGTTTCCGATCTCGACGACGCTTCGTTCGAGATCGGCTCCACTGAATCCGTCGACCAGCACGGTCGTAACGCGGAGTCCGTCCCGTGTTTCATCGACCGTTCCCCGGATGACGCTGCCCACTTCGAGCGCGCGAGCGACGCTGTCGATGGAGATGTCGGCTTCCCGGAACGAGGCCACGCCGTTCTTCGAGACCACATCGAGGCTCCGAACTCCCGACAGCTCGTCGATCAGGGCTTCCGTGATTCCGTCAGCGACGTATCCGAGCTCGCCCCCCGAGCTGAAATCCTCGAAGTACAGCACCGCGAGCCGGTCCGGCTCGAGCCCGCTCTCGAGCGAAGCAGCCGCGAGCTCGCGCTCGGCCCTGTCGTTGCGGAAGGTGACCACGCTGAGCGCGATCGCGGCGACCAGGAGCACACCCTGGATGACGAGTTCCGCCTTCGGAATGTCCTGGCGGCCCTTCGCCCCGTGAAACCAGGCGATCGTGAGACTCCCCGGGATCCCGAATACGTAAAATATGAGGGCGATACGGTAGGCGATGACGGGGAGGATCTCGTAGGAAACGAGCTGGTCCACGCCTTCGAGGGCGACGAACCCCGTAACGAGGTACGCACCCATGAAGGGGAGCAGCCGCCGTTCCTTGATTTCTGAAAATATGCCCATGATCCCCGCATCAGGGTCGGATGGCGATCGCACGCGGGTCGCCATGTTCCGTGCGGAAAGTGGACCGGGCCGGGGAATCGGGCAAGGACGGAGGGAAACGCTGCCGAATTCAACTCACATTCGAAGATGAACCGGGGCCCCGCCACGATCGACGGGGCCCCGGTCCGCGCTGCACGCCGGCCGCCGGGAGAAGAAGCACTCCGGCGGGGAGATCAGCGCCTATCACCCCCCCATGTGGCCTCCCGGTTCGCCGTGTGGCCGTCCCTCGTGAAATGGGCGCTCGTGGTCCCGGGCACCGAGGTCCACCTCGAACGGCTCGCCATCCACGGTCATCTCCGGGAACTGCGTACCGTTGAAGATGATGATCACTTCGCGGCTGTGCGTGCGGGTTCCCTGGTCGGTCGTCACGGTTACGGTCATGTTGCGCGTAATGGTACCGGACAGCGGCCAGGAATTCTCGTCCATCGGCACCGGGTGAACCACGTCCTCGATCGTCCGCGTGCCGGTGATCTCACGGGTCCGGAAGCCGCGGTCGTCCGAATGCCGGCTCCGGGTGATCTCCTCGGAACCGGTGCCGTTCACGATCCGGCTCGTCTCGACGCCCTCGAGACCGCTCACCGTCATCTCGCGAGTTCTGCTGACGCTCGCCGACCAGCCGTCACGTTCGATCTCGCGATCCATCTCCATGGTCAGATAGATCGACTCAGTGGTGAGCTCGTCGTACTCGGCCTGTTCCGTGCCCATCGCGTCGAAGAACTGGACCGATCGACTCCCCGATCGCTCCGCCATGAAGGACCCGCCGTTGCGCGCGTCCCGGAGAGCATGAACGTCTTCGATCGTGGCGTCGGCCGATACCATGGCCAGATCGGCGTCAATCGTCGCGTCGAGCGACGGGGCGCTGGTCGGCTCATCGTCTCCGCAAGCGGTCAACACCAGGGCCGCGCAGGCCATCCACGCAAAGCGAATACCTCTTGGTTTTCTGTTCACCTTCAGCCCCTCATCGGTTCGGGTTCCCCGGGCTGGTCGGGAATCCATGAACTCTTCCGGATCCCCCCCCTCGTCGGTCACTCACACAGGATGACGACCCCGAGGGATCGGAGGTCACGATTCGCGGTAAGAGGGTCCGGGTCGTCATTGGCCCGCCAACGGAATCCGTGTATTTTGCGCGCGTGCGGAGCGAGGCCGATAATCGCCGCACAGGTGCTTTTGACTGACTCGGAGGATCGATGAGCGAATATTTTGTTTCGAACCGGAACGAGTCCGTGCGGATGTTCGGACCCGACTGGATGGAGAAGACGACGTACGTACACCCGATCGTTCCGCACCTGATCTACGTCCCACTGATCGCGTGGCTGCTGTGGACCAGCCCCGTCTCGGCCGGCGCGTCGGTGCTCTGGTTCCTCGTCGGGCTGTTGGTATGGACCCTGGTGGAGTACGTGCTGCACCGGTTCGCATTCCACGCGCCGGACGAGATCATGGAGGAGGTCCACCGGATCGTGGCCGAGTTGCCCGATGGCGAGGCCGTCGTGCCGAACATGCCGACCCTCCGTCACACGATCTACTTCTTGTTTCATGGGGTGCA
>JAMJQL010000194.1 GCA_023554245.1 Gemmatimonadota bacterium
CGACATTCCGCCGAGACCGAAGGTGTGCGTGAAGGGCAGCGTCCGGGCGGGAACCCGGACGGGTCGCAGGTGGAGCACCAGGTGGTCGAGCACGATGCGCTTCCGCTCGCGCTCGGTCTCGGGGCGCAGCGAGGTTCGGAATACGGACCGCCAGACTCGAGCCGGGAGCGAGGGGCGATCTCCCTCAGCCATCGGCGGAAGCCCCGAAAACAGGAGTCAGACCCATCAGATCCCGCCGCCCCAGCGGTACTGGTAGACGACCAGCAAGTTGTCGAAGTCCGACCCCAGCTCGGTGTAGAGCCCGAAAAAGTAGCCGAGCTTGATCGAGTGGCGCCTGGCCAGGGGAATGGCCAGCGTCGCGCCTCCTCGAAGACTCTCTTGCCGGGCCGTGCTCGGGACACCGTTGGACTCGGTCCGGCCCCCGACGATGTAGCCGAGGTCGAACGACGCCCAGATTCCGGTCCCGAACAGCCGTGCCACGTGCGCGTCCAGCGCCCACAGCGGGTCCTGCGATATCCGGTTTCCGAAGCTGTCGGGATTGTCGGTGAAGAACCAGGCCGTCCCGTGGCCCTCGACGATCCATCGGCCGAACGGCTGCGAGACACCGATCCGCGGCTTGAAGGTCCACCGGTTGGTACCGAGGTTTATGATCTTCGTAGGATCGTACTGGCCCAGCGGCATCCGGACCTGGAAGCTGGCCCCGACTACCGTTCCCTGCTTTCGCTGTGCGAATTCCGGCAGCTTGAGCGCCGGAGCGCCGATGAAGTTGACCGATAGACGGACCAGCGGGTCGCCGAATCCGCTCCGGGTCGTGCTGTCGGGAACGCCCTCGACGAGGCCAGTCCATTTCCCGTATGCCACGTACGGGACCGCAGCATCGACCTTCCCCGACATCCCGAAGAAGTCGATCGTGCGCACGTACGCTCCCAGGACCGAGTGTACGTCGGCTTCGCCGTCGCTGATCGGAAGCGCGGGATCGAGTACGACGTTCCCGTACGAGTAGGCATAGCCCAATGCGGCGAAGTTCAGACCGGTGGGCGCAGGCGAGAACGCGCGGGGCTCGAGATCCTGTGCGGCTACCGGCTCGAGCGCCACTCCTGCGAGGTGTGCGGCGATGAAGAGACCGAGCGCGAGACGGGTCCGGCCCGACCCCGACACGGGATTCACGGCCGGGACGCTCCGTCGCGCCACTTCATCCACTCGAACACCGTGCGGCAGGTCCGGCACCAGTACTGGCTGACGGAGAGCGCCGAGCCGAATGCCGAGAATTGTTCCGTCTCTGTACCGTCGCAGAACGGGCAGGTCACGGACTCGGGTATCACCCCACTGGTCAGAGGTTTTCCAAGTCCTGACGGCCGCGTCGGTCCCTTCGAGCCCGGCCCTTCCCGTCCCTGATCGGACACGGTCAGTCCATCAGCATGCTGCGGTTCCGATCACCCCGGACCCGGGCGAGCGTCTCCTCGTCCAGCGCGCCTTCCGCGGCGCGGCGCCGATCGGCGTTCCAGCCCTCCCACTCCAGCGCTGCCTTCCCTTCAGTCTCCGGAAGCTCCAGGCCCGCCTCGGCGAGGACCGGTGTGATGCGTTCCAGCCACCGCCGACGCAGCTCGTCCGCGTCGGCGTTCACGACGCCCGCGTCGACCAGCTGTCTGCCGAAGCCGGAATCGGGCCGACCGAACCATCGCAGGCATGGGCCAATGGCCTTCCGGAACGCGGCCTCGAGCGCCGCTCGGCCGGCTCCCATGTCGCCCAGGCGCATCGCCCAGCCACGCCCATGCTCAAAGTGGAACCGCTCCTCCTCGAGCAGCTTGCGCGTCTTGAACAGGATCGGCTCGTAGCTGCTCTCGGTCATCGCCTCCACCTGGACGGAGAGCGCCGAGTCCAGGAGGAGATTGAGGGCGAGGAGATCGGGCCACTCCGTAGCCGGATCATCGAGCAGCTCGGAGTTGAGATACTCATCCGCCGGACGCTCGTGCTCGAGGACAGTCGGCTCGAACTCGAAGTCCTTGAGAGTCGCGTAGAGGATTCTCGCGTGCCCCCACTCATCCTGGGCCATCGCGGAACAGGCGATTCCGGCTTCGAGCGTCGGGGCCCCAAGGATCCACTCTCCGTACCGCATCCCGAGAACTCGCTTGTTGTCGGCCAGGGAGAGCAGCATCGCGGCAAGAGCCTCACGAACCGGCTCGGGCAGCGCATCGGGCGACTTGAAAACATCCGTCCGGGTCTTGCTCATGCCGTCTCCGCGGGATGCAGTGTAAAGGGAAGCTCGTCCCGGTTCACCGCCCGGAAGGAATCTCGCGGAGCGACGACCATCTCGAACCAGCTCGCCTCATCGTACGTCTTCCAGGCGTAGACACGGGCGAGTTCCGGATTCGGCGCCGACACGGTCCCGATGTGCTCGAGCCGATCCTCTCGCTTCTGGCGAGCGAAGATCTCGTAGAGTCGCTCGCCGCTCAGGTGGCCCATCTCACCTCCTCGGTCAGATCGATACACCGGCCTTTCGCAGCGCCTGCCGGCCGCGCTCGGTTATCCGGCTCGTGGTCCAGGGCGGATCCCAGGTCACCTCGATGACCACCTCCTCGATGCTCGGTTCCTCGAGCAGCCGCTCCCGGATGTCCCACTTGATGAACTCGACGCAAGGGCAGGCGGAGGCGGTGAAGGTGATCGTGACACGAACCGTCGTGTCGACCGCTTCGACTTCGTAAACGAGTCCCAGGTCGGGCAGCGAGATCGGGAACTCGGGATCCGCCACCTCGTGCAGCGCGCGCCAGGCGGCCTCACGCAGGTCGGCGGGGGGACCCTCCCACTCCGGCACCTCGAGCGCGAAGTCCGGATTCTGCCCGATCGTCTCCGCGAATACGGCGGAGAAGTCCATGCCCCGCTCGATCTCGGATTCGTAGCCGACATCAGCGCGGGACCGTCGCTCGAGCTGCACCAGCTTCGTCATGCGGCGAGCATCTTCTCGGTGGCCGCCCTGCTCGTGCGAATCGAATTCACGAATTCCTCGTTCATCGGTCCGCGCTCCCGCCAGCGATCCCACACCTGGTCCCAGGTGATCGTCTCCTCCAGCATCCAGACCCGCTCATCCGCATCCCATGCACAGGGAAGCTCGTACTCGAGCTCTACTTCCCCCGTATCCTCCACACTGTGTGCCGGCACCTCGAGCCCGAGCGACTCGCACAGCGGCACGACCGCCTTCAGCCACGTGTTCCGCAGCTGATCGTTGGTCATCCCCTTGAGCTTGAAGTCCAGCTGCGCGTTGTGCGT
>JAMJQL010000195.1 GCA_023554245.1 Gemmatimonadota bacterium
GCGGACCATGAACTGGACAGCGATCGGAGCCATCGGCGAGATGCTCGGCGCCGCCGGCGTGATCATCACGCTCATCTACCTGGCCCGTCAGGTGCGCCAGAACACACGCGCCACCCGGCTGTCCACGTCTCATTCCATCGCATCGGCCGCCCGCGACTGGAACCGGCCGCTGCTCAACGACCCGGAGCTCGCCTGGACTTTTCAGGTGGGCACGGAAGACCCGACGAAGCTGGACGAGAAGGAGCATGCCCGGTTCATCGAGCTCTGCTTCTCGCTGTTCCGGATGTTCGAGGACGCGCACTACCAGTGGCAG
Organism: Gemmatimonadota bacterium; assembly: GCA_023554245.1. Taxonomy (GTDB): domain Bacteria; phylum Gemmatimonadota; class Gemmatimonadetes; order Palauibacterales; family Palauibacteraceae; genus Carthagonibacter; species Carthagonibacter metallireducens. Next base: position 314 of record JAMJQL010000195.1, read on the forward strand.
AAGGGCGCTCTGGACCCGGACGTGTGGGCCGGGTACGAGAAGCTGTACTCTGCTTACGCCAGGGCTCCGGGATTCCGGGCTTATTGGGAACACCGGAAGCAGACCTTCCGGCCCGAGTTCCAGGCATTCATCGACGGACACGGGGAGCCGGTCGTCCAGACCTGGGGAGCCCTGAATCAGGAGAGCGTGCACCCGGGCAGCTGACCGGGACCGCCACTTCGGAACTCGCCACATCAGCAGCGCAAGGAATCGCCGATTCGTCATGGAGTGCCCGGCCGCCTAGGTTGGGTGACCGATCTATGCTCGCCTCTGAGCCCGAACAATGAGCCTGGACTGCAGATGACATTCCTGTCGACTCCGACATTCGTTTTGGTCTCATCGGTGGCGGCCGTACTGATCGCCGCTGCACCGCTGTCCGCCCAGGAACCCGAGATCGTCGTCACCGAGGAGGACTTCGAGGGCACGCCCGATTACTCCGGTGAGCAGACGTACTCCCCCTTCGCCGACCGCGAATACCCTGACCAGGTCCTGTTCGGCGACACGCACCTGCACACCGAGCTCTCGCCGGACGCAGGGCTGCTCGGGACGACCCTCGACCTGCACGACGCTTATCGCTTCGCCCGGGGCGAAACGGTCGTGTCGAACACGGGGCAGCGGGTACAGCTGGTCCGGCCGCTCGATTTCCTCGCCGTTACCGATCACGCCGAGTACATCGGGCTGGCGACGATGGTACGAGAGGCGGATCCGAACCTGCTCGAAGACGACTTCGGCGCCTGGCTGCACGAACGTTTCACGGCGGGCCCCGCCGGCGTAATGGAGGGATTCGGGGCGCTCCTGGTCGACGCGGCGACGGGCACTCCGCGCTTCGATTCTCCAGAGGCGGCCCATTCGATCTGGAATATGTTCATCGATGCCGCCGAGACCTACAACGAACCGGGGCGTTTCACGGCGCTCACCGGCTTCGAGTGGACCGTCGGGCCGAACGGAAACAACCTGCACCGGGTCGTGATCTTCGGAGACGGACCGGAACGGACCGGGCAAGTCCTCCCCTACGGTACCTTCGACACGCAGGATCCCGAGGACCTCTGGAGATACCTCGAGAGGTACGAAGATTCGACCAATGGCACGGCGATCGCGATCCCGCACAACGGAAATCTGAGCAACGGGCGGATGTTCACGAAAACCGACGTGCGCGGGAATCCGATGACCCGCGCCTACGCCGAGGCCCGGAATCGCTGGGAACCGCTGCACGAGATGAGCCAGATCAAGGGAGACGAGGAGACGCATCCGTTTCTCTCCCCCGAAGACGAGTTCGCCGACTACGAAACTTGGGACGTCTCGAACCTCGATGGATCGGCTCCGAAGACGAAGGATATGCTCCAGTACGAGTATGCCCGCTCGGCACTGAGGCTCGGACTCGAACTCGGGGCGGAGCTGGGGGTGAACCCGTACAAGTTCGGGATGAGCGCCGCTTCGGATTCGCATACCGGCCTCGCCACGACCCGGGAGGACAACTACTTCGGGAAGTACACGAAGACGGAGCCCTCCCCGATCCGGCACAATAGCGAGGTGATCCCGGCGTCTGATCCGGCCCTGCGGGTGATGACCTCGCAGGAGGTGGCATCCGGACTGGTCGCGGTATGGGCTCGTGAAAACACGCGGGACGAGATCCTGGGCGCGATGAAGCGCAAGGAGGTATACGCCACCACCGGGACACGGATCAGGGTGCGCATGTTCGCGGGCTGGGATTTCGAGCCCGATGACGTCTCGCGGCCCGATTTCGCCTCCCTGGGCTATGCCCGGGGCGTGCCGATGGGCGGCGACCTGAAAGACGCTCCGTCAGGCACCGCACCGACTTTCCTGATCCGTGCCCTGCGCGACCCGGACGGCGCCAACCTCGACCGGATCCAGGTGATCAAGGGCTGGCTGGACGCGAATGGCGAGACGCACGAGCAGGTCTACGATGTTGCGGCCTCGGACGGTCGGTATGCGGGTGCCGACGGACGGGTGCGGCAGCCGGTAGGGAGCACCGTCGATGTGGGAGCGGCCACCTACACCAACACGATCGGGGAGCCCTTCCTCGCCGCTTCCTGGACCGATCCGGAATTCGATCCGGACGAGTCCGCTTTCTATTACGTACGCGTCCTGGAGATTCCTACGCCGCGCTGGACGACGTATGATGCGGCGTTCTTCGGAATCGAATTGCCTGACACCGTCCCGACCGCGATCCAGGATCGCGCGTATACATCACCGGTCTGGTACACGCCGTAATGAGAATTCGAACCACGAGGAGGTATCGATGATGCGAAGGATCTCGATGGTGGCGGGCGTCGCCCTGTTGGCGGCTGCCTGCGGCAGCGGAATTTCCACGAGCACCGACTACGATCCCTCGGCGAGTTTCGCCGGGTATTCGACCTACGACTGGATCGACAGCGAAGGCCACGTGGACGACATCACGACCAGCCGCATTCGCCAGTCCGTCGACGCAGCGATGGCGGCCAGGGGCTTCCGGAAGGACACCCGGAATCCGGACCTGGCGATCAGCTATCAGGTTCCCACCCGCGAGCGGACCTCGTTCAACACGATCAACACCGGCTGGGGCGGCGGCTACGGCTGGGGCGGCTGGGGAATGGGTATGGGCACCACCACCACGACCCAGACCAACTGGACCGAAGGGTCGCTGATCCTCGCGATGTTCGACACCGGTAGCAAGAACATGGTTTGGACGGGCACCGCCACGACCGATCTGGACGAGAACCGCACCCCACAGGAACGGCAGGAGCTCGTGGACGAAGCGGTCGGCAAGTTGCTCGAAGGATTCCCGCCGGGAAGCTGACCACCTGATTCGAGCCTCAAGCGGGGGGGCGTCCATTTCAGGTCGCCTCCCGCTCGTCGCATCCGGGCTCAGCGCTCCTCCGTCAGCCCTCCCGTTTTCCAGACCACCGTCCCGCCGGTTCCCCCTACCATGACGAACTGCTCTCCACTCGGGTGGACCGCGTGGTTGCGATTGTAGTGGTCCCGGTAAGGTCCTAACCGGAACAGCGGCTCTCGGTCGATTACGGAGATTCGTGGGCCTTCGACCTGCACCTCCGCCGCCACGATCTTACCGGCTTCCACCCCCGAGAATGCCCGGTAGAAGATCTCGCGTCCGTCACCCGACCAGGTCGATTTTTCGGCTCCGCCTGTGGACACGACGGTGGGGGGGCCCATGTCGGGATACGAACGAACGTAGATCCGACCGGTACCGGTCTCCAGCGATGTGTACGCCAGCCAGCGACCATCCGGTGAGAGGTCCGGGTCCGTTACGAACACGTCCGTATCGAGCAGAACCGTAGGATCGGTCTCGCCTCCAGGCTCCGCTCGATATATCCGACCGTTCGAGAAGAACAGGACTTCGGTTGAATCCGGCGTGAAAGCCAGTTGCCAGAGATCATCCTCACCCGAGAGGATCATCCTCGCGGAGCCGGTTCCGTCGGCGGCCCGCACGAAGAGATCCGCCGTCCCGTCGCCTCCCTCGGCAATGGCGGAGTAACCTATCAGGGTACCGTCCGGACTCCACGCGGGATCCGAGCTCGGACCCTCGAAGCTCAAGCGCTGCGCGGTCCCCGAGGCAAACGAATAGACCCAGACATCGCCGCGCCACTCGGTTCCGTCGTTGACGATGAACGCGAGCCGGTCGCCCGACGGAGAGTACCTTGGCACCTGTACCCGCGAGCCTCCACCGACGGTATACAACGTTCTCGCCTGGCCCGCCCGATCGACCAGCACGAGTCGGTCGCTGCCTGCCGGTCCGAACAGGTAGGCGATCGACCCGGTTCTGGACATCGAGAACATCGCCGTGCCCCCGACGCGCGCCACGTCCTCGGCGATCGTCCTGGGGTTGCCGACGAAGGCGAGGGCTTCGGGGTCGAAGGTATGCGTGACAACCCGGCCGTCAGGCGTTACGTAGACCACCCTTCCGTCAGCAGTGGACTGCGCCGACGTCCCGGGGACGAGACGTGCGATCTCACCCGTCTCGAGCGAGACCGCTGCGAGCCGCGTTTCGATGAGATCGTTGACGATCGTGAACAGGACGAATTCCCCGCCGGGAAGATGATGGGGGAGGTAATGCTGAATTTCCCTCAGCGTTCGATCGGTGGAGGTCAATCTCTCCGACTCGCCTCCGCTCGCGGGAACGCGGAACAGCCCGACGAATCCGATCTGCTCGGCCCGGTCGGAGGCCGTGTACACGATCGTGCCATCTTCTCCCCAGCTGCCGCCCCAGTACTGGGGCGCGGCCGCGATCGTCACCGGGGAGCCTCCGTCCAGAGGTACGCGCTTCAGCAGCCCCTCGGCGTGAAACCCGATCTCCTCGCCGTCCGGCGAGAAGAACATCGGCCCCGACGTCCCTTCCGTTCCCGGAATCCTGCGCCAGTCGCGGGAGTCGATAGCCCGCTGGTAGAGGACGGACTCCAGTTCCGTATTCACGAGAGCCACGAGGCGGCGGCCATCGGGAGAGAGGGCGAGCCCGTCGCGAAACGACATCGTCGAATCGGGAGGGCTCAGACTGAACTCCGCGACCGGACTCTCGGCCGCGGGCTTCATTGGACGCATCCAGCCCCACACTGCGGCGAGGGCGGCCATGGCCGCGAAGCCCAGCACCCACGGGCTGACACCGACCCTGGAGCTTCGCGCCTTGGTGCGCGCAGCGAAGTCGCCGGTCGAGAACCGCGAGTCTGCCAGAGCGGCGGCGAATTCCCGGGCACTGCCGAATCGGTCCGCCGGAAGCTTCGAGAGGGCTTTCGCCGTGGCCGCCGCCACGTTCGAGGGCACCGATCGGCGTCGATCCGTCACCGGCTCGACCTCTCCCGTGACGATCGACTGCATCACCTCGCGGGATGATGCACCCGCGTGCGGCGTCGTGCCGGCCAGCATTTCGTAGAGCACACAGGCGAGGGAATAGACGTCGCTCTTCGGCGTGAGCTCCTGTTCCGCCGTCGCCTGTTCCGGGCTCATGTAGTGCGGGGTGCCGAGAGAGAGTCCTACCTCGGTGGTCCGCTGCGTGCCGCCCGGCCCGAGCGGCAGCGCGATCCCGAAGTCCGCCAGCATCGGGCGCCCCTCGTGCAGCAGGATGTTGCCGGGTTTGATGTCCCGGTGCAGCACGCCGTGCCGATGCGCGTAGTCGAGCGCGTCCGCGATCTCCCGCGTGATCCGGACGGCCTCTTCGACACCGAGCTGTTTCTCGGCGTCGAGCCGGTCCCGGAGGGTGTCGTCCTCGACGTACGGCATCACGTAGTAGAGGAGTCCCTCCGCCTCGCCGGAATCGAACAGCGGCAGGATGTGAGGATGCTGCAGCCGGGCCATGGTCCGCATTTCCCGGAAGAACCGCTCGGGTCCGAGGAAGGCCGCGAGCTCGGGACGAAGCACCTTCACCGCGACCGGCCGCTCGTGCTTCAAGTCATCGGCCAGGTAGACGGTCGCCATTCCGCCACGGGCGATCTCGCGCACGATCCGGAAGCGACCCAGCTCGTCGCCCGGCTCGAAGTGGAGCCCGGCCACCGCACCGGGACCGGTCATCGTCTCGCTCAGATCGTCGAAGCGACCACCGCTTTCGTGCGCCTGCAGCAGCGATCGGACCTCGTCCGCGAGGCCCTCGTCACCGATGGATGAGAGGAATGCCTCGCGCTCCGCGCCTTCCAGGCGCGAGGCCTCGTCGAAGAACTCCGATATGCGCTCCCAATCGTCTCCGATCATCCCGTCAGCTCGCGGTTGAGCCAGGCCCGGGCGACCTGCCAGTCACGCTTCACCGTCGCTACCGAGATGTCGAGCGATTCGGCCGTCTCTTCCACAGACAGGCCTCCGAAGAAGCGGCATTCCACCACCCGGGCCTGCCGTTCGGAAATCCCCGCCAGTTTCTCGAGCGCCCGGTCGAGGTCGATCAGCGACTCGATCTCGACCCGCGCCACGGCTTCGCTGCTCACATCCTGAGGCGAAAGCTCGACCTTCTCGCCCTTTCGCTTCAGGGCCTGACGTTGCTTGGCGTAGTCGATCAGCACCTGTCGCATCAGCCGGGCCGATAGCGCGTAGAAGTGGCCGCGGTCGTTGAGTTCGATCCGGTCGAGGTCGGCGAATTTCGCGAACGCCTCATGCACGAGCCCGGTGGTCTGAAGGGTCTGACCGGGCTTCTCCCGTCCCAGCTGCCGATGAGCGATCTGCTGGAGCTCATCGTACACGAGGGGAGCGAGCTCGTGCATGGCCGCCTCATCGCCTGAGCGATGGGCACGCAGGAGCGCGGTGATGTCGTTCCGGGGCCGTCGGCCCGACGGGTCGCTGTCGATCATTCTTTCCGTGTTCGCCGGTTCGAACGGATCCGGCCGGGTTGGCTTTCCATGTCGCCCCACTATGTCTGGAACTGCCCTCGCCTGACAAGCGCTGAAGTACTTCTCCAGGCAACCGAGCCGGGACTCGTGAGCCCTGTTTCCGAAGTTCCTCGCCTTTCCCTGTGAGGCCACGGAGCGAGGAGCCGACGACGCTCGAGCGGGGCCAACGAAACACGTCGGCAGGAGAGGATCGAAAATGAGACAGGCATTCGCACTTCCGACTCTGGCGATCTCCGCGGTGTTCGCACTCTCGGCCTGCGGCGGTGACGATCTGACCGGCCCGACCGCACAGACGGGAGCGTCTCGTGCCTCCGAGTCGGCGGACCCCGTCTCGATCGATGTCGCGGTCCGGACCACCGGTGAAGGGCTCGACGCGGACGGGTACACGCTGGGAGTCGACGGGAAGTTCTACGAGGTCGGAATCCAGGAGCTGCGAACGATCGACGGGCTGGCTGCAGGCTCGCATACGCTGTGGCTGGCCGGCGTCGCCGACAACTGCGAGGTCTCGGGTCCGGCGATCCTGAGGTTCGATATCGCGTCGGGTGGCGCCGCGCAGGCGGACTTCAGCGTTGAGTGCAGAGACTGAAAGCGGCCCCGCCCGTGGCTTCGTTTCGGGCTCCCGGAGAGGCCGGTCCGGGAGCCTGGCCCGAAGTATAGAGGGCGAGGCGGGCCGGCGGGTGAACGCTACATCCCACCGACAGCCGCGGCCGCCGTCGGAGGCGCCGCCGCGAAGCCGCAGGTGGTTCGCTCCCCGAATCGTCGCTGCAACTCGATCAGCGCGTTCATCTCCTTCGCCAGGATCATGTGGTAGTCCTTGATTTCATCCATGTCCCAGTCGAACGAGGCGATCCTGTCCGTCACCTCGAAGAACCCGCGCACCCGCTCATAGCGCCCTTCGTCATACGCGAGCAGCGCTTCCTCGCGCCCATCGAGCACCGAACGCGCTAGAAATTCGGCCTCGCGCAGGGCGTCGGAGATCCCGTGCGCGGTGAGTGGATCACGGAAGTAGCCCGCGTCGCCGACCAGCGCCCACCCGGGACCCGCGCCCTGGCGCAGGAAGCCGGGGACTCCGGCGAACGCCCGGAGCTTTCCGGGTCCACCACTGTCGGAAACCCGCCTCGCGAGGCCCCCCGAAACCTCCCGCAATACATCGGAATAGAGGTCCTGCAGCCCATTCCGCCGCCCGGCCTCGAAGCGCGCCGGGGGCACCGAGGCGAACACGCACGTCTCGCCTCCGTTGGTCGGGATGGCCCCGACAGCAGCGCCCCGTTCGTAGTACCAGTGATTGCCCTCCAGTCCCAGGTCCTTCCAGTACCCGTATATCGAGGCCGTGGCGTGGGGGACGGAATGTGTGACAGGAACGTTCAGCAGTCGGGCGACGCGAGAATTGATTCCGTCCGCTCCGATCACCAGATCGGCTTTGACCGTAACCGTCTCCCGATCTGAGCCTGAGACCCGGGCGCCGATCACCCTGCCCCGGTCATCCGTCACCAGCCCGCTCACGGCCCGACCATGCGCGATCTCAGCGCCGGCCGCTGATGCGGCGGCCACCAGCGCGGCGTCCAGAACTGTGCGTCGCGGGGCGAACAGGGCATCCAGCCCGTCACGCGCCTTGATCGGGATGGTGATCACCTCGTCACCGTAATGGAACGTCGTGCTCCGAATCTCCGGCGTTCCGGCCGACCGAATCCCTTCGAGCACGCCCCACCGGTGCAGCTGCAGCACCGCACCTCGCATCAGGGCATGCGTGGACAGCGTGTCGCTGCCGCGAGCGGCCGGATCGACGACCAGCACCCGAAGCCCCTCCCGCGCCAGCAGCAACGCAGTCGAAGCGCCTGCGCAACGGGCGCCGGCGATGATCACATCGTATCGAGTCTCGTTGATTTGGTCGGTCATGACGGCTTCCTCCTTCGACCCGGCTCACGCCGGTATGTCACAGTTCATCGTCGCTCCACGCATCGGTGAGTGATGCGCTGTTTCGCGAAGGACTGAGACATCAGACACGAGGAGCGAACCATGACGACCATGACGAAGCCGGTAGACAACGGAGTCAACGTCGAAGCGCTGCTGGCCGCGCGCGAAGCACTGAGTCAGGCCCCCGAGGCCGCCCAGTTCACCTGGCGCGCGACCTGTGAGTGGGTGAACGGCACGCACAGCCGCTCGACCGTCGACGGTTTCTTCGGACTCGGCGAAGAGCAGAGCCACCGTACCACCTTCACCTTCGACGCGGACCACCCGGAGATCTTCGCATCCGAGGACCACGGCGCG
>JAMJQL010000196.1 GCA_023554245.1 Gemmatimonadota bacterium
ACCGGAGAAATTCGGCGAGCCCGGGTTCAACGCGAGCGCGATCTCGGCCTCCTCCCGGAACCGCTCCAGCTCCCCACTCAGCAGGTGCACGTACGCCAGGATCGTCCGGGCCAGCTGGCTGGCCGGCGCGAGCGAAGCGCCGCGCCGGGCGTACTCGAGCGCGGTCTCGAGTGGATTCTCGAAGCCGGGGAGGTCGAAGATCCACGCATGGGTGTGGAGCGTGGCGAGCGCGGCCCAGGTGGGCCCGTAGTCGGGCTCCTGGTCCGTCGCCCGGCGAAGCGCGCGCAGGGCCTGGTCTCCGGCCTCCGGAGTCATGACGAGCATGTAGTGGTGATAACGGAGCAGCGCGTCGTACGTGTCGAGCTCGGAAGGAGGCTTCTGACGGGACTCGCGGGTCAGTCGCCGGGCGATCACCCCGTATTCCCCGGCGATCGCGGCCATGACGTCGCGCGCCAGTTCCTCCTGGGTCGCGATCAGGCTCACCGTCTCCAGGGGAATCTTGTAGGAGGTGCCCCAGACCTGCCGAACGGCGACGGCATCGGTGAGCTGCACCGACATCTTCAGCTCCGTCGGATCCCGGCGAACGCTGCCCTCGAGGAGAAAGCGCGCCCCGATCTCTTCGACCCGCAACAGTCCGCCGGAGTCCGTGGCGGCTCCCGGGGGCGGCTGGCAGGGAACCGCGGTCACGTTCTCGTACAGGTTGACCTCGTTCACCAGCTCGTCGACGAGACCGTTGACGAAGAAGAGCTGTTCGGGATCCCCCGTGAGGTCCCGGAAGGGAAGGACCGCGATCGTGGGCCCTTGATCGGTCGGGAGCCGTCCGGCGCGATCGTTGGATGACGCCGGTTCCGTGTGAGCCTGGAGCTGCCGGGTGAACCGTGGCACGTAGCGGCCCTTGGGGATCTCGATCCGGACCGGGTCCTGGCCTCCGGCCGACAGGTAGTAGTGTTGCAGCCGGCGGCGCAGTCGTCCCGCCTCGATCCGGACCACCGGGTCGCGGTTCGGGTCGAAATCCTCGCCTCGGCCGAATACGCGACGGGCGATCACTCGTCCCTTGATCCCGGCGGCGCCCCCGGCGAGGGACTCCTCGACAATGTAGACCAGGAACCTGCGGAGGCGCTCGGTGGCCTCGAATTCCGGGTGCGCGAGGATTCGCGCCAGCTGGGCGCGGATCTCTTCCTCGGCAAGGCCGTCGAAAGCGACCCGCCGGCGGTCAGAAGCGGGCTTTTCGGCGTTCACAGGTCTGAGCAATACTCCAAGGTCACAGTTCCACAGGAACTTGGAAGATGTAACCTACATCCCCCTACAGTAAAGCACCTGCCGGGCCGCGGTCCGTCCGTCTACTGTGTCCAACTGATGGCCACGTCTTCTTCCGCCCGGAGAATCTCGGGATGAATGCAGCCGGCCCCGGCATCGATGCGACTCTCCTGCGGCTCGTTCGAGATCGGACAGGCGTTCCGGGGCCCGCGATCAGCAGAGCTTTCCGTGGCAGTGCGTCGTTTCGTGACCTCTGTGCGGACGTCCGGGTCTGTTCGAGGGCGCTTCACCGGTGGAAGGACGCTGACTCCGGCGAGGCCGAGCGGCTCACCGCAGAGTACGAATACCTCATGGACGAGCTCGCCAGGGAAATCCGCGAGGCGATCTCGGACTCCGGGAGCGGTGAAGCCGATCGGTGTCGAGCCGGGCTCGGAACCTCTGAGGTCACTTACAGGCACGTGGTATGAGAGTGCGCCCGTCGCCACCTTCGCGAACTCACGCCAGCTCCGGATTGCGGAGCCAGAAGACAGGGAGAAGCATGATGCATGGATCTGCCAGGACGATCGCGACGCCGCCCCGATTCACCCTCGCGTTCGCCGCCCTCTTCCTCGCGCTTCCCGTCGGCGCCACCGCCCAGGTGGTCGATCCCGAAACCGTCACGGCCCGGGAGGCGGAGTACTCTCCGTACCTCGGGTACAACTATCCGGACCGGGTGTTTTTCGGCGACACTCACCTGCACACCTCGTTCTCCACCGACGCCGGCATGGTCGGGAACGTCCTGGGCCCCGACGAGGCCTACCGCTTTGCCAAGGGCGAGATCGTGACCTCCAGCGCCGGGGTGCGGGCCCGGCTGCTCCGGCCCCTGGACTGGATGGTGGTGGCGGACCACGCCGAAAACCTCGGCCTGGCGAACCTCATCGCCGAATCCGATTCCGAGCTGCTCAAGAACGACTGGGGGCGGGAAGTCCACGACATGGTCAAGGACGGACGACCCTGGGATGCCTACGCCGCGTGGGGGGAGCGGATGACCGCCCGCGACGACCCGCTGGCCGGCAGCGAGGATCTGACGCGTACTATGTGGGAGCGAATCACGGAAGCCGCCGAGACCCACTACGAGCCGGGCCGCTTCACGGCCTTCATCGGCTACGAGTGGACCTCGTCCCCGGACGGCAACAACCTGCACCGGAACGTCATCTTCCGGGACGGCAAGGATCAGGCGGACCAGATCATCCCCATGAGTCAGTACGACTCCACCGATCCCGAGGACCTGTGGGACTGGATGGAGGCCTACCAGGCACGCACCGGGGGTTCCGTCTTTGCCCTGGCCCACAACGGCAACCTGTCGAACGGGCTCATGTTCGACGACGTCACCTTCACCGGGGATCCCCTGTCCCGGGAGTATGCCGAACGGCGGTCGCTGTGGGAGCCCCTCTACGAGGTCACCCAGATCAAGGGCGACGGCGAGGCCCACCCGATGCTCTCGCCCAACGACGAGTTCGCCGACTTCGAGAGCTGGGACCGGGGCAGCTTCGCGGCCGCCAAGGACCCGGACATGATTCCCCGGGAATACGCACGGGAGGCCCTCAAGCGCGGGCTGGCGTACCACGCTCAGCTCGGGGCGAACCCCTTCCGCTTCGGCATGGTGGGCAGCACGGACTCCCATACGTCCCTGGCCACCACCACCGAGGACAACTTCTTCGGCAAGGCGACCCCGGCGGAGCCGGGAACGGAAGGCCGCTTCGACGAGATGATCACCGGCTACATGCCGGACCCTGAGGGTCGGGATTACGCGATCCGGCACTATCAGGGCTCCGCCTCGGGGCTGGCCGCCGTATGGGCCCGGGAGAACACCCGGGAGGCGCTCTGGGATGCCATGGAGCGGAAGGAGGTCTACGCCACCACCGGGACCCGGATGATCGTACGGGTCTTCGCCGGCTGGGACTTCGAGGAGGAGGACCTGGACCGCTGGGACTTCGCCGCCACCGGCTACCAGCAGGGCGTGCCCATGGGCGGCGAGCTCACCGACGCCCGGGGTAGCGGAGACGCCCCAGTCTTCATGATCCGGGCGCTCCGGGACCCCGACGGGGCCAACCTGGACCGGATCCAGATGGTCAAGGGCTGGCTCAACGCCGCCGGCTCCACCGACGAGCGGGTCTACGACGTGGTATGGTCCGGCAACCGGGAGCCGGGATCCGATGGGAAACTGCCCCCGGTGGGCAACACGGTGGACGTCGAAGCCGCCTCGTACACGAACGCCATCGGCGAGCCCATTCTCTTCGGCTTCTGGGAGGACCCGGACTTCGACCCGGACCAGCGGGCCTTCTACTACGTGCGGGTGCTGGAGATTCCCACGCCCCGCTGGACCACCTATGACGCGGCCTTCTTCGGGGTGGAGCGACCGGACGACGTCCCGGCGTCGATCCAGGAGCGGGCCTATACCTCACCCATATGGTACACGCCGGGAGGGTGATGAGACCGGGCGCCGATTTCACCGGCCGATCAAAGCAAGGAGCGGAAACTCATGAGACAGAGCGCGAGACGGCGCTTCTCGGGCACAGTGGCTGTCACCCTCGCCCTGGCCGCCGGGTGCGGCACCGACGGCCAGGACTCCGTCTCCCCGGAGGAGGCCCGTGAACTGGCCCGGGAGGCGTGGATCTACGGCTTCCCCATGGCCGTGAATTACAAGACCCTCTACGAGTACGCGGTCAACGAGGACTCACCCGACTACAAGGGCCCGTTCAACACTCTGGGATGCGAGGCGCGGCTCTTCACCCCCGACGACCGCGCCGTAGTCACGCCGAACTCCGACACTCCCTACTGCATGGGGTGGATCGACCTGAGGGCGGAGCCGGTGGTGTTCTCGGTGCCCGCCATGGACGAGGACCGCTACTACAGCGTCCAGCTCATCGACGGTTACACCCACAACTTCGCCTACATCGGATCGCTGTCGACAGGCTCCGAGGCGGGATCCTACCTCCTCACCGGACCGGGGTGGGAGGGGGAAGTTAGCGAGGACTTCGATGACGTCTTTCCCGTGGAGTCGGACTTCGCCCTGGCCATCGTCCGGACCCAGCTCTTCGGGGAGGACGACCTGGTTCGCGTCGGGGAGATCCAGGAGGACTACGTGATCCAGCCCCTGAGCGCGTATCAGGGGACTGCCGCGCCTCCGGCCGCGCCCGAGATCGACTTCCCGACCTGGACCGAGGGCGCGGAGCTCACGGCCCAGTCGTTGGAGTACATCGACTTCATGCTCGACTTCGTCGAACCCTCCCCACAAGACGTGGCGGTCCGCGAACGGCTCGCGGCACTGGGGCTCGGTGCCGAGGGCCGCTTCGACCTCGACCAGCTCGGTCCCTCAACCCGTGAGGCCGTGGAGGCTGGGGTGCAGGAGGCGCAGGAGGAGTTGATGGCCTGGATCGAGCTGAGCCAGAGCGACCCCCTGATCAGCACGAAGATCTTCGGGACCCGGGACTTCCTGATCCGTTCGGCCCGGGAAGCGTTCGACCTCGACCGGCCGGATCTGCCGCGGGCGGCGGCCGCCTTCAACGGGCTGTACGGCAACTCCGCTGCCGAGGCCATGTATCCGGCCTACTTCACCGACGCCGACGGGCGGCCTCTGGACGCATCGACCTACTCCTACCTGCTGCGCTTCCCGGCGGACGGACTTCCCCCGACCGAAGCCTTCTGGTCCCTGACCATGTACGACGGCCAGACCCAGCTCCTGATCGAGAATCCCCTGGACCGGTACCTGATCAACTCCACCATGCTCGAGGAGATGTCCCGGGAGGCCGACGGTTCCCTCGTATTGGTGATCCAGCGAGACGAGCCGTCGGGCGACGAGAGGGCCCGATGGCTCCCGGCGCCGGACGGGCCTTTCTATCTGGTGCTGCGGCTCTACGGGCCCGAGGACGAGGCGCTCAGCGGGGAGTGGGCCCCACCGCCCCTTGAAGTGACCGGAGAGGTAGGAGGTTGAGCCCGCGGCCCACCGCACGCCACGGACACGCATTGCACTGACCCAGAAGGAGAGCCCCATGAGATCGCATAGCACCCATGGCCTGCCGGCCGCCCTCCCCATCGCCCTGGCCGTCGTCTTGACCGCAGCCTGCGGTGGAGGAGACGCCCCGGGGCCGGTCAGCGATCTGACCGATGGGGAGGTGGATCGCCTGGTCCGCCTGGCCTTTCCCTACGTGGCCCTCTACAACGTGAACAACAAGTCCATCGCCACGGCGGGCGGCTTGAACACGATCATCGCGGACACGCGGCTGAAGGACCACACGCTGCAGGACATCGCCCGGCCCAACAACGACACCTACTACATCGGCGCGGTACTGGACCTGCGCGAGACGGCGGTGGTGCTCGATCTGCCCGCCTTCGACTCGGACTACGCCTCGCTGATGGTCACGGCGTACGACCACTACGTGAACGTCCCCCTGAGCACCCGCCAGGGCGACTTTCGCGACCCGACGCGGATCCTCTTCTACACCGAACGGACACCCGGCTACGACGGCGAGGCCGTTGAGGGGGTCGACGAGTACTTCGAGGCCACGGGGGACATCGTCTCTGCGGTCCTGCGGGTGATGCCACACGCGGCCGAGCCGGAGCGGATGGCCCGGATCACGGAACAGGCAAACCAGGTTCGCCTTGAGACGCTGGCCGAACTCCGGGGTGAGCCCGCGCCGACGGCCGACGGCTCCGAGATGCCTCCCGTGGGCGCCACCGACGTGGACCTCTTCCGGGACAACCTCCTGGAAGTGATGCAGTTCGTCTTCAACCACGTCACCCTCGATCCGTCGAACCCCGACGACCAGGCCGTCCTTGAGGCCTTCGCGCCACTGGGCATCGCCCCTGGTGACACGTACAACGAGGCCGAGCTCCAGACGGCACTGGGACCGCGCCTGGCGACCGCCGCCCAGGCGGTGGAGCAGGAGTGGATGGCCGCCATGGCCGATCCCGAGGTGTTCGAGCGCATCCGGCCCGTGGCCTTCCAGCCCAAGGGCGAGACCACGGCGGAGGCGGTCCTGGCCTACTCCGTCTTCGGGCCCATCGGCCTGCCCCAGCAGGAGGCGGTCTACCCCTCCATCGGCACAGCCGACGGGCAGCCCCTGAACGCCCTCAACGACTACGTGATCCGCATGGACGCCGACGAGCTGCCTCCGGCCCGGGCCTTCTGGTCGCTGACGCTCTACGACCTGGAGAACGGGTTCTTCATCCCCAACGACCGCCTGAAGTACAGCGTCGGGGCGAACTCCGGCATGCAGCTCGACGACGACGGCGGCATCGAGATCTGGATCGCTCACGAACAGCCCCCGGCCGTACCCGAGGAGAACTGGCTGCCGATCCCCCGGGAGGACCTCGACCTCAGCCTGACGATGCGCGTTTACGTCCCGGATCTGGACGCCTTCGATGAGTGGACAGCGCCGGTCGCGGACCAGGTGGACGGGGGCTGATGCCGCAGGACAACTCGA
>JAMJQL010000197.1 GCA_023554245.1 Gemmatimonadota bacterium
CCGGCAGACAGCCCGTGGACGACAGCCATTCGTCCACCCGCTCGTCGAAATAGCGGGCAAGACCCGGGTAGAATTCCGATTCGACCCGTACGAAAGCCCGAACGGCATCCACGAGAGCGCTGCGGGCACCCGCACTCTCCCGGCGTGCGTCCCGTCCCGATGCGAATCCGAACACTCGCCCGAGCACCGGAATCAGCAGCCCGCGCTTCCCCTCGCCCGGGGGCTCACCGGCGGAGCATCGCTCCGACTCTTCGATCTGCTCGGCGACCGCACCGAGCGTCAGCGGCTCACTGGATACCGGGTGGAATGGCCGGAACACGGTCCCGAAGTCATCCACGATCCGGAAAGCCAGGTAGTTGCCACGCTTCCGCGCCCGGACTTCGACCACGTGAGGGGCCGCACCCGAAATCGTGCCGGATGCCCCGAACCGGATCGTCGCGATCGCGATCTCGTCGCGGACCGGGGTCCAGCCGGCAGCCTCGGCGAGAATCGCCTCGGCGGAATCCGACGCAGACAGGTAAGAATCGGGTCGAAAGGACAGGTCGTACCGGTGTACGCGAGAGTGGGCGACGCGGGGAAACGATCTGCTCTGCATTCTGCTCTCCCACCGGCAGGGCCGGCATCGAACCGCAGGAGAGCGCGGACGGCGAGCCGCGCTTTAGAAGGCGGTGGTCCCTTCGGGTCGGCGCTCCTTCAAGCTGCGGGGTTCAAATCCGCACCGACCGGCCGCTCCGCTGCGAGCGGCTGGACCTGAGCTGTCGTTCCGGGGGCCGGCGGGAAGGCCGCCTCCCGGATGCAGCGAGGGCCTGATCGCTGTCTCGCGTCAGGCCCTCGCCCGCGCTTTAGAAGGAACGTCCCTCCCGGAACGGCGCGCCTCCAAGCTGCGATCAACTCCGCGCCGCTCGACCGCTATAACGGCAGCGATCGGACATCGACGAGAATAAACGCTCGGGCCTTCGCGCGCGAGAGCGGAGCCGAGAGGACCGCGCGCCAGAGCGGAGCTGCCAGGACTGCCCTACTCCCGCCCCTCCGCCAGTCTGACATCCTCCCGCAGGGACTCGGTGTCCCACCCGGCGTCCCGGTCCTCCGTCGGTCCCTCGACCTCCAACAGCAGCAGCTCCTCCAGCGCCTGGATCCGCTCGCGGGCCGCCGAGAAGTAAGCCTTTCGATCGTTGCGCATCGCTCCGAGCTCCCGCACCGACGCCTCGTCGTGCTTCCGGAAGGTCCGCGCGGCACGGTGGGCCTGGTGACCGCGACGGCCCAGCAACCGAAGCGCATCGATGCCTGTACGAAGAGACGTGTCGAGGGTCTCCCGGTAGACGTGCTCCACGCCCAGGTCTCGCAGCTCGTACGCCTCGGGCCGGCCCGCCGCCCGGGCGAGAATCGTGAGATTCGGGAAATGCTTCCGCGCGGTCTCGACGATCCGGATGATCTGCTCGTGTTCCTCGGTCGCGACCACCAGCAGCCGTGCCCTTTCCGCCCCGGCCGCCTCGAGAAGGTCCTTGCGGGAGGCGTCGCCGTAGAACACGGGCAGCCCGAGCTTGCGGAGCACCTCCACACGGTCCGAGTCGAACTCGAGCACCGTCGGCTCGATCCCGTTGGCCCGCAGCAACCGGCCGACGATGCTGCCGAACCGGCCGAAGCCGGCGATGATCACCTCGCCCTCCTCGTCCATCGCGTCCGGTTCCCGTTCCACCTTCTCGCGCGTGCCGAACCGGGGCTGGATCAGCTTCTCGTTGATCATCATCAGCACCGGGGTGAGCGCCATGCTCAACGCGACGGCGGCGATCAGCGGCGCCGTCACTTCGTCGGAGACCACTCCGTTCTGCGAGGCGTAGGAGAAGAGGACGAAGGCGAATTCACCCCCCTGCGCCAGCGAGAAGGCGAAGAGGAAGTTCTGGTCGAGCCCCATGCCGAAGGCGCGGCCCAGCACCAGCAGCACCACGAACTTGATCACCATCAGTCCCGCCACGAGCCCGAGAATCAGCCCGGGAGAGCTCGCGATCAGGTCGAAGTCGATCGAAGCGCCCACGGCGATGAAGAAGACGGCGAGAAGCAGTCCCTTGAACGGGTCGATCTCGCTCTCCAGCTCGTGCCGGTATTCGCTGTTGGCCAGCACCACGCCCGCCAGGAAGGTGCCGAGGGCGGGACTCAGTCCCACCTGGCTCATCAGCAGCGCGATCCCGATGATCAGCAGCAGGGCGGTGGCCGTGAACAGCTCACGCAGCCGGGTGCCGGCGATGACTCGGAAGACGGGGCGGAGCAGGTAGCGGCCCGCGATGACGATCGCCGCCACGGCCGCGAGTACGACGAGGGTCTTTTCCCATGCCGGCAGCCCTTCGACCCAGGTCGTCGCGTGCGAGGCCGCCTCGCCGGCATGGCCCGCGGCCTCGCTACCGCCCGTGACGGCGCCGACCGCCAGCAGCGGCATCAGCGCCAGCATCGGGATCACCGCGATGTCCTGGAACAGCAGCACCGCGAAGGCGCCCTGCCCGCCGTCCGTCCCGATCAGGTTCTTCTCGTTGAGGGTCTGCAGCACGATCGCGGTCGAGGAGAGCGCCAGCGTCATGCCCACGGCGACCGCGGTCTGCCACGGAAGCCCGGCGAGGACCCCGACGCCGGCGAGCAGCACCGTCGTGATTCCGACCTGGAGACCTCCGAGGCCGAGGATCGGCTTGCGCATCTCCCACAGCAGGGTCGGTCGGAGCTCGAGGCCGATCAGGAAGAGCATCATCACCACGCCGAATTCGGCGAAGTGCATCACGTCCTGTCCCTCTTCCCCGATCAGCCCGAGCGCGAAGGGGCCGATCACCATACCGGCGATCAGGTAGCCGAGCACCGATCCGAGGCCGAGGCGCTTGGCGATCGGGACGGCGATCACCGCCGCGGCGAGATAGACGAAGGCCTGCCAGAAGAACCCCTCTGCGTGCATGAGCTCTCCCTCAGTCCCGGAGCAGGGCGTCGAAGTCCGCGTTGAGTCGGGCCGCTGCGACCGCTCGGTCGAGGTCCACCCGGTCGTCGCGCAGCGCCTCGATCGTCCTACGCCAATCGGACGCGTGCCGGTCGGCCTGCTCCCGCGTCATGCCAAGCGTGCCATGCACGACGAACGGGGCGAG
>JAMJQL010000040.1 GCA_023554245.1 Gemmatimonadota bacterium
CACGAAATCCGCCAGCCCCTTCGCCGCCTGAACCTCCGTGATCGCCGCCGTCAGCGTCGTCTTCCCGTGGTCCACATGCCCGATCGTTCCCACGTTTACGTGCGGCTTCGTCCGCTCGAATTTCTGCTTCGCCATCTCGACTATGCTCCTGTTTCAGCGCGGCGCCGGGCGCCACGACACTCCGACCATGTTTCGTTTCAGCGGGTGAAACGGATGGTGGGGGGAGGATTCGAACCTCCGTAGGCGTACGCCGGCAGATTTACAGTCTGCTCCGTTTGGCCGCTTCGGTACCCCACCCCGGTCTGTTCACGGCCGCCCCCGTTCCGGAGCGTGCCTCCGTGACAAGTCACGCTCCCGGACCGCCACACAGCTCAGGGGGGTCGGGAGCGTCTCGTCGCTGGAGCTGGCGGTGGGACTCGAACCCACAACCTTCGGATTACAAATCCGATGCTCTCTCCAGTTGAGCTACGCCAGCCGAAATCAGACCGTCAACATATCGGCGGTGAGTGAGATCGTCAACCATCCGCGGGTGTCCCGATTCGGGTGAGCGGGACGCTCAATCCACGGTGCTCGCGAGCCGCCATCGCGGGCCATCGGGCGTGTCTTCGATCGCCACTCCGCGCGCGAGGATCTCGTCGCGAATCCGATCTGCCTCGTCGAATTGCCTGCGGGCGCGAGCCTCGGTCCGCGCCCTCAGCCGAGCCTCCACCCATTCAGAGAGTTCGGCACTTGCCGCTCCCTCCTCCCGGGCTCGGAGCGCGAGCACGCCGAACACGCGGTCGAACGACGCGATGGCCGGCCGCAGAGCCCGAGCGATGGCCGCGGCCTCGCGGTCCGGCGCCCCATCCAGCATCGCGTTGCCCTCGCGAACCAGCTCGAAGGTCGCGGCGAGTGCGTCCGCGACGTTGAGGTCGTCATCGAGTGCGGACTCGAATGACGACCGCCACTTGTCGGCAAGCTCCCCGGCGGCGTCCGCGGGAGCGACCGGGTCCGCGTCAGCGGGCGGCTCGGAAGCGAATCCGCCCTCGCTCGCCTCGAGTCGGCGCTCGAACTCACGAAGTCTGCCGACGGATCGAGCGGCCTGCTCGAGGCCCTCCAACGTGAAGTTCAGCTGCTGCCTGTGGTGGCCGCTCAGCAGCAGGTACCGGATCGAAGATGGCCGGTATCCCGACTCTTGCAGGGACGCCAGAGTATGGAAGTTGCCCAGCGATTTCGACATCTTCCGGCCATCGACGAGCAGGTGGGCGGCGTGCAGCCAGAATCGTGCGAAGGGACGTCCCGTGGCGGCCTCCGACTGGGCCATCTCGTTGACGTGGTGGGGAAAGATGTTATCGACTCCGCCGGTGTGAATGTCGAAGCTCTCACCCAGGTATTCCATCGCCATTGCCGAGCACTCCAGGTGCCAGCCCGGACGCCCCGGACCCCACGGCGAATCCCAGACGGCGACATTCGACTCTGATTCGCGAGCTCCGCCCTTCCAAAGAACGAAGTCGCGGGGGTCGTCCTTCGAGTACTCCTCGTCTCCCTCCACCCGGGTTCCGGCCTTCAGGCTCCCGGGGTCGAGGTCGATCAACCGGCCGTAACCGGGAAACCGGTCTACCGCGAAGTAGATCGAGCCTTCGCGGGAATACGCCACCTCGGATTCCTCCAGTCGGCGCACCAGCTCGATCATCGACTCGACGTGCTCGGTAGCGCGCGGAGTGTGCTCGACCGATTCGAGCCCGAGTGTCTCCCAGTCCTCGAAGAACGAGGCCTCGACCGGGCGGGTGATCTCCTCCAGCGGCACCCCCTGGTTCACGGCGGCGCGGATCGTCCGGTCGTCCACATCCGTGATATTCATGACCTGGACGACCTCCCAGCCCTTCCATTCCAGATAGCGACGGAGCAGGTCTTCCCAGACGAATGCACGGAAATTTCCTATGTGCGCCCGATCGTAGACCGTCGGACCACACGTGTACATCCGCACGATTCCGGGCTCGAGAGACTCGAACGCCTCGACCTTGCGACCGAGTGTGTTGTAGAAGCGAAGGGACATTCCGAACTCAGCTTTCCGTCTCGACCGCCGCTTCGAGCGGGGCCGTGCTCTCGCTTTCCGGCAGGATCTCTTCCGGTTGCTGTTCCGGTTCCGGAAACTGACGCTCATACCAGGTCCGGTAAGCGTCGATCGCCTCGGGGTGTGACTCCGCCCATTCCCCTGCACACGCCCCGACCTGCCGGTTTCCGAGATCCACGATCAGCGCCGGAAGGTGTCCTTCGACCCGGGCGAATGCGAGCGCGTCCAGCGGCGCGTACGGCGGCCCCCCGAACAGGGTGCGGGCCACGATCCATCCATCCACGAAGGATGAGACCGCCTGCGCCTCCCACGCGATGAGCGAGTCGCATGAAGCATCGGGATCCTTCCCTCGAATCACGCGCATCCGCATTACCGAGTAGTTCTCGTACGCCCGGTCGGCCTCGCGGAGGTTTCCGGGGGTGATGACCTGCACGACGGAATCGCTCTGAACCGTTACGGCATTCCACGGCCAGGCCGGATCCTCGTCCCGTTCCGTGGCCCGTTCACCGAAGCCGAGAGCGTACATGACGCGTGGGTCCTCCTCGAGGTCCTTTCGGAGAGCCCGGGTCGTATCGAGCATCACCTTCACGCGCTCCGTCTCGAGGGTGATGCTGTCCCCGGCCGGAGATACGACGCGGTACTGACCGGAGGCGGAGGCGGGGAGGGCGAGGAGCGCCAGAAACGCGAGCCGCAGTGTGTCCGTGATCTGCCTCACTCGACCGTTACGCTCTTGGCCAGATTTCGCGGCATGTCCACGTCGCAGCCGCGCAGCAGTGCGATGTGATACGCGAGCAACTGCAACGGGATGACCGTGAGGAGCGGTTGCAGCGGGTCCATGGTCGCCGGCACCGGAATGACGTGGTCGGCTTTCCCGTCCAGGTCGTGATTGCCCTCGGTTACGATTGCGATCACCCTCCCTCCGCGGGCCTTCACTTCTTCGATGTTGGCGGCGACCTTCGGATAGACGGCGTCACTCGGGGCGATGAAGACGACGGGCATGTTCTCGTCGATCAGGGCGATCGGACCGTGCTTCATCTCTGCCGCCGGATATCCTTCCGCGTGCACGTAACTGATTTCCTTCAGCTTGAGAGCGCCCTCCAGCGCCACCGGGAAATTGTAGCCGCGCCCGAGGTAGAGCGCGTTGGCGTGTCGCTGGTATTCCTCGGCGATCGTCGCGATCTGGGCGTCGAGCGCGAGGGCCTTCTCGACGGAGGCCGGGATCTCCTCAAGCGCCGCGACCAGCTTTCGCCCCTCCAGCAGTGAGAGACCGCGCTTCCTCGCCAGTAACAGCGTGAAGAGAGCGAGAACGGTCAACTGACCGGTGAACGCCTTCGTAGACGCGACCCCGATCTCCGGACCGGAGTGGATGTACACGCCCCCGTCCGACTCCCGGGCAATCGAAGATCCGACCACGTTGACGATCCCCATGACCGGCGCGCCCTGCCGCTTGGCTTCCCGCATGGCGGCGAGCGTATCGGCGGTCTCTCCGGACTGGGAGATCGCTACGACGAGCGTATTTTCGGTTACGATCGGTCGGCGGTAGCGGAACTCCGATGCATACTCGACCTCGACCGGAATCCGCGCGATGTCCTCGATCAGGTACTCACCCACGAGTGCCGCGTGCCAGCTCGTTCCGCAGGCCGTGAAGACGATACGCTCCACCCGGTCCAGGACCTCTTCCAGATGCCTCAACCCACCCAGCCTGGCGCTTCCGTCGTCCTCGAGCAGCCGGCCCCGCATCGCGTCCCGGATCGTGGACGGCTGCTCGAAGATCTCCTTCAACATGAAGTGGTCGTAGCCGCCCTTTTCGATCCGCTCGAGATCCCAATCGATGTGCTTCACTTCACGCTCGACCCGGTTGAACGTCCCGCTCGGACCGTAGTCGGAGAGCGAGTGGATCTCGTGGCCCTCCCGGGTGAGAACGGCCAGTTCACCGTCGTCGAGGTAGACGACCTGTCGAGTATGGTCGAGCACCGCTGCCACGTCGGAAGCGACGAAGGTCTCGTTGGCCTCCCCTTCGCCGACCCCGATCAGGAGCGGAGAGCCGCGCCGGGCGACGACAATCTTGTCCGGGTCCCGCGGGTCGATCACCGCGATGCCGAAAGCGCCTTCAACCCGCATCAGCGCCGAGGCGACCGCGTGCTCGAGATTGCCGTCGTACACCTCATCGATCAGGTGACAGAGCACCTCGGTGTCCGTTTCGGTATGGAATTCGTGACCCAGCTCCACGAGCCGTGCCTTCAGAGTCTCGTAATTCTCGATGATGCCGTTGTGCACGAGCAGCACATTTCCTCGGCCGGCCGAGTGGGGATGCGCGTTCACCGTGGTTGGCGGTCCGTGCGTCGCCCAACGGGTGTGTCCGATCCCGCAGTTCCCGGTCAGCGGATCCCGGGCGAGCCCTCGTTCGAGCACGGCCAGTCGACCCGCCGCCTTCTGAACCTGGATCTCTCCGTCGTCCAGCACCGCGATTCCGGCTGAGTCGTACCCCCGATACTCCATGCGCCGGAGCCCTTCGACCAGGATCGGTTGGGCCTTGCGCGCACCTATGTACCCTACGATTCCACACATGTATTCAGTGTTTCCCGTGTCGAGTCGGAATCAGTCGCCCGTCAGGGCTGCTACGTGGGCTTCCGCCCGGTCCGCCAGCTCCACCGCCCGGTCCGTCTCCGGTGCCTCCGAGATGATTCGCAAGATCGGTTCCGTGCCGGAGGGCCTCACGTGTAACCACTCGCCGGCCTCCGGCCAGGTGATTCGGAGCCCGTCCGTATCGTCGAAGGTGGCGCCTTCGCTGGCTTCGTCTCGCAGTGCCTCGTAGGCGCGAGCGGCCCCGCCCGGGGGTTGGGCCGTCTTCCGCTTGACCATTGTATACCGTCTGCGACCTCGCAGGAGTTCCCCCGGTCCGGTACGGTGGGTCGCCAGGTGGCTCAGTACGAGGGCTGCCGCCAGTGGCGCATCGCGCGTGAGATTGAGGTCGGGAAGCATCACCCCACCGTTCCCCTCCCCCCCGATCACGGCATTCCGTTCGGACATCATGGCAGCCACCCTGGCTTCTCCCACGGCACTTCGGAAGAAGGGCACATCCGCCGCCCTCGCTACGTCCTCGATGGACTGGCTGGACGAGAGATTCGTCACAACCGGCCCGGGCCGGCGCTCCAGAACGTATTCGGTCGCGAAGGCGAGGGTCCAGTCCTCACCGATCGGCGCCCCGGTCTCGTCCACGAGTGCGAGGCGGTCTGAATCTGGATCCACGGCCAGTCCAACGACGGCCCCTGCTGTCCGCACCCGGTCGCCGAGCTCGCCGAGGTTTTCCGGGGTCGGCTCCGGGTTGCGGGGAAATCGGCCGTCGGGATCGAGTCCGATACCCTCGACACGGCAGCCCAGACGGGTCAGCAGCTCCGGCACCACTACGGCACCGGCACCGTGCACGCAGTCGAGGGCCACGACGGGAGCCCAGGCGCGAATCGCGTCCGCATCGACGAGGTCGAGATCCAGGATCCTCTCGACGTGGTGAGCGGCTACGTTCTCCACCTCGCCTCCCGCTCCAAGGGAATCCCAGTCGGCGAGCGATGGACCGGCCTCGTAGAGCGACTGGATCGCCAGGCCATCGTCGGGGGTGACGAAACGACCGTCAGCGGCGGCGAGCTTGAGTCCGTTCCATTCCACGGGGTTGTGGGAAGCCGTGACGATCAGCCCTCCGAGGGCGAGCTGATCGTCTTTCACCGCGAGTAGATGTGTCGGCGTCGGTGCGATACCGGTCAACCGGACATCGAGACCTGCGGCCCGCACTCCAGCGGCCACCGCATCCGAGAGAAGCGAGCCGGATGTGCGCGAGTCCCGCCCTACGAACACGTAGTGCCCGCTGCCGCCCCCGGGGGCCCGATCCCGGATGAACGATCCGAATGCCGCGCCGTACCTGGCGGCGACCTCCGGCGTCATCGTACGTCCCACGATGCCGCGAATCCCGGATGCGGAGACTATAAAAGGATAATCGGCCGTCACTTCACTCTCCCACTGGGCTGCCGCCGGTAACATCGCACGCGACGTTTACGCACAACTCGGCGGGAAACTTACCTGGAGAGCAGGTGGATGGGCATAGGTCTTTGGTCCAACGTCGGTCAGGGATTCGCTTTCAGTCGCCTGGCCCGCCGCCGCACCTCCGTCACAGACAGCGAAAGAGTCGCGAATCCTCGAGCCCAGCGCACGGGACGACCGGCGACAACGGCGGCATCCTGCGAACCGAGCTTCAGCGAGGCCACTACCGCGCCCAGCGAGTGAGAGGGCTTGAAGCGGATCAACAGACGGGCGCGGGACGCGGTGACCCGGACGGCGACCGGTTCTATGTCGAGTCGGCGACACAAGGTGATGAGGTGCGCCTCGATCGATCCCCTGATCTCCAGAGCGACGAGAGGCAGGCGGTCGACGGTGGACCAGACGATCTCCGCGTAGAGTCGGTGCGCCGCACGCTCCGCGGGATTGCCTCCGGTCTCGACGCCCATGCGGACCGCTGGGGCCGGCGAGGTATGCCGGGCTCGATCGATTGTACGCTCTCGGGTCGACATGATCGAATCGTGCGGCCACCCGTCATCGAGGACTCAACTTCGGCCGGCCGTGCGCCTCGGTACCCCTGCGCAGTAGCTTCGCCCGTCCCGGGCGACCCGGGCGTCGACCGCAGCCGAGAAACGACCAAAGGGATGAGCCGACGATGCAAACGCCTTCCGGAGCCGGGTTCGGAACCCTCGCCGTGCATGCGGGACAGGAGCCGGAGCCACGCAGCGGCGCGATAATGACTCCGATATACCAGACGTCCACTTATGTGCAGGATGGCGTGGGACGAACACGTAACGGACACGAGTACGCCCGTGTGTCGAATCCCACTCGCACGGCCCTGGAGGCCAACCTCGCCGCACTCGAAGGGGGCGTCGCGAGCCGGACCTTTGCCTCGGGTCTCGCCGCGACCGAGGCGGTGCTCAAGTCGACGCTCTCTGCCGGTGATCGCGTCGTGTGTGGCGACAATCTCTACGGTGGCAGCGAGCGGCTGTTTCGGTTCTGGGAGCGCTTCGGACTCGAGTTCGAGTTCGTCGATACCGGCGACGTAGCGACCGTGAGGGATGCGCTGGAGCGGGGCGCCCGAATGCTATTCCTCGAGACGCCCACGAACCCGTTGATGCGCATCACCGACATCGAGTCGTGCGCCGCCGCGGCCCACGAGGCGGGTGCGCTCCTGGTAGTGGACAACACGTTCGCCACCCCCTGGCTACAACGACCCCTCGAGCTCGGTGCCGACTTCGTCATTCACTCATCCACGAAGTACCTGGGCGGTCACAGCGATCTCATCGGCGGTGCCGTGATCGTCGCTTCCGCGGAGAGAGACGAGGCGCTCGCCTGGCAGCAGATGGCCACCGGGGCGGTCCCCGGGCCGATGGACTGTTTCCTCCTGCTCCGGTCGACGAAGACCCTGCATGTCCGGATGCGCGCCCACTGCGACAACGCGGCGCGGATCGCGGTCTTCCTCGACGAGCACCCGGAGGTCGAGCAGGTTCTCTATCCCGGATTGGCGCATCACCCGGAGCACGAGCTGGCACGCCGGCAGATGCTCGGATTCGGAGGCATGATCACGCTGGACATCGGTTCCCCCGAACGGGCCGAAGCACTGGCCGCCTCCACCCGGGTCTTCGCGCTTGCCGAGAGCCTCGGCGGCGTGGAGAGCCTGATATCGGTGCCCTCGAAGATGACGCACGCTTCCGTTCCTCGGGAGCGGCGCCTGAAGATGGGGCTGACAGACAGCCTGGTTCGCCTTTCGGTGGGAATCGAGGACCCGGACGACCTCGTGGCGGATCTCGCGCAGGCGCTCGATCGAATCTGAGTCGGGGGAGACCGGACCCGGCGGATTCGCTGAAATCGGTGCCCCGGAGCGTCCGGACTGAAACCGCACAGTGCCCCGGCGCGTACTTCGAATGAACGAAGCGGGCGGTCTTCACCGACCGGCCGGTTACCTCGAGACCAGTGGAAGGCGGACATGGGAGACAACGAGAACGGCGCGATGGACGGCAAGGCTGACGGAGCCAGGGCCGTGAGTCGCAAGAAAAGGGGCTCGGACCAGCGCCGAATCCTGACACAGATCAGCGCGATTGCCTGGGAGCACCCGGCTGACCGCGCTGCCCTCAACGCACTTCGGAAGATCCCCGGCTTCGATCTCGCCTTGCGAAAGGTGTTCGGGACGTTCGGGGAGCGTGCGATCCGGCTGGCATTCAAGGCGAACGCCGTTCGTGTGACCGAAGACCAGTATCCGTGGATCCACGAGAGGCTGCTGCGCGTCTGCGAAGTCCTGGACCTCGAGGACGTACCAGAGCTCTACGTATCACAGACACCGGTCGTGAACGCGGGAGCGGTAGGACTCGGTGACCCTTTCATCGTCCTCAATTCCTCGATGCTCGAGGTGCTCGATCGGGACGAGACGGAAGCGGTGATCGCGCACGAGGTGGGGCACATCCTCAGCGGCCACGTGTTGTACCGCACTCTGCTGCTGCTTCTCATGCGACTCGTGCAGTTCCGGTTCCCGCTCGCGGGCATCGCCGCGCTGCCGATTCTGCTCGCTCTGCTGGAGTGGTACAGGAAGTCCGAGCTTTCGTGCGACCGCGCAGCGCTTCTCGGCATGCAGGACCCCGAGATCGTGATGAGCTCGCTCATGAAGCTCGCCGGAGGCACCCGCGGCGAGGAACTGAATCTCGAGGCATTCATCGCCCAATCCGACGAATACCGAGAGGGCGGCGACCTGCTCGATTCCGTCTACAAGGTGTTGAACGCGATCGGTGCGACGCATCCGTTCGCGGTGGTACGGGTCGCCGAGTTGCGAGACTGGATGGACAGCGGCGCCTACGAGAGAATCCTGGCGGGCGACTACCAGCGTCGGGACGAGTCCGACGACCGATCCTACCGGGAAGACCTCGAGGAGGCGATGAAGGGCTACACCGACACCGCGCACGAACTGATGGATGAGGTGGACGCGGCGGTAGACCGGCTGAAGTCGAAGGTCGGCGATGTCTGGAAGAAGTCCCGCTCGAGCTGATCGATCGGATGTGGGATTGCGCGCGGTCCTTCTCCGCCGGGTGGCGGGGTCGGGCCGCGCTCTGCATCGTAGCCGCATGAGCACCGAATCGATTCTTCTGGTCGGAAACGGCGGACGTGAGCATGCCATGGCCGCCGCGATCCGAAACGACACTCCCGATGCGGACCTCTTCATCGCACCGGGCAATCCTGGTACGGCGCGCCTGGGCACCAACGTTCCGATCGCGGCCGACGACGTCGCCCGGCTTCTGCGCTTCGCGACCGATCGGAGTATCGGCCTTACGATCGTGGGGCCGGAAGTGCCCCTGGCCGCAGGGCTCGGCGACGCGTTCGCCGAGCGTGGTCTGCCCCTCTTCGGGCCGGACGCGGCTGCCGCGCGGATCGAGTCCTCCAAGGCGTTTGCGAAGCGACTGATGGCCGAGGAGGGAGTTCCGACGGCGGAGTTCGAGGTGTTTACCGATGCGGAGGAGGCGATTGCCCACGTTCGCTCGGGAACCGTCCCGGTGGTGGTGAAGGCCTCGGGGCTGGCGGCCGGTAAGGGCGCGATCGTCTGCGAAGATCGCGACCAGGCTGAGTCAGCCGTCCGAGAGGTGATGGTGGAACGGCGATTCGGCGATGCGGGGGATTCTCTCGTCGTCGAGGAATTCATGGAGGGAGAGGAGCTTTCCGTGTTCTTTCTCTCCGATGGATCGGCCGCCGTGCCGCTGGTTCCCTCCCGCGACCACAAGCGGCTCGAGGAGGGTGATCGCGGGCCCAACACTGGCGGGATGGGGGCCTATGCTCCGGTCCGAGGCGCCGACGCGGAGCTGATCGACCGGATCCGAGTCTCGATCGCCGAACCAGTGCTCGCCGGTATGGCCGCGCGGGGCTGCCCCTACGTGGGATTCCTCTACGCCGGCCTGATGCTTACCCCGGAAGGGCCGAAGGTCATCGAGTTCAACTGTCGGCTGGGCGATCCGGAGGCCCAGGCGGTGCTCCCGCTCACCCGTGGCGGGCTCGTCGATCCCATGCGGGCCGTTGCACGCGGAGGAGCGCTGGATGGGTGGAAACCGGACCTGGCTCCCGGTGCCGCCCTGGTCACCGTCCTCGTCAGCGACGGTTATCCCGGATCATATCCGAAGGGCCTGCCCATCGAGATCCCGGAAGATCTCGAAGGCCCCGAAGTGCACGTCTACCACGCCGGCACGGCGGACAGCGCGGACGGCCTCGTCACCAGCGGCGGCCGGGTCCTCGGCGTGACCGGGATCGGTGCGGACCTGTCGGAAGCTGCCCGGCGCAGCCGGGAAGCCGCTGGCCGAATCCGCTTCGAGGGGGCGAAGTTCCGCCGCGACATCGGTCACTCCGAGCTGGACTGACGACAGGGGCCCGGATCCACCCGATGCCCGAGCTTCCCGAAGTCGAGACCATCCGCCGTGAGCTCGCTCCGCGTCTGGAGGGGCGCCGGATTCTCGATCTTCGAATCACCAAACCGGACATTCTCCTCGGTGGAGTTTCCCCTTCCGAGTTCCGCGACCGAATCCGGGGTGTCCGGGTCCGCTCAGTCTCGAGGCGAGGCAAGTGGCTCCTGTTCGAGCTGGATGGAGAGGTGCTGGTGAGTCAGCTCCGGATGACCGGGCGGTTCGCCGTGGGGCCCGGCCCCGCGCCTCCGATCGAGGACTTCCGGCACGTGGCCGCCGAATTCGATCTCGACGACGGTCAGACGCTGTTCTACGACGATGTGCGCCGGCTGGGCGGGTTCATGCTTCTCACTCGGGAGGAATGGACGAGAGAAGAAGCGCGGTTCGGACCCGAACCGCTGGCACCCGGATTCCGGGCCCGCGATCTGGACCGGGTCATCCGCCGTGGACGACTCCCCGTGAAGAACGCCCTCATGGATCAGGCCAGACTGGCAGGGATCGGCAACATCTACGCGAGCGAGGCACTGCATGCGGCGAAGATCGATCCTGCGCGGGCGGCCGGAACGTTGAGCGGCATCGAGATTCGCGTGCTCCACCGTTGCCTGCGCGGGATACTGCGAAAGGCGCTCGAGAGCTCCGGCACGACGGTCAGCGACTACCGGGCCGTGAACGGTAGATCGGGGTCGTATCAGAAGCGCCTGAAGGTCTACGGACGGGAAGGAGAAGCCTGTTTCCGGTGCGGCGCCCCGATAAGGAGAATCGTGCAGTCAGGAAGGAGCACCTTCTACTGTCGTGAGTGCCAGAACTAGTCGTGACGGCCAGCCCGGAACGATTTCCCGCTCGGAAGCTCGAGGTGGTCGAACTCGACACGCCCACCCTCGACCGTCGCGATCGCCAGCGCCGGCGGGCTTCCCCCTCGCCCGGACGAGGCCGCCCCGGGGTTGATGATCCAGCGCGTTCCTGCCTGACGGGCCTTCGGGCGGTGCGTGTGCCCGTGCACGATTACGTCGGCGGCGGGGAACTGCTCGAGAAGCAACTCGTAATTCGGGTGCACGAGGTGCCCGTGCGTGACCGCGAATCTGACCCCTTCCACGTCCAATTCCTGTGTCTCCCGGGTCACGGCCCGGACTTCGGGTCCATCCACGTTTCCCCACACGGCATCGACCGGCGCGATCGCCGCGAGATCCTCCAGGGAATCGATCCGGCCTGCGTCTCCCGCGAACAGGATTCGGTCCACGCCCGCCAGCAGGTCGAATACTTCCGACCGCAGGGTCCCGTGAATGTCGCTGATCAGTCCGATCCGTATCACGCAGGCCTCCGGGGCGGGACAATCGGTATCCGCACCCGCGACTCGGGCCGGTTCCGGTTGTCGAAGGGGCGATCTCTCGTCTAGGTTCGGGCCACGGTAGGGAGGGGCTGACGACGGGGCAACGCCTGCGGCGGGCTGCGCGGGAGGGCGACGGAGAGGCTTGGACTATTCGGAAAAGACCGACCAGGATCTCGTCCGCCTCAGCCGGCGTGGCGACGAGCGGGCCGCCCGGGAACTGGTGCACCGGTTCGAGCGACCCGTGTTCTCGCTCATCTACCGCATGGTTCGTGATCGCGAGCTGGCCGAGGATCTCTCTCAGGACGTGTTCGTCCGCACCTTCAATAACCTGGATCGCTACGACCGGTCTTACAAGTTCTCTTCCTGGCTGTTCAAGATCGCCTACAATCTCACCGTCGATCACCTGAGGCGCCGGGAGTTGCCGACGATCTCCGTCCACGGGGCCCCGGACGCCGTCACCCCGGATCGGCAGGAGGCGACTTCCGTAACCCTCGAATCCGACGAAGAAGCACCCGATGATCGGCTCGTCGCCAAGGAACTCGCCGGCGAGCTGGAAGAAGCGATTTCGGCTCTCCGCGAAGACTACAGGACGGCGATTCTCCTGCGACACGTGGAGGGACGTTCGTACGAAGAGATCGCGGAAATCATGGAGATCCCTCTCGGAACGGTGAAGACATACATCTTTCGCGCGCGTCGAGAGCTTCGGGAGGCACTGTCCGCCACGCACGGCGATCCGGACGACTGAAACCCGGGACCCCCGCCCTCCGTACAGGCAGGGGAACGGAGGAGATGAGGTCATGAACGACCCGACGGACATCACCAGGATGCACCTGGCCCCGGACGCCCGGGAGCGCATCGGCATGGGCGGTGAGCCCGACGCCGGCGAGACCCGGCACCTGGCAGGCTGCAGGCAGTGCAGGCGGGAAGTCGCCGAGATCGGATCGGTGCAGCTCCGGCTCGCCGCCCTGGTGTCGCTCGCACCGTCGGCCGGGTTCGCCGACCGCGTGATGGCCCGGATCCAGCTTCCCGCGCCGGTGTGGGTGAGAGCGCTGGACGGGGTGCGGGCCAACCGCCTGCGCACCGCGGCAGTCGCAGCTACGCTCGTGGCCGCCGTCTCGGGCATGTTCGCGTGGCTGACCGCGTATCCGCAGGTCACGCCGGGCATGATGGCTCGTCTGATCTGGGAACGAGGGACCGGCCTGCTCTGGCAGGGTGTCTTCTCAGCGGGTCGCGCCGTCTACGACTCCGGAGTGCTCGCGCTGCTCGATGCATTCCGGGCCGATCTGACACCATGGAGCGCCGCCGGCGCGCTGGCTACGCTCGCGCTGATCGGCACCGTGTCTCTGCTTATGCTGATGAAACTGATGGATGTGACACCAGGGACGATACGAACGGGAGCCCGGAGAATTGGCTGATCTGAGTGTGAACGGCGGCGTGCCCTGCGGGACGGCCGCGTCAACGAATCCGGTAGGGGGAGCGGGAGGACGATGATGAAGACCGAATCGAGACGCTCGAATCGCGGGGCGCGCCTGATCGCGTGGAGCCTGGTACTCGGAGCCGTGGCGGCCGTCGTGCTGCTGCTGCCCCGTGCGCGCGCCATGGCGCAGGAGTATCCGGTGGTGGGAAGTGCGGTCACGATGTCTTCTTCGGAAGCGTCGCTGGACCTGGATCTTGCCACGGGCGAGACCCGCTCGATCTCCTTCCGTGACGGGAACGTCTACGTGGACGGACGGGTCAGCGGCTCGTACGAACCGGGTGGCGCGCTCGAAAGCTCGTGGAGGGAGTTGCTGCGAGACCCGTCCATACTCGATGCAGGCGCCGTAGACGACCTCCTGCTCGGCTGGTCTTCGCCGTCCGGCTCGGCTGCCGCGACCGCAGTGGCCGACGCTTTCGCGTTTCTCAGTCCGGCGGCCGTCGATCAAGCACAGGAACAGGCCGATGTCGTCGTTGGCGATCTCGGTGATGGAAGCGTGGCGATCGCACCGGGCATTCGCTCGCTCGACCACCTGACCCGGAGCATGGAACAGCTTCATCGGTCCCTCTCCCGAATCGGATCGCACGCGCTGGCCTCGGGCGAAGACGTGGCTCTCGTGATTCACGATGACTACACGATCGGCTCGGCGCAGGCGATCGAAGGCGACATGGCCGTGCTCGACGGCGACGTGATGCTCGAGGGCACGATCCGGGGCGACGCGATCGTTCTCGACGGGACGCTCACCCTGGCCGAAGGGGCGCGCATCGAAGGCGACCTCCTGCAGGTGGGTGGCGACGTGATTGACGCTGGCGGGAGGGTCGCGGGAGAGCTGGTCTCGGTCAGCATCGTCCTCGACGACCTTGCGGTAGAACTCGAAGGGCTGGACGATCTCGACCTTCGGTTCGACGAATTCGATTCCGGAGACGTTCACGTCAGGGTCCAGAACGACCGGCCCGGCTTCTTCGGGCGCATCGGCCACAACATCGGTCATGCGATCGGCGGCCTCGCAGGCGTTCTGGCCTGGTGGATCGGTCTCGTCGCGTTCGGCGCGGGCCTCGTGTATTTCTTCCGACATCGTCTCGAGACCGTGGCGGATACCGCGCGGCGCAACCTCTCCCGCTCCTTCGGCGTCGGCCTGGCGGGCGAGCTCCTGTTCGTTCCGATCGGGCTGGTTCTGGTGGTCGGAATCATCACCTGGCTCGTGATCCCGTTCTATCTGCTCGCCGCGGCTCTCGCGGTTCCCGCGGGCTATCTCGCCATCGCCCACGCGACCGGCGAGGTATTCGAGGGTCGCAGGTACGACTGGGTGGAGCGACTGAACCTCAATCGTTCGAATTCTTACTGGTACATCGCGATCGGTCTGGCCGTACTGCTGGCACCGTTCGCGTTCGGCTCGGTCATGTACCTGTTCGGAGGAATTCTCGGCTTCCTGAGGGGCCTGCTGTTCTTCGCGGGTGGAGTCATCACCTGGGCCGCGATCACGACCGGCGTCGGTGCATTGCTCCTTTCGCGCGGCGGCAGCTCTCGCGAATACGCCGACGGGGCGATCCCCGATCTGTTCGCCGACCTGGACGATCTTCCGGCGGAGGCGCCCGATGCGTAGCAGCGGCCTGTTAGCGGTGCTCCTGTTCGGCTTCTTTGCCCCGCTCGCGGCCCAACAGCCCGAGTGGACCGACCTGTCGGCGCGTCGGCAGACGGACGGGATCCGGGCCGTGGAGGCGAAGATCACCTACGTGGCGGGAGAACTCGAGGTCCGGGCGGCTGACGCAGGACTGCTCTACGACATAGGGCTCCATTACGACGCGGCACTTCTGCGCCCCGAGCGCAGCTGGCGGGCGGAGGGTGACGTCGGCCGCCTCGAATTGCGTTTCGAGTCGGTGGACGACAATGGCACGGACTGGGACATGGATGACGGTGAGTTCGGGGAGCTGGTGCTCGGGCTCAGTCGCGAGGTCCCTACGGATCTCACCCTGGAGGTGGGGGCGGCGGAATCCAGTCTCGATCTCGGCGGCATTCCACTCACCGGTCTCGTCTATCGGACGGGGGCGAGCAGCACCGAGATGAAGTTCGGCGAGCCGAATCCCGCACGGATCGGCACCCTCGAACTGGCCGCCGGAGCGGCATCATTCGAGGCGGCGGGGCTCGGAAACGCCCGGTTCGACGAACTGGAATTCGACGGAGCCGTGGGCGACGTGACACTCGATTTCACCGGGGAATGGAGCGGTGATGCGACGGCGGACATCGCCGTGGGGCTCGGAGCTCTGCGGCTCGTGATTCCCCGCGATATCGGAGTGCGACTGGAGAAGTCCGGCTTCCTGGCCGGATTCAACCCCCGCGGAATGGAGAAGGTCGAAGGGGGCTGGCAGACGTCGAACTTCGACTCGGCCCGGCACACTCTGAGGATCAAACTGAAGGCGGCGTTCGGGAAGGTCGACGTTCAGTTCGTGAACTGAGCGGGGCCCGCTCTGGTCAGTCCCGCTCAGGCCGGACCAGCACGGGTTCGCCGCGCCCCACCGACAGCCGCTCCGAGGCACTTCCTTCCCGCACGGATATCTCCAGCGTGCCCGCCGATCCGATCACGGCAACCAGCTGTCCCGGATCGACACTCGTGTAGCTGAGCCGCACCCCGGAGATCTCCGTGCCACCCAGTTCGATGAGCGCGGTCGGCGAGACCCAGGATGCGGGGATGTCCGTGACGAGATTGCCGAACCGGTCCACGTGGGCCACCTGCCCTCTGACGCACTCACGGCTGCGGTGAGGCTCGCTCAGTTCCAGCCGGCTGATCGATTCGAACTCGATGGGATCTCCGAGAGCGGCTGGCGACTCGCCGGCGGCGACCCGCGCGGCGGCCGGGGCGAAGAGATCTCTGCCGTGGAAAGTGGAACTGAGCGTGTCCGATGCGCATCGATCGGGATCGAGTGCCCAGGCTGTGTCCGGCATTCCTTCGCCGAGCGCCCGGCTCACCACTCCGTTGTCCGGCCCGACGAACCACCGTCCGCCGGATTGGAGCAACATCGCCCTGCGGGCGCCGCCCACGCCCAGATCCACTACGACCAGGTGCACCGTTCCTTCCGGATAACGATTCCAGACCCGCGAGAGGACCCAGGCTGCCGCTTCGACGTCGCCGGGCGTGACGTCGTGGGCCACGTCCACGAGGGTGGCGCCGGGCGCTGCCGAGAGGATCGCTCCCTTGACCTCTCCCACGTATCCATCAGCGGTTCCGAAGTCGGTGATCAGGGTGACGATCGGCATTCAGCTCGACTCCTTCTCCAGCGCTTCGACACGCGACTCGACTCGATCGGCGACGTCCAGCAGCGCGCGGGACTCGGGTGAATCAGGCTGCCCGATCACCGGCGGGACACCCCGGTCGCCCTGCTCCCTGACGGCCATCCCGAGCGGCACCGCGCCCAGAAACGGCACCCCGAGGGAGGCGGCCAGCGCCTCCCCTCCGCCTGCGCCGAACAGCTCGTGGACCGAGTCACAGTCGGGACAGACGAACCCGCGCATGTTCTCGACCAGCCCGAGAACCGGCACGTCCACGCTCTCGAACATGCGGATCCCCTTGAGCACTCCCTGAACCGCCACATCCTGCGGCGTGGTGACCATCACCGCGCCGGTCACGCTCACCAGCTGGACGAGAGAGAGCTGGGCATCTCCGGTGCCGGGGGGCAGGTCCACGATCAGGTAGTCCAGTTCGCCCCACGCGACCTGGTGCAGAAACTGGCGGACGATTCCCATGATGATCGGTCCCCGCCAGATCGCGGGAGTGTCCTCTCCCACCAGGAATCCCAGGCTCATCAGCTTGACCCCGTGCTTCTCGACCGGGATCACTTGCTCATCCCTCATGCGCGGCTTCTCATCCGCCCCGAACATCGTCGGGACGTCCGGGCCGTAGATGTCCGCATCCATCAGTCCGACCTTGAGTCCCGCCTTGGCCCAGGCGGCCGCGAGATTGGTTGAGACGGTCGACTTGCCGACCCCGCCCTTTCCGGAACTGACGGCGATCACGTGGCGAACCCCGGGCAGCGACTCGGCCTCGCTGGGATGTCTCGATGCCTCCTCCCGACTCACCTGGCCGGGCGAGGGCGGCGGTGTGCGCTCGGCCGCGGGCGGCGCCATCACGGGCAGCGGCCGGCGACCGCCCGCGGGCCGCTGGCGCGGAGTCGCGGCGCCGGCGCTCGCGGGCGCGTCGGTCGAGCCGGATTGGGCTGCGGCGGCGCTCGCAGACGCGACCGATACCCGCGAAACGCCCGGGATGCCCATCGCGACGAGCCGGATCGAGTCGGCGATCCCCGGATCGTCGCCGGACCGCAACGCCAGAGAGATACGGGTGTCGCCGCCCGGGTCCACCTCCACGGAGCGGACGATCCCTGCGGTGACCACGTCTGTGCCGCCGGATCCCGTCTGCACCCGGGCGAGCCTGTCCATCACGATATCCTTCAGAGTATGACCATCCATGTCGGCGGTAGTCCCGTCGTTGGGGGGAGTCTCAGGTCAGCCGTTCTCTACGGATTCGACGCTGTGGACCTCGGGAATCAGCATCCTGAGCCGCTGCTCGATCCCGGCCTTCAGCGTGAGGGAAGACATCGGGCAAGCGTAGCAGGCGCCCACCATCCGGATCCGGACTACGCCGCTGTCCAGGTCGAAATCCACCAGCTCGATGTCGCCTCCATCGGCCCGGATCGCAGGGCGAAGAGAGGCCAGCACCTCTTCGATGCGGTCCCCCGGGGGGGTAGTCGGAACGGTCGTCGTCACGTCTTTCATGCGGGTCCGTAGCTGCACGATCGCGGAGGCGCCTTGTGCGCCCCCGGCGTCGCGCAGGAAGCTATTCCGGCCGAAGAACGCCGTCAATGAAACGCGTTCTCAACGAGCCGACGATGCGTCCTCCGTGCTCGCGGCCATTCTGGATGAAGATCCGGTTCGCGTCGTAGCCGGCCGCCATCACCCCGGCGATGAAGAGACCCGGTACGGGCGTCTCCATGGTCTCGGGATCGTGTTCCGGCACCCCCGTCTGCGAATCGACCGGAGCCTCGAGTGAGAGCAGAAGGCGCGGATCGGGTCGGAAGCCCGTCATCGCGAGAACGAAGTCGTTCGGTATCCACTCTTCGTGGCCCTGTGCTTCACCCATCACCGAATGCCCATTCTCCGCTCGGGCGCCCTCGGCCGGACCGATCCGCACCCGGTCCGGCTCGATCGCGAGCAGTCTGCTGTTCCAACGGACCGCGATTTCTCCGGCCGCCACCCGATTCCGAATGTCGGGCAGCACCCACGGCTTCACACCCCGGTCGAAGTCCCCCAGCACGTGAACCAGGGTGACCCGGGCTCCGGCCCTAAATGTGGAGAGCGCGGCATCGATCGCCGAGTTGCCTGCTCCCACGACGACCACGTCCTGGTCGAAGTAGAGATGCGGCTCACGAAAGTAGTGGCTGACCTTCTGCAGATCCTCGCCAGCCACCCCGAGTCGATTCGGAGTGTCGAAGTAGCCCGTGGCGATGACGAGTGCGTCGGAGCGGAATTCGCCGTCCCCACCGCGATGTCTTCGCGTACTCACCACGAACCCGTCGCCCGCCCGGCCGACGCCGATCACCTCTTCGTACTGCCGAACATCGAGCTCGAAATGGGAGACGATCCGGCGGTAGTAGTTGAGCGCTTCGGCCCGCGAAGGCTTGTCCGAGATCGAGACGAAGGGAACGCCCCCGAGCTCGAGATGCTCGGGCGTGCTGAAGAAGGTCATCCCGAGCGGGTAGCGCTCGATCGCGCTCACGATCGGTCCCTTGTCGAGAAGAACGCAGGACAGGCCTGCCTCCCTGGCGGCCACGCCAACGGCCAGGCCGCAGGGACCAGCGCCAATCACGGTTATGGTCGTGCGCTCGCTCACGCCGGGTCGTCCCTCAAGGCTCGAAGGTGACAGTTCTCTCCGATCGGAGAAACGCCGCGTCTTCATCGAGGGGCAGGTCGACGAGCGCGCCGCTGCGCCAGCGCGCATTGAGGTCCCTGTAGTGGGGACTCATCGGATTCCCGCTCTGGCCGGTCGGGATCAGGAACCCGGCCCTGATCCCCCGCGGCGATATCTCCGCCACGAAGCGTTCCGACGGGCCGTACTCGCTGATCCACGGGGGGGTCCACGAGCTTGCGTCGAGTGTCGTCCAGATCCGGTAGTCGTCCGGGCGCAGGGTATCCGGTCCGCCCTCGGAAGCATAAGGACCCACGTTCAGTCCGAGCGCGCGCTCCAGCCAGTCGACGCTTCCGAGCGGGTGCGCGTGCCGCTCCTCGTGCAGCTCACCCCAGGACTTCCCATCCGTCACCCGCACGGCATCCCGCATCGCGCGCTCCTCCAGTTCGACGAGGTTCTCGACCCGCGGAGTCGACACGTCGTCGATCCAGGCACTGCCCTCTTCCAGCGTCCGTAGCACCGCCTCGATCGGAAACAGCGCCCATTCCGGAGCGCTCGCGTATTCATCGGCAGCGATCAGGGTGCGGAGCCGGTAGAACCAGCTGTAGAACAGCGGCGCCGCTCGCGCATCCTCGCTCACGACCCGATCCCACCCCGACAGCAGCTCCGCCTGATCGGTCAGTCCGAGACGGCGGGCGGCAGCGACGGAACGATCGATCACCCGATCGGCAAGGAGGCTTCGCGTATCGTGCTGCAGCCGATACGTGCTTTCCAGCGTCCAGTCGCGTCTCACCTCCAGCGCCTGGGTGATTCGCAGGGCGCGGAATGGAGGTGCGTAGTCCGAGCTGATCGAGCGCCCGAAGCCCCGAGCCTGAAGGTTGTTGGCTGTCGCCACGTATCCTCTTCGTGGATCGCGCGCCGCGGGATGCGCATCGGAGGGCCAGAAACCCGGCCAGCCGTCGACGACGGAATCGGACGGCGTCGGCACCGCCCCGTCACGACCCCCGCGAAGCGGAATCCGGCCTCCGAGGCGGTAGCCGATCGTGCCGTCGCGCGCAGCGTACACGACGTTCTGGTGGGGTCGGGCGAACGCCGACACCGCACGGTCCATCGCTGCCGCTCCATCGGCCCGGTTCAGTGCCTGGACGCCCGTGGTGGAGGTCTCGAGGGTGGCCGCCACCCAGAGAACCGACAGGTCGGCGCCCAGACCCGACAGGACGTCGCTGATCAGCGGCCCACGCGAGGTAGAGCGGATCCGCATCAGCTCGGGTGCGTCGCGCCCCCTGACCCGAATCGTATCGATCCGGACATCGAGCTCCCGCCAGCCATCCCCTGCATCACCCGGCTCCCGGTACCGGAGGCCATCATCGGAGAGCCTCTCGATGACGTAGTCGGTGTCATCCACCATTCCGTTCGTGAATCCCCACGCTACGTAGCGATTGTGGCCGACCACCACGCCCGGTACGCCGGGCAGTGTGAATCCGACCACGTGCAGCGCGTCGGCTTCCCCGTGCAGGGCAGCCAGGTACCAGAGGGATGGGGCCCGAAGCGCGAGGTGCATGTCGTTGGCGAGGATCGGGTGTCCCGAAGCGGTGCGATCTCCGGACACGACCCACGCATTCGATCCGGACCGAGCCGATATCGAGCCGAGGACGCGAAAGGGCGACCATCGGTCGGACCCGGCCCGATCCGCGCCCCCGTCCGTCGTCCCGTAGACCGCCGTGTGATCCGGGAATCGTGAGGCCGGAGCTTCCGAAGCCCGGCTGACGGGTGCCTGCGACGGGGACCCGCTCGACGGCGGTGACGAGAGCGCACCGGGAGGCGGAGACCACGCCCCATCCAGGATCGTCGGCCCCCACTCCGGATAGCCATCGAGGAGCAGAGCGAAGCGGGCCGAATCGAGCAGCTGCGAAGCCCGGAACCGCGAGAGCTCGGCTCGCCACACGGCGAGATCCAGGTTCATCACCATGCCGACAGCGAGGGTCGATTCGATGCTCCAGGGCTCCGGCTTCAGACGCAGAAGCCAGAATTCGGGCGGCAGCGCCGGGCGTTCGGACAACCGCGCGTTGACTCCCTCCACGTATGCTTCGACGCGCAACCGCTCCGGGGGCGACAGAGTCTCGGCCGCCCGTTCCGCGGCTCGCCAGGTGCCGAGGGTGCGGACGAACCGGTCCGTGGCCAGACCGGGCTCCCCGAACAGCTCGGCGAGCCGGCCCGCAGCGATCCGGCGGAACAACTCCATCTGCCAGAGACGGTCGGTCGCATGCAGGTAACCGAGCGCGCGCAGTGCGTCGGCCTCGTTCGAAGCGAAGATGTGCGGGATTCCGAAGCTGTCGGCGTGAACCCGGACCGAAGAGGTCAGCCCGGACAGTTCGATCGAGCCGGATGGTGGCACGGCCGAGCGGGACATCTGAAACCAGATCAGTGTGACAGCCAGTCCCGCCAGCCAGAGTAGACCGCAGACGCCTGCCAGTACGACCCGCCGGATGCTCGCTCGGCTCATCCCTTCGCGTGGGGGATGCGATCGGACGGATTGCTGGCCGACGACGCCGAGAACGAGAGGGACTCGAAGGCGTCACCGTTCCGGCGGACCAGGCGCCGGCGCAACAGCCCGGCGAGGAGCGAGGCGCAGGAGCCCGAATCGACACCCAGCCGGCGCGCGAGCTCCTCGGTTCGAACTCGGCCGCAGGCTGCGAGCATTCGCCATGCGGCGACCGCCTCAGGCTCTACTTCGCCGAGCAGCACCGGCTCGCCACCGATCCGTTCCGCTGAGACGGCGAGACCCCGGCGGCGCAGAGCTCCTTCCACGGGATCGAGATGGTGTTCCCGGACACCGCGAACCAGCACGAAACGAGGCAACGCATCGCCGGTCTCGCCGGCCGAGCCCATGACCAGCTTCGCCACGACTTCGTCGGCGCAGCTGAAGTCGATTACGGCGACATCCCGGAAATCGATCACCGCGATCGTCTCACCCCGCTCCGCCATCAGTCGCTCGATCCCATCGCGGACGGCGCGACCGGTTTGCCGCGTGACGAGATTGGGCTGGTAGAGGCTCGCGACCGCGATGGCCGGTCCACTCTCGCTGCTCACCGCACCTCCTCGGTCCGGGCCGGCATCACGATGAGAATCTGTGCACCGGGAAAGGCGGGAAGAGATCTCTGCATCGACGGGTAGTCATCCCAGTCGGGAACCAGCGCGATCTGTGCGTCACCACTTCGGATTGCCAGCATTCCGTCCCATTTCTCGACCTGCCTCCGGATCGCCTGGAGCCCCTGGCCCCGACCCGGGTCCCGGAAGCGCGATTCCCCGTAGAGCAGCGCCGCCTCGAGAGCCATCGCGGCCGACCAGGACTCGCCATAGCGTCGGGCGTGCTCGGAGCCCAGTGATCCCTCGAATCCCATTCCCACATCCATCACCGCGAGCATCAACACTTCCCGACCCAGCCGCTCGCGGTAGTTGTACGTCTGTGCGCACACCCAGCCGTCGGCATCCGCGTGCTCGATGATGTTCTGGCATACCTCCGAGAGCATGACGCTGAACTGAATCACCGAGGGCTTCGGGTAGTGAAGCCTCTTCTCCAGAATCGCAGCCGACCGCTCGCGAACTTTCTCGACGACCGTGTGGACATCGTGGTGCGACCGGATCGGAGTGATCTCGAGAAGCGCGTCGGAGGTCCCGTGCGACGGTGCGCTGCCCGGTTCCATGTCGAACACATCATGCGCCGCCGGCCAGAATTCCATCCGGTCCAGGTAGCTGCGCACATCCCGATTATCGGGCGCTTCGATGCGGGGGGAAAGCCCGGTCCGGTCCCGTGAGACCTGAGCCGCGGCAAGCAGACCGATCAGACCGTAGGGCGACACCCAGCGCACGTGCTTGGCGTTGAACAGCAGCCGGGAAGCCGATGCCTCGGGAAGGCCGCCGAGCGTCGCCACGAGCTCCTCGAAACCCCGATGGTCGAGCACCTCCGGAACCTCGATCACCTTGCTCACACTGGCTCTCCGGCTCGCATTGTCCGATTCGCTCCTCGCAGCACCTCGACGAGACCCGTTGTACCGCGGTGGCGGGCCGCCACGCCGGCCATGCGATTCGCCCGTCGGGCGGCTGCGGCTGGCCGATCTCCCTCCAGAAGTGCGGTGGCGCAGACGGCGCCCCACACATCGCCGCAACCCGTGGGGTCGGCGAGCCTCTCGGGCACCGGCTGAACGGGCTCGGTACCCATCTTCACATCGCCCGCTCCCGACTCGTCGCGGCTCCACCAGCTCGCCCCGCGTGCCCCGCGGGTCACGAACAGTGCCCTCGGGCCACGTGCCACTGATTCGCTCGCCGCCGTGTCCGGATGATCTCCCTCCGCCGTGAGGGCGGCCAGCTCCTCGTCGTTCATCTGGATCCAATCAAAACACTCCCGCCAGGAAGGCCAGGTCGGCAGTGATTGCAGGGTGCGCACCCCGTCGGGACGCACGGCCAGCAGCAGAGAGTGAACGTCTGCATAAATCGGCCCCTCCTGAACGACCCGCAGGCTGCGCGCCGCCTCGA
The DNA here is from genome assembly GCA_023554245.1 of Gemmatimonadota bacterium. Taxonomy (GTDB): domain Bacteria; phylum Gemmatimonadota; class Gemmatimonadetes; order Palauibacterales; family Palauibacteraceae; genus Carthagonibacter; species Carthagonibacter metallireducens. The sequence goes on from JAMJQL010000040.1 coordinate 23,743, forward strand.
GGTCGAGCTCCCAGCCCGCGATGAAGTTCACGATCAGCGCATCGCAGGTCTCCGCAAGCGGCGCCAGTTCCGTACCACTCCAGCCCGGTACACCGCCCGTCAGCTTTTCGCAACGACGCGGCCCCGAGTGGTAATGGAGATCGACCCGATTGTTCGGCTCCGGCACCGTGACCACTCCGTCGAGCGACCCGATCCGCGTGAGGCCGCTGAAGAACCTGTCCGCCTGAAGTCTGAGGTCCTCGCCGACCTTTACGATCGGCAGAATCTCCCATCCTTCCGGGGCCACTGCCTCGAGCGCACAGAGAGAGTAGGCGATTCCCCCCCAGTCCGTGAACGGTTCGGGCGCCTGGCCTTCGTCCGTACCGGGCCGATGGATCGTGTCGAGAACCAGGGTTCCGAGAACGCCGAGTCGCGACATCTCAGAGATCGCCGAACCGTTCCTGGCGGAAGACACAGGCGGCGCCGATGACGCCTGCCATGCTTCCCAGGTCGCTGGTTACGATCCGGCAGTTGTCCGAGGCGTGACTGAACGCGCGTCGCCGGACTTCCTTCCTGAGTGGCTCGAGCAGGCGATCGCCTGCCCGGGTGACCCCGCCGGAGATCACCACCATGCCCGGATTGAGGATGTTGATCAGGTTCGCGATTCCGGTCCCGAGGAATCTCGCCGTGTCCTTCATCACATCTTTCGCGTATTCGTCTCCGGCGACGATCGCTTCGTACACCGTCTCCGCGGTGATGCGCGCGAGTTCGCCCTCCACCATCGAAGGAAGCAGGCTCGGTTCGCCCGACTGCAGACCTTCGATCGCCCGTGCCGCGATCGCCGGCCCCGAAGCGTACGCCTCGAGACAGCCGTAGTTGCCGCAATTACAGCGACGTCCGGTCGAGTCGATCGTCATGTGCCCCACTTCTCCGGCGACGTCGGAGATCCCGTGAAACACCTTGCCGTCCAGCACGATACCGCCCCCGATTCCGGTCCCCAGGGTCACGCCGACCAGCGTGCTGACGTCCTGGCCGGCACCCTGCCACCATTCCCCGAGAGCTGCTGCGTTGGCGTCGTTGTCCAACTCGGCCTCGAGTCCCACCGCGTTGGAGATCAGGTCCCGAAGCGGAAAATTCCGCCACCCGAGATTGGGCGTGTCGATTACGGTGCCCGTGCGTCGATCCAGGGGCCCCGGAGAGCCGAGCCCGATACCCACGAACGCCTCTTCCGGAATTCCGGCCTCCATCCGTGCGTCCCGCATCGCGCCGCGGATGAGATCGACGATCCGGTCAACGACGTATTTGGGGCCCTTGTCGGCCTCCGTCGGGGCGGATCGCATTGCCAGCACCGGGCCACCGTCGTACGGCACGACGCCCACGTTGATCGATGTCCCGCCCAGGTCCACTCCCACGATGTGTCGACCGTCGTTCACGTCGACGCCTCCTCGAGGCTTGCGAGCGAGGCTTCCAGAACCTCGTCCACCGTTACGAGTCGGAGGCACTCACGCTCTGCCGACTCCAGGATCGTCCCGCGGCCTCCGCGGGGGCACTCGTTCTTCACGCACGGCACACAGGGAAGGTCGAATCGTCCGACCAGGCGGACCCGAGTCGCGAGCGGTCTCGTCTGCCGGACGTCCGCAGGCCCTTCCACCGCCACGATCGGGCGATCGAGCGCGGCCGCTACGTGCATGGGGCCGGTGTCGTTCGTCACCAGAAGATGGCACGCGTCGAGCGCCCCGGCCAACTCCACGAGCGAGGTCCGCCCTCCAAGATCCAGCACACTACCCTCGAGCGTCCCGTCGTCCGTCAGAGCCCGACCGACGACCGCCTCCGTGACCGGCCGATCCTCCGGTCCTCCGAGCACGAGAACCCGATGTCCGAAACCGGCAAGCGACCGCGCGAGCGCTGCATACTTGTCGACGGGCCAGCGTCTGGCCGTACCGTTCGCTCCGGGGAACAGGGCCACGAGCCGGCGCCCGTCGGGCGGAATCCTCTCGGCGCGTCGACGCTCGCTCCACGCGGCGCGGGCCGCGTCGATCGCCGCCAACCGTGGCGCCGGAGGCTCGCCCTCCGGCACGGGAAGGTCCGCGATCGCCAGGAATTCCTTGACCCGGTGATCCTCGAGAAGCGGGGCGCGATCCACCACGTCCGTCAGCAGCCAGCCCCGGCCCCCACCCCCAGTGCCCCGACGCGCAGTGAGGCCCGCAGCACGGAAAATCAGGGCGGAAGATACCGAGGGAGTGAGGAGAATCCCCCTGCGCACGCCGTACGTGCGCAGCTCGCGTGCGGCCGCCGCGATGTCCCGCCGGTCGGACAGGGGAAGGAGGCGAGCATCGAGATCGGCCATCGCCACCAGCGGCACGAGCCATGAGACGACCTGCACCACCGGAGCGGTCCCCGTCTCGCGTCGTTCCTTCTCGCACGCGGCCTGCAGCGCCGGAAGGGCCAGAAGCAGCTCGCCGAGGTGGTTCGGCGCTCGGATCGCCAGTCGCTCGATCGGCGGAGGACCGGCTTTCTTCACTCGCCCACTTGCAGAACGGCGAGGAAAGCCTCCTGCGGAATCTCAACCGAGCCTACCTGTTTCATCCTGCGCTTTCCTTCCTTCTGCTTCTCGAGCAGCTTCCGCTTTCGCGTGATATCGCCACCGTAACACTTCGCCGTGACGTTCTTGCGCAGTGGCCGCACTGTTTCCCGGGCGATCACATCCCGCCCGATCGCCGCCTGGATCGCGACCTCGAACTGCTGACGCGGAATCAGCTCCTTGAGCTTGCGTGCGACCTTACGGCCGTATTCGTAGGCACGATCCCTGTGAACGATCACGCTGAGCGCATCTACCGGGTCGCCGTTCAGCAGGATATCCAGCTTCACGAGGTCGGACTCCCGGTAGCCGGCGAGCTCGTAGTCAAGCGCCGCGTAACCTCGGGACACCGTCTTCAGCCTGTCATAGAAGTCGAGCACGATCTCGGCGAGCGGAATGTCGTAGCGGATTTCCACCCGGTTCGCGTCCAGGTAGTGGAGGCCGACATACTCTCCGCGTCGCTCGTGACACAGCCCCTGAATGCCGCCGATGTAGTCCGACGGGGTCACCATGTGAATCCGCACGTAGGGCTCTTCGACTCGCTCGATCACCCCCCGCTCGGGCATCTTGCTGGGGTTCTCGACCGAAACCGCCTCGCCGTTCGTCAGGGTGACCTGGTACTCCACGTTTGGAATCGTGGTGACTAGGTCCAGGTCGGCCTCGCGTTCGAGGCGTTCCTGAACGATTTCCATGTGCAGGAGGCCCAGGAATCCGCAGCGGAATCCGAAACCGAGCGCCTGAGATGTCTCCGGCTCGTAGTGCAGGCTGGCGTCGTTGAGCTGCAGACGGCCGAGGGCATCGCGCAGCTCCTCGAACTGGTCGGAATCGGAGGGATACAGGCCCGCGAACACTACCGGCTTCGCCTCCTGGTACCCGGGAAGCAATTCCGTTGCGCGCCGGTCTGCATCCAGGATCGTGTCTCCGACCTTGGTATCGGAGATGTTCTTGATCTGTGCCGTGAGATAACCGACCTCCCCGGTCGACAGCACCTCGGCAGGCCGATACCCGAGACGCAGGAACCCTACCTCATCCACCTCGTAGACCGCATCGGCCTTCCCGAATCCGATCGTCTGGCCCGGACGTATCTCTCCATCCACCACTCGGATGAACGGAACGGCACCCCTGTACTTGTCGTACATCGAATCGAAAATCAGGGCCCGAAGCGGCGCCTCCGGATCCCCCTCCGGCGGAGGCACCCTCGCGACGATCGCCTCGAGTACCTCATCGATACCGGTGCCCTCCTTCGCCGAAGCGAACAGCACTTCCTCCGGATCGATTCCCATCAGGTCGCATACTTCGTCCCGTCGCCTCTCGGGCTCCGCGGCGGGCAGGTCGATCTTGTTGATGACCGGGATGATCTCGAGGCCCGCATTGATCGCGAGAAACAGGTTCGAGATCGTCTGAGCCTCGATGCCCTGCGTCGCGTCCACCACGAGAAGGGCGCCCTCGCAGGCTTCCAGGCTCCGGCTGACCTCGTAGGTGAAGTCGACGTGGCCGGGGGTGTCGATCAGATTCAGCTCGTATTCGTGCCCGTCGCCGGCTCGATAGGGCATGCGGATCGCGTTGAGCTTTATCGTGATTCCCCGCTCTCGCTCGAGATCCATCGAGTCTAGGATCTGCTCCTTCATCTTCCGCTGCTCCACGGCGCCCGTGCGCTCGAGGAGGCGATCGGCGAGCGTGGACTTCCCGTGGTCGATATGCGCCACGATCGAGAAGTTACGAATCGAGTCTATGGTCAAGCGGGCCTCTGGCGATTCGGCGTTTTCGCGGGAGCGCGAATATAGAGGCGCCCCCGGTCCGTCACAATCAGAAATCCAGTTCCAGTCCGTCGTACGCCGCTTCGACCCCGGCGGGCAGAGAACGTTCGAGTCGGGGGTGGTCCAGCCGGTGCGTGAGGTGCGTGAGAAGCGCCCGTTCCGGCGCCACCCGCTCGACCACCTCGAGCGCCTCCTCGACGTTGAAATGTGTGGGGTGAGGCGAACCGTACCAGAGGGCGTTGAGCACCAGGATTCGGCTCCCGGTGAGCAACTCCCAGGCGTCGTCGGGCACCCGTTTGGCATCGACGATCAGCGACAGGTCCCCGCAGCGAAAACCGTAGCTGGTGAACGCACCGTGCGGATAGCCGATCACGCTCAGGTCGAACCCGGCAGCGTCGATCCGCTCCCGGTCCCGGAACGGAATCGGGTCGAGCCCGGGCACGACGGTTCCCGGCTGAATCGTGGGATCCGGTCCGAGAAAGTACGGGAATCGGCCGCGCACCTCGGCCTCGTGCTCCGCAGCGATCCAGAGAGGGATCGGATCGGCGCCCCGTCCCGAGAAGGCTCGCAGATCGTCGATTCCATGCAGGTGGTCGGCGTGCGGGTGGGTCAGGAACACGCCGTCGAGACTGTCCACCCCCGCGGCGACGAGTTGCAGACGCAGTTCCGGCGGGGTGTCCACCAGAAGCCGCCTGCGCCCCTCTTCGAGGAGAAGGCCATGCCGGGTCCGCCGGTTCCGGGGATCCGGAGAGGTGCAAACGCCACAGCTGCAGCCGATCACCGGCACTCCGAACGACGTCCCCGTCCCGAGAAAGCGAAGCTTCACCGCCCGGTCCTCATCGGCATGTCACAGCGTCTCGATGCGCATGTAATTCGTGGTGCCCGGCTCGTGGAACGGCACTCCCGCCGTCACCACGAAGGAGTCGCCCTCCGAGCCGAGGCCGTTGGTCAGAGCGAATTCGCGGGCCAGCGCCAGCATCGCATCGTAGGTGGCCTCATTCTCGAGCCGGAGCGGCACCACCCCGTAAACAAGCGCGAGCTGGCCCCAGGTGCGCGGTTGATCCGTGACCGCGAGGATCGGAACCGCCAGCCGCTGCGCCGACTGGAGCCGGGCCGTGTAGCCGCTGTTCGTGAACGTGACCAGGAAGGGAGCACCCAGCCTCTCGGTCGCCTCGGCCGCCGCCCCGGCGATCGCTCCGCTGACCGTGTGATGAACCGGTGACAGGCCTCGAAAACGCGCGCCCGGCGCTTCGTCGGCGGTAGTCGGCTCCCGCTCGATCCTCCGGATGATTCGCGCCATGGTGCGGACAGAGTCGACCGGATGCTCCCCCACGGCCGTCTCCGCTGAGAGCATTACGGCGTCGGTTCCGTCGAGCAACGCATTTGCCACGTCCGAGACCTCGGCGCGGGTGGGCCGGGAAGACACGATCATCGACTCGAGCATCTGCGTAGCGGTGATGCCGAGCTTGGGAGTCTCGCTGGTAAGACGCAGAATCCGCTTCTGCACGAGCGGAACTTCCTCGAAGTCCAGTTCCACGCCGAGGTCTCCTCGGGCCACCATCACGCCGTCCGCTCCGGCCAGAATCCCGTGCAGGTTCCGGAGTGCCTGGGCCATCTCGATCTTCGCTATCAGCAGAGCGCGGCCCGCTACGAGAGATCGCAGCTCGTTCAGGTCGTCCTGGCGGCGAATGAAGCTGAGCGCGATGTAGTCCACGCCCAGGTCCAGGGCGTGCCGTGCGTCTTCCCGGTCCTTGTCGGTGAGGCTGGGGGCCCCGACCTCCGTCCCCGGCAAGTTAATCCCCTTACCCGACGCGAGAACGCCACCTTCGAGCGCCTCGAGCAGGACTCCCTCGGCCCGAATCTCGCTGACCGTGAGCTCGATCTTCCCGTCATCGAACAGCACGCGGTCGCCGGGCCCGAGGTCGACCGCCAGGTCGGGATAGGTACTCGGGATCACGGCGATCTCATCCTCCGCTGCCGGTGTCGCTGCCCCCTCCGGGTATACCAGGTAGTGATCTCCTTCTTCGATCTGAATCGGCGCGCTCAGATTCCCGACCCGGATCTTCGGTCCCTGGAGATCCGCGAGGATCGAAATGGGGCGACCCGCGTCGCTCGAGGCCCTGCGGGCCAACTCCACCGCCCGGGCAGCGTGCTCGTGGGAGCTGTGAGAAAAGTTGACGCGTACCCCGTCCATTCCCGCCCTGACGAGGGCCGCGAACGTCTCGGGATCACGGCTCGCGGGACCGAGCGTGCACAGGATCTTTGCGCGTCGGAACGCGGGATTGTCAGTCATCATGATCTGCCGTGGTCACGGGTGTTCAGGACGTTCCCGCCTCGGGGTTGCGGGAGGTCGGGAGGCCCGGGCCCCGTTAACGTCGGGGGCCGGGCCGTCGAGGGCTCAGGCGATGAGGCGGTTATCGGCGCAGAGTTCCGGGCGATGTGCGGCGATCCAGCAGTGGATCGCTTGCAGCGTCCCGTACGGAAGGGACTCCAGAGCCGACGGTTCGAGTCCCGGAATTACGCACGCCGCGGCCCGGCGGAAGAAATAGGCCTTCTGCCTGGTGCGCTGCTCGCCGCTCAGGCTGGTACCACCGGGGATGTCCGGAATCGGCTCCAGCAACCTTCGATAACTGAATACTTCTCGGGGAGAGAAAACGTCGGGTATCTGGTAGGATCGTTCTCCGAGCATGAACGACCCGTCCCGTGCGATCTGAAGAGCCTCCGCCATAGCACCACTCCTTACCCACCGGTAGGCGATCGAACGGAACCCCTGGGCCGGGGGGTTCGGTCCACGATAGTACCGCCCGGAACGGGGTCCGGGCAAATTTTGCGCGGCTGGCGCCACGCCCGGGAAAATCGGACGACCCGCAGGAGCCTGAGATCGTGCGGTACGGCGCCCTCGCCGCAATGGCGAAGCGCAACTGACGGGCTTCTCAATTCCGTGAGAGCCCGCCGGGCGCCGCCCACAAACGTCCCCGATTCCAGTCGATCATCGATCCCGTACAGGTCCCGAAAGTACAAGATCTGGTGCTCACCGAACCTATCCCCTCCACATGTTGTGGGTCAAGCTTTTGAGCGCAATGCAGGACTGCGGACCTGACTGAGGCCGGCGCTTGTTGGGCCGGCGCCCCGCGCCTAGAATCCCGCACGACAACCGGGCCCGTGGAAGCCTCCGCAGCGGTCCGGTGCAGCCAGGTCAATCAGATACGAGGATCTCGAACGAGATGGCACGACAGCGCGGAAACGTGAAGTGGTTCGACACAGAGAAAGGCTGGGGGTTCATCCGCCTCGAGAACGGAGAAGAGGTGTTCGTGCACCACTCCGACATCCAGAGCGACGGATTCCGCAGCCTCAAGGACGGAGCCGAGGTCGAACTCGAGATCGAACGCGCCGAGCGTGGACCGAGGGCCCGGAACGTGGTGCCGATCGGCGCCGACGGCATGCCGCTCTCGCAGGCCCGGACCGGGTCTTCGGAGCGGTCGCCGGCAGATCGCACACGATCGGAGTCCAGGGGAGGCCGCGGCGGGCGCGGGGGTCGCGAGCGGCATGGCCGGAAGCCTGACGAGTCGAACGGCGCGCGCCGCTCCGGGCGGGAGAGTTCTGCTGCACGCGCTGGTAGTGGCGGGACCGGAGACGAGCTGCCGACGCTCGATGAGCAGGTGCGGACCCGGCTCGCTCCGCGGTTTCGATTCGACGACTGAGCCGCGGGAACTTGTCGTACCCCTACTCTCGACAGTAGTTTAAGCGGCTACGAATCATGCATGCGTACGGGCGCGATGCCCGTGCGTCGGTCGCGTTACCGAAGGGGTGAGCGAGTTTTGGAGATCCAGATCGCGGAAGGACAGAATCTCGAAAAGGCCTTGAGGCAGTTCCGTCGCAAGGTGCAGCGCGCGGGGATTCTGGCGGACATGCGCAGGAAGAGGCACTACGAGAAGCCCAGCGAGGCGAAGCGAAGGAAGCAGAAGGCGGCCCAGCGTCGTCTGGCCCGCAACGCCAGGAGGCGGAAGCAGCGCAGCTGAGCGCCGCTCCACTCCGGGCCGTTCCGGACTCTCCCTTACAGAATTGTCGGTCTCCCGACGTCCCCAGTGGTCAATCCCGGCAGGCGGGCCGGTCCGGCAGGCTCAGGTAGCCGCGGGGCGACCGCACTTGTCCCGAGTACACGGCGCACTCGGCATCGCCGGATCTGGCGACTGCCGAGAACCCATCCCTGCCGCCCTCGATCAGGTCGAGGCCGACTCCGGCGCCGGGCTTGAAATCGAGGCTCTCGAGGTCGCGCGCATACGTTCCGGTTTCCTCGAAGTACGCTCCCTGCGATACCATCAGCCGGTAGAGTTCGGACTCGAGGCTCGCGGTTCCCACGACTGCGCCCGCCGAACCGGTCGAGGGACTGCCGGATGCGCCGGGGTCGGTTCCCTCGCCGGATTCACGGCTGCCCGCACACCCGATCCCCAGGAGCAGAGCCGCGAGCAGAAGCCGATTCCTCGTCATTCCGGGCATGCCGCACCTGTTCCTGTTGGCAGGTTCATCGGATCGAGTCGCTCTCGGATCACAAGCTGGCAGCACGCTCCGCAGGGCGACAGGGGCGGAATCCTATGATCGACGCACGCGCGGCGGTCTGGCTCGAGGGTCGTCCGTTCGTACCTGGCGGCAACCTCGAGAGCCTGCTGCGAGCCCTGCGCTACGGCGACGGGCTCTTTGCGACGCTCAGGATCGAGAAAAGGCGGCTGCTCGGCGCGAAGCGTCATGCCGCACGGCTTCTGGCCGGTGCCGAACGACTGGGGCTCGCGCCGCCGGAGGGCTTCGAGCGTGAAGAGGTGATTCCAGCTCGGCTGGCGGCGATCGCAGCCGAGCTCGACACGAGCGCCGAGGGCGTGTTGCGCTGCCAATGGAGTGCTGAGGGCACGTCGCGTGGCTACGGCCGGGGCAGGAATTCCATCGCGCTCGTGGAATTCTCACCTGTACCGCCCCCGAGAATTCCCAGCCTGCGAGTTCTCCCGGACGGCTCGGTGCCCCCTGCCACACTTCCCGGCATCAAGAGCTGCAACGCGATCTCTCACGTGCTGGCTGCGAACGAGGCACTCCGACTGGGGGTCGACGAGGTGGTTCGAGTGCACGACGGACGAATCACGGAGTGCGCGGCCTCGAACCTGTTCTTCGAGCGGGAGGGGCGGCTTCTGACTCCGGCTGATTCCCTTCCTCTCTATCCGGGCGTCGTGCGGCAAAGGGTGATGGAAGTCGCGGCCGCGCTCGGCATCGAGATCGTGAAAGGCGAATGGACACCGGAGGATCTGCTCGCCTGCGACGGCTTGATCCTGACCAACTCGGTCCGCGGCGTAGAATTCGTGGCCGGCCTCGATGACCGTGAGCTCGGGACGACACCGCTGACCCGCGAACTCGTCTCTGCCGTCCGGGCAGCGCGTCAGGCGGACGCTCTCCCGTTTCCGGAGATCGGGCCGTGAGGAAGCTCGATCCCACGGGGCTGCCCGAGCGCCTTTCTCCCCACTGCGTGCGACTGCCCCTGCCCGACCCGTTCGTTCCGGGCGTCACCTCGGTGTTCGTGCTCGAGTCCCCGGACTCCAGGCACCCGTGGCTTCTCGACGCCGGCGCTGACATGGCGGAATCGACCGCTGCGCTGACGGCGGGGCTCGCGAGGCTCGGCCTGACTCCGGACGACGCGACCGGCGTCGTGCTCTCCCATACGCACCTCGATCATTCTGGCGGCCTGCTCCGCTGGAAGCCGGCCCGTCTGCTGGCCCACGAGCGCGCCATAGCCGAGATGCGTAATCGCGAGCCGGCATCCAGCCGGGGCCGGGCCGCCCTGCACCGCATGGGAGTGCCGCCAACCGTGGCCGAGGGGCTCGCGCCGGAATCCGAGCCGGTCGGCGGGACGCCGCTCGCGGAAGTCCCTGTTTCGGATCCCGTCGGCGGAGAGGAGGGACCGCTGCCGGAGTGCGAAGGGTGGCGGTGGATCCTCGCCGAGGGGCATGCCCCGGGTCACCTGATGCTGTTTCACGAGGCAGACCGCCTGCTGCTGTCGGCAGATCAGTTCCTGCTCAAGTGGAAGTCGCCGCTTCGGATCTCCGACCCGGAGGAAGACAGCTTCGGGCTCTACCTTTCGTCCCTGCAGGGCGCCATCGATCTCGCTCCAGAGACCGTGTGCTCGAGCCATACGGTCGCCGTGCGGCCCGGCTTGCCGTTCCTCGAGGAGAGGCGGGCGGGTCTGCTGCGCCAGCTGGGGCGCACATCGGAGGCGGTCGAGGCCGGGGCAAGAACGGCGTGGGAAGTCGTGGCGGTGGGCGAACGGCGTCCCTCGGACGGGCTGCTGATCCTCTTTCTCCGCGAGCGGTTCGCGATGCTGCGTCACCTCGCGGCGACGGGCGCTCTCGCCCGCAGCATGGTGGATGGCGTCGAGAGGTTCGACCCCGCCTGAACCCTCGCCCGGTTCAGGTCGCGATCGGCGTCTCCGCGCCGAACCGTCGCTCCACGTAGTCCTCGAGAATCTCGATGAACTCGGCAACGATCCGCTCGCCCCTCAGCGTGGAGTGGTGTTCTCCATCCACGTAGATCGGTGCGCTCGGCGCCTCGAAGGTGCCGGGCAGAGAAATCCCGATGTCTGCGTGGCGGGACTCGCCGGGCCCGTTCACCACGCAGCCCATCACCGCAACGTTCAAGGTCTCGACCCCGGGATAACGCTCCCTCCAAGCCGGCATCCGTTCGTTGAGATAACCCTCGATCTCCTGCGCCATCTCCTGGAAGAAGGTGCTGGTCGTGCGTCCGCACCCGGGACAGGCCGTGACCTGTGGCTCGAAGCTGCGGATACCGAGCGACTGGAGAATCTGGCGAGCGACCCGGACCTCCTCGCTGCGATCGCCGCCCGGAGTCGGAGTGAGCGACACCCGGATCGTGTCGCCGATCCCCTCGGCGAGCAGGATCGAGAGCCCGGCCGTGCTCGCGACGACGCCCTTGCGGCCCATCCCGGCCTCGGTCAGCCCGAGGTGGAGCGGGTAGTCGGAGAGCGGCGCCAGCCGGCGATAGACCGTTACGAGGTCGCGAACCGCGGAAACCTTGGCGCTCAGGATGATTCGATCGTGCGGCAGCCCGATCTCCTCGGCGACGGCGGCCGAGCGCATGGCGCTCTCGATCATCGCGTCGATCATCACCTCGTGCCCATCCCGCGGCTCGGCGAGCTTCGCGTTGGCATCCATCATCGAGGTGAGCAGCTGCTGGTCCAGCGATCCCCAGTTGACCCCGATCCGGACCGGCTTTCCGTGCTCGATCGCGCACTCGACGATTCGCGCGAAGTTCGCGTCCCAGGTCTTCCCGCCCACGTTACCCGGATTGATCCGGTACTTGGCGAGCGCCGCCGCGCAGTCCGGGTGGCCGGGCAGCAGGATGTGCCCGTTGAAGTGGAAGTCACCGATCAGCGGTACGATAACGCCGGCATCCGCGAGACGGGCGGCAATCTCCGGCACGGCCCGCGCCGCGGCGGGGGTATTCACCGTAACGCGCACGATCTCACTGCCGGCCTCCGCCAGGCTCGCGACCTGTTGAACCGTGGAATCGATGTCGGCCGTGTCGGTGTTGGTCATCGACTGCACGACGATCGGGTGATCGCCGCCGACCCCGACCCCGCCTACATCGACCACTCCGGTGCGTCGGCGGACGCCGACAGAGATGTCGGAGGCCTGTTCGGATCCCGCTGGGCCGTCGTTCATGGAGTCGAGCATCGAGCCTCGGTTGCAGTGATTCCGGCGGTCAGCCCTACGAGCGTTATCTACGCCCGGTCCCATTCTAACGCTGCGGCTTCGGTACGTTCCACCGGCGCCACCGTGATGCAGAAGGGCCCCGGATCGCTCCGGGGCCCAGTGCGCCCGTCGGCCGGCGCGCGGCTCGCGCTGTCCCGGCCTCCGGCGTCTTTCCGTTCGCGGTCGCTTCGCTAGTGCTCTCCGCTCACGCCTGACGGGCGCTGGCCTGCTTGAGGAACGACTTCAATCGGGAGTCGATACCCGACCTCCGTTCCCGCTTCATCTCATGCTCGAACGCGATCCGGTTGGCCACGGTCGCATTCCGGATCCAGCGATCGGTGATCGCCGGTCTGTGGAGCACGGTCCCAGCCCTCGGCTTTCCCGACGGGCGAATCGCGGCCGGAGATCTCATCGACAGAGTCATACGTCCCTCACCGCGGTGGAAGTCACGACATTCATCGGTTCAAGCGTCGAACCGGACCGCTTACCCGCGCGTCGAGATGTTGATAGGGGCCGCTCAACAAGTTCTCAAAACGAGCCCCGGGAATTCGAGGGGCCGGTTATCCACGACGGCTCGCCGCTTATCCACCGGTTTCCCCGGGGGCGGTCCGGGTTTTCCACGCGAACCGCAAGATATTGTGCTGTGAGAAAACTAACCCTACCAGATATTGGGGTCAAGCATTGAACGTCGCCATGAGCCTTCGGCCGGCCTCCCGCAGCAGATCCTCCGATTTGCAGAAGGCGAAGCGCACCAGATGGCTGCCGTCGGACGGGTCGGCGAAGAAGCTGGACCCGGGAACCGGGGCGACCCCTGCCTGCTTCGCGAGCCGAAGCGCGAACGCCGTGTCGTCTTCCCCGGAAAGCCCTGAAAAGTCAGCCAGTACGTAGTAGGCGCCGGCCGGTGGACTGCAGCGGAATCCCGCTTCCAGCAGCGACGACATGAGCAGGTCTCGCCGGCTTCGATAGCCGGAGGCGAGATCCTGGTAGTAGGCGTCGCCGAGTGTTTCCATGGCCTCGGCCACGGCCTCCTGCAGAGGCGCCGGAGCGCCGACGGTCAGAAAGTCGTGCACCTTCCGGATCGCATCGCCCGCGGCCTCGGGCGCCACGATCGTGCCGACGCGCCAGCCCGTTACGCTGAAGGTCTTCGAGGCACCGCTCACGGTCACGGTGCGCTCCCGCATTCCGGGCAGTCCAGCGATCGGCAGGTGCTGGCCCTCGTAGAGGATGTGCTCGTAAATCTCGTCGGTGATCGCCCACGCGTCGTGACGTCGGCAGAGTTCTGCGATTGCCTCCAGCTCCGCGCGTGTCAGGACGTGGCCAGTGGGATTGTTCGGTGTATTCAGTACGATCGCACGGGTCGCCGGTGAGAACGCCTGCGCCACACGGTCCAGATCGATCCCCTCCCCAGGTTGGACCGGCACGAAGATCGGCTTCGCGCCCGACAGGATCGCGTCCGGGCCGTAGTTCTCGTAGAACGGCTCCAGGATGATCACTTCGTCGCCGGGATCGACCAGTGCGAGCATCACGGCGACCATCGCCTCGGTCGCCCCGCAGGTGATCGTGACGTGGCGGTCGGGGTCCACCTCGAGATCGTACCAGCGCCCGTAGCCGGCGGCGACCGCCTCGCGCAGTCGGGGCGAGCCCCAGGTCACGGCATACTGATTCACATCGCTCCGGATCGCCCGGACGGCGGCCTCCTTGAGCACCTCCGGGGCCGGGAAGTCCGGAAATCCCTGCGCCAGGTTGATCGCGCCGCAGCGGTCGGCGACGCGGGTCATCTCGCGAATCACCGACTCGGTGAAACCGTGGGTGCGACGTGCAGTCTGCATTCCCGTCCTCAGCGGATCGCGAAGCCGGCGATGTGCGGCGCCCAAGGCGCCCAGCTCACCGCAGAATCGAACCGCTCGAGCTCCAGCGAGGAGAACCCGGCCGACTCGAGAGTCCGGGCCGTGTCACGGGTGAGGTCGCACCCTTCTCCCAGCCATTGCCACGGGCGGTGAATTCGCTCCTGGAGTCTCCTCTTGCCCGATCCCGTCGGAGCGCCGACGTGCTCGAGGAATGCGAAGCGGCCACCGGGTCGGAGGACGCGCCTCACCTCCGAAACGACACGCTCGGGATCCCGCACGCTGCACAGGACGAGGGTCGAGACCACGAGTTGCGCGCTGGCCGATTCCACATCCATCCCCTCTGCACCCGCGTGGCGGAGGTCGATCTCGACACCCTGTTTCCGGGCCTGCGCCTGCATCCGGTCCAGCATCATCGGGTTCGGCTCTACCGCGATGACCTTCGTTCCCCGCGGGTAGTAGCGGAAGTTGGCTCCGGTGCCCGGCCCCAGTTCTACCACCGTCTCGGGAATCTCGCCGAACAGCCGGCGCTTCCTCTCCCCGTACTCCCGGTGCATCCCGGGCTCGGCGACCGCCAGGAACCAGGCGTTGAACCGGCCGCGGACCGGGTGGGGCTCGTGAGCGCTCATGGGCCCGGGTACCGACGAGGGCCCATCCGGGTTCCGTGCAACGCTTGCCACCGCTCGCGGGTTCTCACATTCGAGACAAATGTCCTGAACGAGGAGTAAGAATGTCGAGAAGAAACCTCCCCGCGCTGCTCGCCCTCTTCCTGGTAGCGACTCCTGCGGCCGCCCAGGACTGGGGCCGGTCGACCGCTGATCTCGACGTCCCGGCGGCGCAAGCGGAAGACGTAAAATCGATCGACTCCATCATCTCCGCGCTGTACGACGTGATCTCGGGACCGGCCGGTGAGGCACGCGACTGGGACCGCTTCCGGTCGCTGTTTCTCCCCGAGGCCCGGCTTGTCCCCTCGGGATCGGCACCCGATGGCAGCACTCGATACCTGGCCTGGAGCGTCGAAGACTACATTGCCACCGCAGGCGGACAGCTCGAGGCCAACGGGTTCTTCGAAACGGAAGCCCATCGGGTCGAGGAGCGATTCGGCCACATCGCGCACGTATTCAGCACCTACGACTCGTACCGCACGGCAGATGAAATGAAGGCCCGGGAGCCCTTCATGCGCGGCATCAACAGTATCCAGCTGCTGTTCGACGGCGAGCGGTGGTGGGTGGTCCAGGTCTTCTGGCAGGCCGAGAGCCCGGAGACGCCGATTCCCGAGCGCTACCTGGGCGAGGGCTGAGGCTGGCATGGCGCCCACTGCGCCACCCGTTCGTGGCGGGCGTCCGCTGGTCACTCCTCCCGCTGCTGCCGGTAACTGAGGATCTTCGGATTGCAGATCTCGCCGTCGCGCACCTCGATCGCGCGACGCAGGGTCTCGTCCTCGTCCCAGGCTTCGGGCCCCGACAGCACGCGCCCCAGCCAGGCGACGACGACGTCGGAGATCTCCCAGCTGGCGCTCCGCCACAGCCAGCTCGGGGTGTGATCTACGCCGTAGTAGAGGGCGGGCCCGACCCCGAAGGTCGGATCGGCGAACGAAGTCGGGCGAGCGAAGGGGAATCCCATCCCCAGGTCACAGCTCACGTCCACGATCAGCGATCCGGCCCTCAGGCGGTCTTCCTCATCCGGCTTCATGAACAGGATCGGATCGTCGGTGTCCTGCAGTATTCCGTTGACGATCACATCGGCGTCCGCGAACGCTTCCACCATCTCGCGCCGGGTCCCGTCGGGCTCCAGCACGTGAACGCCGCCCTCCGGATCCCTCACCATCCGTCCGAACAGCCCGCCGGCCATGCGATCGCGTACCGCCCACGGCGGTCGCAGCGTGTAGACCTCGAAGTCGTGGATGCCGAGTCCCTGCAGGGCCCGGATCGCGCCCCGACTCACCGAGCCGAAGCTCACGACGGTCGCTCGCAGCGGCCGTCCGAAGTGTCCGGTCTCACCGCGCAGCGACAGAGCGTGAAGCACGGCGCAGTAACCTGCAAGCTCGTTGTTCCGGTAGAAGAGGTGCATCCCACGGGACCCTTCGGACCACAGGTACATGGCCTCGAAGGCGAGCATCGTCTGGCCGCGCTCCAAGGCCAGGTCCGTGATCTCGCGCTGCTGCACGCAGTGAGGCCAGCCCCAGAGGACCGCTCCCTCGCGCAGCTCCCTGAGGTCCTCCTCCACCGGTTTCGGCAACAGCACCCCATCGCAGGTTTCGAGAAGCTCCGCTCGATCCGCTACGCCTCCGAACCGCTTCTCGAGAGTCGCATCCGCTACGCCGAAAGGCTCTCCGTAGCCACGCTCGAACAGAAGGCGCCTGGCCACGCCGCCCGGAATCCGGTCGAAATGAACCGGGTGGATCGGGACGCGGCGCTCGTTCTCCTTTCGGCTCGTTCCGACGATCCCGAATCGCTGCAGCTCGCTCATCGTACGGCCTCCGGCGCACGGATCGACGGTGAGGGGACGTCACCGCCGTTCGGCGCGACCGGCCGGCGTGTTTCCTCGAACACGAGTCCCTCGGCCTCGAGAGCATTCAGGATCGGTCCGTACACCGCCGGGTGCGTGGGAATCAGGCTTCCGGTGAGGGTCAACCCCCCGTCCAGCAGCAGCTGAGCCGCCAGGGCGGTGGGCAGGCCGACGGTCCGCGACATGGCGGTGAAGCCCGCGGCGCCTTCCGTGGCCATCGTCGAGGTGATGACCTCTTCGCCTCCGTCGGAGCCGATCACGTCGAGCTCGTGCCGCAACACGACCATGTCCCGACCGCCGGCCGGAATCGTCAGCCGGGTTCGCAGCAGGTGATTCATCATCTCGGCTGGCGTACGCCCGTCGCATTCGAGCCGATCGTCGGAGAACAGGCCGAGCCAGCGCAGGTTTCGAATCACGTCACCATCCACCGGTATCCCGAGGAGCGAGGCCACCCGCGACTCGACTTCGAATCCGTCGGCCGGCGGTGCGCCGATTCCCGGCAGGAACATCTCCACCACCTCGCGGGCCGAACGTTCGCAGAGATCCGGAATCCGCAGGCTCTCGTTCGGCAGGCCCAGCCTCACCACCGCGTCCCAGGTCTCGCACCACCCCGGCCACCGCATGGTGGCCCTCAGAATCGTCTCGGCTTCGTCGAGTCCGAACACGGCTCCGTAGGATACCGAATCCCGATTCGGGTACGCGATCATCGTCCCGACGCCCTCGACCTCCACGGGCCACGTGTGCCGGAACACCCTGTGGTGCGGCACGAGGCGGATCCTGCCGTGCTCCTTGTACTGGGCGCCGCGTGCGCCCGACATCACCACGTTGCGGGGGTTCCATGTCACCCAGTATCCGAGCGGGTTCACCTCCTGACCCGGCGCCGGAACCCCGGAGCCGTAGGACCGGAATGCCTGCACCCGGCCGCCCTCGCCACGAATCCGGTCGAGCAGAGCCATCGCCGACATGTGATCGATGCCGGGATCGAGGCCGAGCTCGGAGAGGATCAGCACCCCCCGGCGCTGCGCGTCGGAATCCAGGGCTCGGACCGCCTCGTCACGGTAGGAAACCGAGAGCATGTGCGTGCCGTGCGAGAGGCAGTCCCAGGCGACCAGGTGCTGGAAGGCCGGCGCCAGCATGTTGATCACGACGTCGGCCTGCGAGATTCTGGCATCGCGCATCGCAGCGTCGTTGACGTCGAAACGGATCGCCGCGCCGCGGGAGTGTCCCGCCACCAGCCATTCGGCGGCCGATCGGTCGAGGTCGGCCACGGTCACGAACCAGTCCGAGGCCTCCGCCATGTCCAGCAGGCGGTGCACGAGAAATGGGGCGCTCCGTCCGGCCCCGAGGACGAGGACCTGCTTCATGGCTCCCTGCCTTTGGGGTTAGAACGAAAGCCTAACGGGTCGCCGAGCGCGCGGCGAGCCATGACCGTCCGCGCCGGGACTCCGGGCGCGGCGACGACCCCGGACCGACCCCCCAAATGCGAAGCCCGGCCACGAGGGCCGGGCTGTCGCTGTCCCACCTGCCATCTTGTCCGGCGGCGCGTCCAGGAGGAGCACACCGCCGGGCTGCTACCGCCCGACCGATCCTGGGATCAGCCGCACTCGCTGTAGCCGCAGGCGTGACACTTCATGCACCCCTCGGCGAACTCGAGGCTCGAGCCGCAGTCGGGACAGGTGCCGATGAACTGGATCGCGGCCTGCGCCTCGAACCTGTGGATCACCGGCTTTTCGGCGGTTTGAGTGCCACCGTTCGTCTGCTTCGCAGCGCCCACCTCCGGGATCGGAAGGGACTGCTGGATGCCTTCCTTCTCCTCCAGGTAACGCTCGACGACCTGAGCGATCGCGTCGGGGCTGGAAAGCACCTTGTTCGCACCGAATCCGACGGCGCGATCCGAGGAGATGCCCCGGAGCTGCTTGTGAACGGAGCGCAGCGAGATGCCGCTTCTCAGCGCCAGGCTGATCAGCCGGCCGATCGCCTCGGCATCGGCCATCGCAGGACCGCCCGCCTTGCCGAGCGCTACGAACACCTCGAACGGACGTCCCTCCTCGTCCTCGTTGATCGTGACGTACATGTCGCCGAGCGGCGAATCGATCTTCCGGGTCACGCCCTTCAATATGGCCGGACGCTTGCGCATCTCGGGCTGCTTCATGAACCCGCCCTCGAGGGCCGCGATCGTCTCGCCCTGCTCCTCCAGTTCCGACTGGAGCTCGTCTACGCGAGCGAGGGCCCCGGCCAGCTCGGCGGCCAGCTCGGTGTTGTCGAGCTTCTCGAACGCGGCGACCGTCTCGGGATCGACGAGCCCGGTTCCGGGCGACGCATGCACGCCTCGCGCGGCGGCCTCGGCGGCCACTTTCCGCGCCGTCTTCCCCGTCGAAAGCACCTGGGCATCCCGCGAGCCGTCGCGATAAACCGTCACTCCCTTGCAGTCGAGCTCGTACGCGAGCTCGAAGATCCGGCGCACGTCATCGACCGTCGCTCCATTCGGGAAATTGCAGGTCTTCGAGATCGCCGAGTCCGTGTACTGCTGGAAGGCGGCCTGCATCCGGATGTGTTGTTCCGGTGTGACGTCATGCGCGGTGACGAATGCCGCCTGCACATCCTCGGGCACCTCGTCGAAGTGGATGTGGCCCTCGTCGGCGATCCGGCGCATCAGTTCCTCGGAATACCAGCCCCCCTCCTTCGCGACCTTCACGAACTCGGGATTCACGTCGGGCATCAGCACGCCGGCCTGGTTCCGCATGAACGCGACGGCGAACAGGGGTTCTATGCCGCTGGAGCAGCCGGCGATGATCGAGATCGTGCCGGTCGGGGCGACGGTGGTGACGTTGCAGTTCCGGAGCCGGCGCATGGGCCGGATCCGGGCGCCCGTCTCGTCGCGGGCACAGCTGTCGTCCGGTCCCCAGATCGAGCGCTCCCACTCCGGGAATACGCCTCGCTCGCGGGCCAGCCGCTCGGATTCGACCTTCGCCTCTTCGTCCACGAAGCGCATCAGCTCGCGACCCAGCTCGATAGATCGTGCGGACCCGTACGGCTCGCCGAGCTTCACCAGCATGTCCGCCCAGCCCATCACGCCGAGGCCGATTCGGCGGATGTTCTTCGACAGCTCGTCGATCTGCGGAAGCGGGTACTGGTTCGCGTCGATGACGTTGTCGAGAAAGTGCGTGGCCCGGTGCACGGCCGTCCGGAGGTTGTCCCAGTCGATCCTTCCGTCCTGCACGAAGCGGCCGACGTTGACCGAGCCGAGATTGCAGACGTCGTACGGGAGAAGCGGTTGCTCGCCGCACGGATTCGTCGCCTCGTACGAGCCCATGTGAGGAACCGGATTGTAGCGATTCGCTTCATCGATGAAGTAGACGCCGGGCTCGCCGTTCCGCCACGCACCGTACACGACCTTTTCGAACACCTCTCGCGCGTCGAGCTCGCCGACCGGCTCACCGCCCCGCGGGTTGCGCAGCGCGTAGCTCTCGCCCCGCTCGACCGCGTTCATGAAGTCGTCGGTGACCGCTACCGAAATGTTGAAGTTCGTGATCTTGTGCCCTTCCTCCTTGCAGTCGATGAACTCCAGAACGTCTGGATGGTCGACACGGAGGATCCCCATGTTCGCGCCGCGGCGCGTGCCGCCCTGCTTCACGGCCTCCGTGGAGGCATCGTAGACTTCCATGAAAGACACGGGACCACTGGCCACGCCCATCGTCGATTTGACGACGTCACCCGACGGACGCAGCCGGCTGAAACCGAATCCGGTTCCGCCGCCCGACTGGTGAATCAATGCCATGTCGCGGAGAGTCTCGTAAATCCCCTCGAGGCTGTCGGGCACTGGAAGCACGAAGCAGGCCGAGAGCTGGCCGAGCGGGCGGCCCGCGTTCATCAGGGTCGGGCTGTTCGGCTCGAACTCCCCGTCGGCCATGATCTCGTAAAAGGTCCGCGCGACCTGCTCCACCCGCTCCTCGCTGGCGCCGTAGCGAGCGTCCACGTCGGCGATCACACGCGCGACGCGCCAGAACATGTCCTGCGGAGTCTCGTTCGGCTCGAGGTCCTGGTCCTTCTTCAGGTAGCGCTTCGCCAGGACGGTGAGCGCGTTCTCCGAGAGCCGGGGCTCCGGCAGATCGGCGGGCGTGTTCTCGATCGTCTCAGCGGTAGTGTCGGTCTTCGGGGCGACTGTCGTGTCGGGTCCGTGCATCGGTGTGTCCTCGCTGCTTTCCCTGTCGTGGCCGTTGTTCTGCTTCCTGTATCGTCACCGGTCCCGACGACCGGATTCCTGGCGCGTTCCGTCAGCAGCGTCCCGTTCCCTATGGCGACGACTCCCCCGAGGGTGATAAACACCCTGAAGTCACGTCTCTGGACTGATGCAAGGCATTGTACTACGGACCGGGCGGGACAAGCTCGGCCGACCTCGAGCGGCCTCGGGGACCCCTCGCGCACACCCCAATATCTTGGGGTGCACCAAGAGTAACCCCCCTACATATGGGGTGCAAGGCCTGATTTTCGGCTGTTACACGAACCGTGATGATGGCGGAATTCCGGGCCGGAACCGGGTTCAGCCGGGCTGCTGCCAGCGGCCTCCGGCATGCAGTTCCTTCAGGGCCCGGTAATGTCCCACGGTGAGCCGAACCCGGCCGCGCAACTCTTCATCCACCGGTCTCACGACTCGCCCGGGGACACCCACGACGAGGCTTCCCGGAGGGATCTGCGCCCCCTCGGTAACCAGGGCTCCGGCGGCGACCACGGAGCCCACTCCGACCACTGCGTGGGACAGGACGATGGCCCCCATGCCGATAAGACAACCGTCCTCGATGTCGCAGCCGTGAATGATCGCGCGGTGCCCGATCCCGACGCTGTTCCCGATCCGGCAGGGTCGATCGACATCGACGTGGACCATCGTCAGGTCCTGGATGTTGGTTGACTCTCCGATCGTTATCGGAGCGATGTCGCCGCGCAGGACGCACTGGTACCAGATGCTGGCGTGCGAGCCGATCGTCACGTCCCCGATCACGTCGGCCGAGGGCGCGACCCACACGCCCTCTCCGAGAGTCGGGTGCACCGCCGTCCGCAGCTCGTCGGCGTTCATTCGCCGCCTGCACCGGTCGCGGTTCGCGCCAGGAAAGCCTCTATCCCGTCGGCCACGCCTCGCGCGTAGAGCTCCTGGAATCCCGGATCTCGCAGCGCCGCCTCGTGTTTCGGCATCATCATGAATGCGCCCTCGGTCAGCACGGCCGGCATCCAGGACATCCGGCACACGGCGAGATCCCCCCAGAACACGCCGAGATCCCGCAGGCGCATCGTCGCCAGCATCCCGTCCTGAATCGCTGACGCCAGACCCGCGGCGTGGGGATGGAAGTAGTAGGTGCTCGTCCCCTCCCGACCGAACGGCCGCACCCCGTCCGGCAGCGCGTTGTTGTGGATCGAGACGAAGAGTTCGGCACCCGCCTCCTCGGCAGCGTTCGTGCGCTCGTACAGCCCCATCTGCTCTCTGTCGTTTCGGATCAGGATCGGCATGGCGCCTCTCTCGGTCAGGATCCGTTCGAGGATCCGGCCGATCGCCAGGTTTGCGTCTCCCTCGTAGTAGCCGGTGGGTCCGGTCGCCCCGGCCCCCGGGTGCCCCGGGTCGATCGCGATCCGGCGTCCTGCGAGCGGACGGGCAGGATCGATCTCGGGAGCGTTCCGGAGCTCGAGTCGAAGCGTGGCACGACCGCCGGTTCTCTCGTCGTATCGCGCGCGCCAGCCCCAGACCGGCCCCTCGAACCGCACCCGCATCCGCATCCGCGAACCGGGCAGCTGCGACCATTCCACCGATTCGATCACACGTGGAGAGGGCCCGAGCGAGATGCGATTGGTGACTGCAGTTGCGCCGAAGAGCACGATCTCGAGGGTGCGAAGGTCAGGCTGCGTCACCTCGAGCGGAAGCGCGGCGGCAAGCCTGATGTCCAGCATTACGCGGTCCCCGCGCGGCTCGAAGCGGAGATCGCCGACGGCGGAACGCGGTATCGGCGTGCTGGCGGGGAGCAGTTCCACGTCCTCCAGGGTCACCCAGGCATGAAGGTCCGGGGCGAGGCGAAGGCGAATCCGATCGCCGACCCGCAGGTCCACGATCGCGCGCGTCCCGTCGGGAAAGCGCCACCTGTAGGGTCCGAACGCCGCCGGACGCGCCACGACCATCCCGTCATTTCCGTTGATCTCGTCGGGCTCGTCGGTCAGCCTCGCCACCGGAGGGGCAATCGGGTCGAGAATCCGGAGCGGAAGGATGAGGGGCTCGTTCTGTCGCTGCTCGCCCATCCGGGCCCGCACCTCGAGTCGAAGCGAGTCTGCCGTGTCCGACCAGTTGCAGTCTTCCGGCACGCAGGCGGTCCGATACAGCTCTTCCGCCGACATCGTGAGCACGCGGACGTCACCGGAGGCAGGTGCCAGCGGGATCGTGGTTCGGCCGGCGACGATCTCGACCTCTGCCCCCGGGTTCGCCCGGATCTCGACGCTCATGGGCTCGTCCGGCCAGGCCCAGCGTTCGGCGCGGACCCCCAGCCGATCCGCGTCGAGCAGCGCTCCCGCCTCCCAGGGCGAGCCGGTCTGCGCCGGCAGAAGAATCGGGTGTGCGATCGAATCGGTCTCTGCACCGCGACGCGCAACCAGACGGTACGATGCCGTGTCGCCGCTGGCTGCCGCTGGCACCGGGAGCCAGGCGAGAAACGCGCCGTTCGGTTCCACCTCGACGAACTCGCCGTCGATGATCAGGGTCGCGTCCCCGGTACCGACGGTGCCGAACACGAAATTCGAATCCCGGGCCGAGATCCGCTGCAGGGAGTCAGGGTACTCGACGTACAGCGAAAGCGGCCCGGTTACGGAGGGAACCGGCGGCAGCGAACTGCGGATCACACCGGGCGGCAGCGGGCCCGGGTCCCCCGACGAGGCACATGCGGCGAAACCCAATGGCAGCAGTGCGAGCGCACAGAGCCGTCGGAGGGCATCGAGGCGGCAAGTTCCGATCATCCGATCACAGTCCGTTTGCGAGTTCTCTGTCGGGGCGAAGTCGTCGCAGACCAATCAGGCCGACGACCGCGACCACTGCGGAGAGGGCGGCCGTCACCGGTTCGAGCAACAGAGCAGCGCCGAGCGCGAACATCGCCCCGAACAGCAGGAAGGCGGCGAACAGCGTCCTCGCCAGGTCCCGGCGCAGCGGAGCATCCGGCTCGAGACCGGTCCGGGCGCGAGAGAGCTTCCAGCCCGGCCCCCCGGGTCGGACACGGCGATAGAACCCATCCAGGGTCTCGTCCGACTCGGGCGGGGTGAGCCACATCACCGGCAGCCAGACGGCGGCCGCTCCGAAGGCGGTTACCGTCAGCCGCAGGCCGAAGCCCATGCCGCCCCAGAGCGGAAGATAGGTGAGCAGCGCGATCGCGAAACCGGCCAGCATCGAGGCCAGCTCGGCCCACGCGTTTACCCGCCACCAGAACCAGCGGAGAATCAGGACCGCGCCCGGTCCGGTTCCGATCGCGATCATGAATCGGAACACGGTACCGATGTCGTCTGCCACGAAGGCGGCCACTCCGCCGGCGACGACGATGAACACCGAGGCGAGCCGTCCGAGAGCGACGAGCTGGCGCTGATTCGCATCGGGTCTCACGAAACGGGCGTAGAGATCGTTGACGATGTAGCTGGCACCCCAGTTGATCTGCGTCGAGACGGTGGACATGAACGCCGCCACGAAGGAGGCCATCACGATGCCCAGCACCCCGGCCGGAAGGTAGCGGATCATCAGGAGCGGGTAGCCCATCTCGGGGTCCTCGAGGTCCGGAAAGATCACCAGGGCGGCCAGCGCCGTCAGGATCCAGGGCCAGGCCCGCACCACGTAATGGAGCAGGTTGAACAGCCAGGCTGCGCCTTCCGCGTCCCGCTCCGTGCGACATGCCGACATGCGCTGCACGAACTCGCCGCCCCCGTCGGAGCGACGCCAGGCCCACCATTGAATCCCGAGGTAAGCCAGGAAGGTGCCCATCGGCAGATCCGGCGAGCCCGGGCGAGGCACGAGACGGAGCGCGTCCTCGCGCCCGGCCGCGATCACGCCTTCCTTCAGTGCTGCCAGCCCCCCGATGTCGCCGATCGCGAATCCGGCCACGAGGAGGGCCCCCAGCATGGCGAGACCGAACTGGAAGAAATCGGTCGCCACGACCCCCCACAGGCCGGAGATGCCGGCGTAGATCATCACGAACACGGAGAGTGCGACCACGATCCAGAGTCGCTCGTCGCCCGGCAGCCAGGCGGGGAGCGTGCCGAGCAGATCGAACGCCTCCATCACCTTGCGCATGGCCAGCATCACGTAGCCGATCGCAATGCAGTTGATCGGAACCGCGAACAGGAAGGCCCGGCTGCCCCGCAACACCGCCGCCGGGCGTCCGCCGTAGCGGAGTTCCGTCAGCTCTGCGTCGGTGACCACCTCCGCCCGGCGCCACAGCCGCGCGAACAGATAGATGAGCAGGAGATGCGAGAGGGCGAAGGCCCACCACTCCCAGTTCCCGGCGATGCCGCGACGGGCCACCAGACCGGTCACGTAGAGGGGCGTGTCGACGCTGAAGGTAGTGGCGGCCATCGAGGTGCCGGCGAGCCACCAGGGGAGCGAGCGGCCGCTGACGAAGAAGTCGACCAGGCCGCCGCTCGCCCGGCGCGCGAGCCAGATCCCGAGCGCGAGGGTGCCGCCCATGTACAGCCCGACGATCCACCAGTCGAGCGCGATCACGCGAGCGAGGCTCCCGGTCGGTCGCCTTCAGCCTCGCGAAACTCGGCATCGAGCCGGGCAGCGGCGGCCCGCTCCATCGCTTCCTCGGTGGCCCAGGCGATCATCCCGCGTGCCTCCGAACCGAGCTCTGCGAGCAGGCGGGGGTGTCCGAACACGATCGGCCAGGCATTCGGGTGGAGATCGAGCGCCTCCTCGACGGCACGACGCCCCACGTCAGTGAGGGATGCCGTTCCCTTCCAGGCCTGTGGAGTCGAGGCGATGAGGAGCACCGTCTGTGCGGACTCGGGGTCGGAGATCCGCGCATCGGCGTCGACCACGGTCCAACCGTGCCGCCGGAGCTCCTCGGCGAACAGGGATCCGAGCGGGGCGCGAGCCGGTTCTGGCCGATCGTCCCAGATCGACACGATCCGCAGTGGAATCGCGGGACGGATTCGCCAGGGGCGCTCGCCCACCAGGCGGATCGAGTCGAAGGCGAGCGAGGCTGCTTCAGCCGTATGGCTCACCCGGACAGGCCCGATGCCGTCATGGCTCTCTGCCGTCGCGGGCTCCGACTCGGCCCGGGCGGCGGGCCGGACTCGTCGGGCTGTCTCCTCCAGCCGGCGAAGCGATGCCTCCAGCCGATCGCCCGTGCTCATGTCGGCGAGCGCCGCGCGGTCCAGCAGCCTCGCGGAACGCTCGAGGTCGGCCGGATACAGCAGGAGGTCGCAGCCGGCGTTGAGGGCAGCGACGGCGCCTGCGGCGGCGCCGTCCGGGTCACCGGGAAGATCGACCGCATCGGTGAACCCGCTCATGTTGAGCGCGTCGGTTACCACGATCCCCTCGAACCTCATCTCCTCACGCAGCAGCTCCTCGAGCAGCCGCGGTTCCAGAGTCGCCGGGCGCGGTGAACCGAGCGCCGGATAGGCCACGTGGGCGGTCATGAACGCCGCCGCCAGGTCGGCCACGGCCCGAAATGGATCCAGGTCTTCCGCGAGTTCGGCTCGACCAGCCGGCACGACTGGAAGCTCGTCGTGCGAGTCCGCGGTCGTCCTGCCGTGCCCCGGGAAGTGCTTCGCGCAGGCACCTACGCCCTCTGCCTGACAGGCCTCGATCCAGGCTCGTCCGAGTCGGCCCACCTCTTCCGGCCGGGCACCGAAGCTGCGCGTGCCGACGATCGGATTCCTCGGTTCGACATCCAGATCCAGCACCGGGGCGAGGACGAGATTCACGCCTGCCTCGCGGGCTCCGCTGCCGGTGATCCGGCCCGCCTCACGAGCAGCCTCGAGCGGGTCGGGGCACGCGGCGAGGCCCATCGGCGGCGGCAGCTCGGGCAGGCCCCCGAACTGCTGGCCGGCCCCCCGTTCCAGGTCCGAGGCGATCCAGAGCCGGTGACGCACGGCCGAACGCCACTCGGACGCCCAGCGGGCGATTCGCTCCGCCTCTCCGCCGAAGATCACGAAGCCGCCCGCGCCGAGTGCCAGGGCTCGATCCGCCTTCCGGCGTACCTCGTCCTCCGGCTCGAGGTCGAATCGAAGGGCTTCGAGGAAGAGACGAGCCGCGAGAATCACGCCGGGGTCATCTTTCCCAGCAGCCGCGACCCCCTGGCGCCCGTGGCCCAGCCGAGGTCCGAGGGGAAGCCGAGACGATGCTGTCGCGCCAGCAGAGCGAACGCCGCTGCCTCTCGCGCGTCGCCGTCCCAGCCGGCGAACTCCAGCGGATGCACCGGGCAGTCCAGCCGGGTCCGGATCCGGCGAACCAACTCGGGATTCCTCGCGCCTCCACCGCAGAGCAGCACCTCGTCCGGCTCGAATCCGAGGAACCCGTGGGCATCGGAGATCGTCCGAGCGGTCAACTCGGTAAGTGTGGCCAGCAGGTCCTCGGTGCGCTCGCCGGAGAAGCGGTCGAGCCACGGCGTAAGCGCGGCCGAACCGAACCGCTCCCGTCCCGTGCTCCTGGGCGGTCTCTTCGCGAAGAAGGGATCTGTGAGCCACGCGTCGAGCGCGGCGGGTACCACTTCGCCGGAGGCGGCCAGACTGCCGTCCAGGTCGAATCGCTGCGCTCCCGATGTCAGCAGACGTGTGGCCTCGTCGATCAGGGCCACGCCAGGCCCCGTGTCGAAGGCCGTCGGGGCGGCGCCCGACGCTTCCGCCGGGAGACCCGTGACGTTGGCCATGCCGCCGATGTTCTGGATCGCCCGGCCGCGGTCCGGATCGGAGAGAACGAGGAGATCGAACAGAGGCGTGAGCGGCGCACCGTGCCCGCCGGCCGCCACGTCCCGCACCCGGAAATCGTGGATTACGTCGATCCCCGTCCGTTCGGCGATCACCGCCGACTCTCCGAGCTGCAGGGTCGCTCCCCCGTCGTGCCCGGACGGCGGACGGTGCCACACGGTCTGCCCGTGGCTGCCGATGGCGATGACGGACCCGGGATCGATTCCGGCGTCACCAAGCAGAGCCAGTGAAGCCGCGGCAAACCGCTCGCCGAGATCGAATCCGAGGTCGCAAAGCTCGGCGGAACCGGCACGGCCCGAAACGGCGGCCGAGAGCCGGGACGCGGTTTCCAGTTCGAAGGGATCCGTGCGAAAGGCCACGAGGTTGGCCTCGTCGGGCCGTTCGGCGCTTCCCCGGAGCTCGATCAGGGCCGCATCGATCCCATCGAGGGAGGTGCCCGACATCAGGCCGACGTACAGGTCGCTCACGGCGCCTCTTCCGTCGTGTGTGCTGCCGGGAACCGCGCGAGACACTCTGCCAGGAACCCGCCGCACGCCTCCAGTCGCTCTTCGGCCATCCCGCGGTCCACACCCATCGCTTGCATGGCGAGGGCCGTCTTGACCCTGCCGTCGGCGCGGAAGAGGAGATCACTGGCGCGCGGCCGGTCGAGCCCGGTGAGCGCCTCGATGATCCGCAGGCTGCGGTCCTCGAGCTTCCGGCTGGTCGCCCGGAGATCCACCATGAGATTCCCGTATACCTTGCCGAGCCGGACCATGGTCGCGGTCGTGATCGTGTTGAGCACCAGCTTGGTGGCGGTTCCTGCCTTGAGTCGGGTGGAGCCGACGATCGCCTCGGGTCCGGTCGGAATCGTGATCCTGTGATCCACCAGGGAGCTGAAATCCGACGGAGGTTCGGAGCAGGTCAGCAGGCCGGTGCCGGCACCGGCATCGAGGGCCTGCTCCACGGCTGCACGGACGAACGGGGTCGTTCCGGATGCGGCGATGCCCAGCACGAAATCTTCGGGCCCGACACCGGCGTCACGGATCGCCCATCGTCCCGCCTCCTCGTCGTCTTCCACCCCCTCCCGGGCCCTCACCAGCGCCTCCGGACCACCAGCGATGATCCCCTGCACCATCTCCGGGTCGGTGCCGAAAGTGGGCGGGCACTCCGCCGCGTCCAGCACGCCGAGACGACCGCTTGTGCCCGCGCCGACGTAGAACAGTCGGCCGCCTCGCGAAAGCCGGCCCGCCACGTCGTCGACTACCGAGGCAATCGCGTCCGTCGATCGTTTCACGACATCGGGAACGGACCTGTCCTCGAAATTCAGCAGGTCGATGATCGCGGCCGTGTCGGCCCGATCGATCCGGGCCGTGCGCGGATTGTACTGCTCCGTCAGCCGGTCGTCCCCGAGGTCCATCGGCCCGATTCGATCGAGGCGTTCGTTTCCCGTCACGCAGTGCGACCGCGATCAGAAGTAGTAGCGCAGGTCGAATTCCACGATCCCGAATTTGGCCCGATTGTCGTCGCCCTGGAGGGGCACGCTGGAACCGGAAAACTGCAGTCCGATCGTGAAGTCGTTCCGGGCCACGTAGCCGACGCGGAGATATCCGGTACTGATGCTTCCATCGACGTCCTGCGACGCCTCGGGATACGAGTCGTACAGGTAACCGAGCGCCACGTTGAGCGGAATGTTCCGCCAGGAGGCGAGGTCGAAGTCGAGCTGTGCGCCGAGCTGCGTGAACACCTCGTCGTCTTCATCCCGCCGCACCGACTCGCCGACTCCCAGGTTCGCAACTGCGATGATCCCGAACAGGGGTGAGAAGGCGTGCGCGTAGCGGCCACCACCCGAGAAGCGGAGCGTGTTCGACTTGCGGACGATGTCCGCTTCGACTCCTTCGATCACATCCTCTACGAAGCCGGCGATGTCGACCTGGGTGACGCTCTTGTTCGAAACCTCGAAGTCCAGCGACAGCATGTCGCGCTCGGACTCGAGCACGCGGGCCAGCCAGCCGATTTCAAACCCGGTGATCGTGTTGACGCCTCGCGCCAGCAGGGTGCCGAGTTCGGTTCCCAGACGTGCGTCGACGGCGTAGCCGACCCGGAATGCGAACCAGTCCACGATTCTCTGCTGGTACTCGAAGTCGATGGTGGCGTACAGCAACTCACCCTCGAGGCCGGGGATCGTGTCACCATCGATCACGATCGGCGGCTGCAGCAGGTCGGTCGCCTGCCCGAGACCCAGGTAGGATACCACGTGGGTGCGGATCCACGGGTCTCCTACCGTGCGCGTCGGGCTGAACCGGTGACCGTCGAGTTCCGGATAGGGACCGGGTGCGTCCTGCGCCCCGAGCGGCGGGGAGACGAAACACAGCAGCAGGGCGACAGCCGCGAGGTGCATGGAGCGGCGGCATACGTTCATCTCACTCACCTCCCCCAAGCGGGATCCACAGGCCGGCCAGGAGCTCGAAGCCGGAAGAGCGGAAGCGGGCCGGGATCAGCGTCTCGGCGCCGACATCCACCTCGACCTCCGAGATGTCGAGCAGGCTCTGGCTGTAGCGGGCCTCGATCGTCAGCCGCGGCTTGCCGATCGGGAACTGCCCGCCGACACCGAATTTCACGGCCACGTCGAAGTCCCTGACCGAGTCCTTGACGTCCTCGTCCTCGCCGTCGCCCTCCACGGGCGCCAGGGTCGCATCGAGCAGGAAGCCGACGTCCAACCCGCTGTTGACGAACAGCTTGCCGCCGCCCGGCTCGATCTTCAGCAGCAACGGGATGGAGACGTACGACAGGCCGAGTGACAGGCTGTCCTGGCGCTCGTCCTGCCCCTCTGTGTCGAAGGCGATCTTCGTGCCTCGCTCGACCCAGCCCGGCTGCACGCTGATCCACACGGCCTCTGCTACAGCGAATTCGACGAGACCGCCGAACACCGGTCCGGTCCGGCTGCGGTATTCCGCATTGGAAGGCGCATCGCCGCTCAGACTCGAGCTGGTGATTCCGCCGTAGGCCCCGATTCGGACCTGGGCCCATGCGTCGGGCGCGAAGACCGCGAGCAGCAGGCCTGCAAGCGCCGGTACGATTCTGCGCATGCTGAACTCCGGGCGTGAGATGAGCCTGGCCCCGTCAGGAGAGGACCCGCAGCGGGGCGACGATTCCAACTGAACGTCCGGCAACCGCGCCCGCAATGCTCGAAACTGCATCTGTCGGCTCGAGCTGGCTTTCGGCGGCCCGGGCACGCCGACATCTTGTGCTGATCGCCGGCAAGGTTGGCTCACCTCCCCGCGAGCGAACGGAAGGCGCAACACGTGCGAGCATCTCGACCTGCCATCTGCCTGTTGCTGGCTTTTCTGATGGGCCCCGCCTCCGGGTACGCGCAGGAAGCCGAGCCCGACTCCCTGCCGGATGATCCACCCATTCGTGTCGGCCACGGCGACAAGGGCTTCGAGTTCGAGACGGCAGACGGCCGGTTTCTCCTCCAACTACAGGCGCGGCTGCAGTTTCGGATCTCCCACCCGTTCGATTCCGACCCGGTAACGTTCCAGGAATTCAATGAAAACGACGACCTGTCGTTCTCCGTTCGCCGGGCCCGACTGAAGGTCGGCGGCCACGCCTTCGAGCCGTGGCTCAAGTACTACTTCGAGTACGAGCTGGCCAGCGCGGCGCTGCTCAACTTCGAAGCGAAGCTCGAGAAGTGGAAGGCCCTGAGCCTGCACGTGGGGCAATGGAAGGTCGAATACAACCGCGAGAGGATGATCTCCTCCGGGAAGCAGCAGACCGCCGATCGGTCGATCCTCACCTACCCTTTCACGATCGACCGGCAGCAGGGAGTGTCGCTGTACGGACGGCTTCGGGGTAGCGGCGCGGCCGATTTCAGCTACTGGGCCGGCGTGTTCAGTGGAAACGGCCGGGGCGAGAAAGGTGACGACGAGGTCCCGATGTGGACGGGGCGGCTGCAGTGGAATCCGTTCGGCGAGCCCGTTCCGATGTCCGGATCTGATCTGCAGCGGCACGAGGATCCGGTGGCGATCGTGGCCCTGGCGGGAGCCACCAACCGAAGCCCCTACACCCGCTTCTCGCAGTCGGGCGGAGGCCAGCTGCCGGGATTCGACGAGGGCATCGAGGGGCAGTACCGGGTGAACCAGGCGGTGCTGGAGACCGCGTTCATGTGGAACGGGCTCTCCTGGCAACAGGAGCTGCACTGGAAGGAGATCGACGACCGCGTGAACGGCGGCACCACGGAGCTGCTCGGAAACCTCCTGCAGCTCGGCTACTTCTTCGGAGAGATCTGGTCGTTCGTCCCGCCGCCGCTGGAGCTGGCGGCGCGTTACGCGCTCTACGACCCGGACCGGGACGCGGACGAGGACAACCGGCAGGAGTTCACGTTCGCGGCGAACTGGTTCTTCAAAGGGCACCTCAACAAGCTGACGGCGGAGCTTTCCTACCTGGACTACGAGCTGGATGGCGTCGTCAGGGACGGGACCCGGTTCCGGCTGCAGTGGGACGTGTCGTTCTAGGAGGCTGGCCCGGGAGAATCAGCGAAGATCTGCACCAATGCGGAGCGGGCGGCCGTCCTTCGACGACCGCCCGCTGACACCAGGGCCCGACTTCTGAGCTTAGACCTTCTACGGCGTGTACCAGATCGGGGAGGTGTACGCCCGCTCCTGCGTGACCATCGGGATCTCGTCCGGGAAGTCGAGATCGTACCTCGCCGCCTCGTACGCCGTCCACCGGGGCGTGGGAATCTCGATCACCCGGGCGTAGTAGAACGCGCTTTGCGTACGGTCGAAATCCGGGTCCTCCCACACCGTGATCAGCTCGGGCGACCCGATCGAGTTCGTCCAGGTGGCGTTCGCCACGTCCACCGTGTTGCCGACCGGGGGCAGCTTGCCGTCCGAGCCGGGGCGCCGGTCCCCCGACCAGGCGACGTCGTACACCATTTCGTGCAGCTCGCCGCTCGCATCCCGCCACCCCTTCACGATCTGGATCCTGTCCAGATTGCCGGACATCGGGTCCTTCATCGCGGCAACCAGGAACTTCGGCGAGGCACCGGAGGGCGAAGACCGCAGCGTTCCGCCCATCGGCACGCCCTTCGTGTAGCCCACGCTCGCAGGCAGTCGGCTCAGCGCGTCCGCCTCCTCGAATTCCCAGCCTCCGAAGAACCGCACGATCATCCGGGGTCCGGTCGTGGCGTAGGTCTCTTTCCGCATCATCGCGTCGAACAGCGCCTTGCGCGTGTTCTCGGTCGCCCACACGCCAGCATAGCCGGACGACACCATCGACCAGCTCGTGTACTCGGCGTCACCCATCTTGGCCATCGGGTGTTCCCAGCGTTCTGCGCTCGGTTCGGTACCGGAATGCTTGCCGAAGAAGTTGTCTTCGCCCGCCGTGGCGAGAGCCGTGTGGCTGTCTGTCGAGCCGATCATTCCGAACTTGTACGGGTTGGTGCCGAGCTCGGCCTCGGCCCGCAGTCCGAGCTTGAGCCCGCTGCGGGCATACTCGTACTGCAGCATGTCGTCCTGCTTGACCTCGGTGAGATCGAGGTTGCCCTGGTCCCAGGTCTCGTAGTCGGCGAACTCGTCTTCGGGCGACAGATACGGGTGCGCCTCCCCGTCTCCCTTGATCTGGGTCACCTCGTACAGCGGCTCCCAGCGAGCCCGGGTTTCGGCGTATTCCCTGTCGATCTGCCGCCCGGTAAATGACTCGATCCACGGGAACATGATCCCGTTCGACAGGTTACCGTTGTGCGCGATCGCGAGCACGCTTCCGCCCGTCTTGTCCTCATAGGCCTGCAGCTGCGTCCACAGGTCCCGGGGGTTATCGGAGCCGAGCGGCGCCAGGGTCGTGTAAGGAATCACCTGACTGGCCCGGTCGGCATCGTCGCGGAAGATCACCACCCGGTGCAGGTTGGCTCCCCGCGTGTTGGAGGTCCACTCGTATCCGATGAACGCCGTGAATTTGCCGGGCTCGTCGTATTCCTCGGCCGCGTCCAGGGCTACGTCCCAGGCGTCCCTGAATTCCGGGCTGCCGGGAGGCGACTTGAGCGCCTCGGGAAACGTGCCATCCGAGAACGCCCCGATGATCTCCACCGCGGCCTCGACACCCTGCTGCCCGCCCGCCTGCACCATGTCGTACCAGCGCTTCCCCGTCGGGTCCGCCAGCATGTCCGGATCGCCCTCGAACAGTCGCGGGAAGAACCCCATATTGTCCGAGTGGTCGGCCACCACGAGGAAGTCCAGCGGCCGGTCCAGCTTCACCTGGAGCCCGGTCGACGAGACCACCTCCTCGCCGCGTGCGAACCGGTAAGCGTCCTTCGGCAGCAGGCGCGCGCCGAACGATCCGGCATCGAACGACATGCCCGTGTGCAGGTGCGTGTCTCCCCAGTACACCTGGGTCGGGAAATTCCGACCTGCGTAGGGGGAGAAGTGGTCCTGAGCCGGGAATGCCCCGGAAGCCTCTGCACTCGGTGGCGGCAGGCCGGGCGAGTCCTGGGCGAGCGCAGTGTCGGCGGACAGGGCCAGACCGGCCAGCGCCAGGCCGGTCAAAGTCATGATTCGATGCACGGTGATCACTCCTGCAGTGTCGATTGACGTGAAGGCGGGGGCCGACTCAGGATGTAGCGGCAACCTGATGAGGTCAACTGCCGGGCGTTCCAGACTGAATCCTGTCCATCGCGTTCTCCTTCGGACAGGAGTCACGGTTGGTATACTTCGTGACCGTCATGAGTGCCGGGGGCCGCGGCAGGCCCGAGGTGATGTCGACCGGCGAGTCAGAACACGACTTCCACCAGGAACCGGAGGTCCCACACGGTACCGGTCGTCGGACGCACCAGATTGTAGAACAGCTGCGCCCCCAGGTTCAGGTCGAGCGAACCCAGATGCGTCTTGTACTGCCCGCCACCACCGATCGGGAAATACACCGCTTCCCCGGACGGCTTATTCCAGTAGACCGAAATGCCATACGGCACGTACGTCAGGTCCCACCGGTCTGACAGGGAGTAGTACACGAACGGCTTGATCATCAGCATGCTCACGTCCTTGCGGTCGTCGTCCCCCGCGAAGGACCATATCTGGAGTGCGATCGCCCCGGCGAACAGGCCGCCGCTCTCGTACTCGTAGTCGAAGCTCGGCCCGACCGACCACTTGCCGCTGCCCAGGGTCTCCGAGGTGGCGGTAGGCAACTGGAAAGCGATCCCCGGCGCGAAGTGATGCTTGCCGTGATGCCCACCCTGTTTCGAGATCCAGAAGCCCGTGAGCAGGTCGGAGATGCCGGTGTCCGCCTCGGTGCCAGGTTCCGGGTTGCCGGGCGGCTGGCCGGGCACGGCGCGAGGGTAATCCGCGACCTCGAGGTAGGCAATATTCTTGACCTGGTAACCGCCCACCCCGATGTAGCTCTCGAGCTCGACTCCGAGCACGGTCGCGTCGTCCCCC
>JAMJQL010000041.1 GCA_023554245.1 Gemmatimonadota bacterium
GGCGATCCGTTCCTGAAGGCTGGAGACCGACAGCTTCCGACTGCGGAGCGCAATGATCGCATCGGCCGCGGCCGATGCCGCCGAGAGCGTGGTCGTGTAGGGAACCCCTCGCGAAATCGCCGCCTGCCGGATCATGTAGTCATCGATCTGGGCGTCCTTTCCGAGCGGCGTATTCACGAGCAGTTGAATCTCGCCCGAAAGCAGACGATCGAGGATGTGAGGCCTGCCCTCGTGCACCTTGAATACCGCTTCACAGGGTACGCCTCTGCGTCGCAAGTATTCTGCGGTTCCGGTCGTGGCAGCGATCTCGAAGCCGAGCTCGTGCATTCGGCGGATAATGGGGGTGACCGCCGGCTTGTCGCGATCGTGGACTGTCACGACGACGGTGCCCTCGAGCGGAAGCGATCCGTCCGCCGCGATCTGCGCCTTGGCGAATGCCAGCCCGAAGCTCTCTGCGAATCCCATCACCTCGCCGGTCGAACGCATCTCCGGTCCGAGAAGCGGATCTGCGTCCGGGAACTTGTTGAACGGGAAGACGGCCTCCTTGACTGCCACGTTGAGCAGCGGGAGATCGTCCGGAAGATCCATGGCTTCCAGCTTCTCGCCGAGCAGGACGCGGGCGGCGACCCGGGCCAGCGGGACGCCTGTCGCCTTGCTGACGAAGGGGACGGTGCGGCTCGCACGGGGATTCACCTCGATGACGTAAACGCGGCCACCGTGCACCGCGTACTGCACGTTCATCAGCCCCACCACGCCCAGCGCCTCCGCGAACTCACGCGTGTGACGTCGCATCTGGGCGATATGATCGTCCCGGAGCAGGTAAGGCGGGAGCACGCAGGCCGAGTCACCGGAGTGGATACCAGCCTCCTCGATGTGCTGCATCACGCCGCCGATCAGCACCCGATCGCCGTCACAGACCGCGTCCACGTCGGCCTCGAAGGCGTCTTCGAGGAAGCGATCGATGAGAACGGGGTGCTCGGGCGAGGCCTGGGCGGCACGAGTGAAGTACTCGCGCAGGGTCTCCTCGTCGTAGACGATCTCCATCGCGCGACCGCCGAGGACGTAGCTCGGACGGACGAGGACGGGGTACCCGATCTCGTGCGCGATCTGGAGCGCTTCGCCGAGACTGGTGGCAGTACCGGCTTCAGGTGTGGCGATTCCCAGACGCTCGGTGAGGGCCTCGAATTTCCGACGGTCCTCCGCATCGTCAATCGCTTCGACGCTGGTTCCGAGGATGGGCACCCCCAGATCGCGAAGCCGCCGGGCCAGGCGAAGGGGCGTCTGCCCGCCCATCTGCACGACGACCCCCTCTGGCTCTTCGTGTTCGACGATCTCAAGCACATCCTCCAGAGTCAGTGGCTCGAAGTAGAGCTTGTCAGAGATGTCGAAATCGGTCGAGACCGTCTCCGGGTTGGAATTGACCATGATCGTCTCGACCCCCGCCTCACGCATCGCTATCGCCGTCGAGACGCAGCAATAGTCGAATTCCACCCCCTGACCGATCCGGTTCGGGCCACTGCCCAGAATGACC
Source organism: Gemmatimonadota bacterium (assembly GCA_023554245.1). Taxonomy (GTDB): domain Bacteria; phylum Gemmatimonadota; class Gemmatimonadetes; order Palauibacterales; family Palauibacteraceae; genus Carthagonibacter; species Carthagonibacter metallireducens. The sequence goes on from JAMJQL010000041.1 coordinate 1,532, forward strand.
ACCTTACGCCGATCGCTGCTCTCCGACTCGTTCTCGGTTTCGTAGGTCGAGTACAGATAGGGCGTCGCAGCGGGAAACTCGCCGGCACACGTATCGACGGTCTTCCACACCGGTCGGATGCCGTGTTCGTGCCGGAGATTCCGGATCTCCGATTCGGGAACGCCGCGCAGCTTCGCAAGCTCGGCATCTCCGAAGCCCATGCGCTTCGAGGCCTTGAGTAGTTGCGTATCCAGTGCTTTCGAGTCCCGGATAACAGTTGCCGCCGCTACAATATCGGCCAGTTGATCCAGGAACCACGGATCGATTCCCGTCAGATCGGCGATCTCGCCTGGCTCGATGCCGGCTTCCAGCGCCCGCCGTATCTGAAACGGCCGCTCTGGCGTGGGCGTGCGCATGGCGGCCCTCAGCGTATCGGGCTGACCGTCCCGGAGGCGGTCGTCCTTCGGTTCAGGCGCAGGCAGCCAGCCAGCCCGGTCGTTCTCGAGCGCCCGGAAGCCCTTGAGCCAGGCCTGCTGGAAGGTGCGGCCGATCGCCATCACCTCGCCCACCGCCTTCATCTGCACCCCGAGTGTCGCGTCCGCCTTCGGGAATTTCTCGAACGTAAAGCGCGGTAGCTTTACTACCACGTAGTCCAGGACAGGTTCAAAGGAGGAAGGGGTGACCCTCGTGATCGCGTTTTCGATCTCGTCCAGGCGGTAGCCCACCGCAAGCTTCGCTCCGATCCGTGCGATCGGAAAGCCGGTGGCCTTTGAAGCCAGGGCTGAGGAGCGCGACACGCGGGGGTTCATCTCGATTACCAGCAGCTCGCCATTTTCCGGGCTCAGGGCGAACTGGATGTTGCAGCCGCCTGCCTCGACCCCGATCTCGCGGATGATACGGATGGCGGCGTCGCGCATCTCCTGATACTCGACATCCGAGAGTGTCATTGCAGGGGCAACTGTAATCGAGTCGCCGGTGTGAACGCCCATCGGATCGAAGTTTTCGATCGAACAGACGATGACGACGTTGTCGGCCCCGTCCCGCATCACCTCGAGCTCGAATTCCTTCCAGCCGATCACGCTGCGATCGATGAGCACTTCGGTGATCGGAGAAAGGTCGAGTCCGCGGCGGACCTTCGCCTCGAATTCCTCACGGTTCCAGGCAATGCCGCCGCCCATGCCCCCGAGCGTGAAGGAGGGGCGTATGATCGCAGGGAACCCCGTATCGTCGACGATCTCCATCGCCTCTTCGACGGTGCGTGCGAACCCCCCGTGCGGCACCTTGAGTCCGATCCGCTCCATGGCCTCGGCGAATTCCTCGCGGTCCTCGGCCATTCGGATCGCCCGGGTGTCCGCCCCGATAAGCTCGACGCCGTACTTCTCGAGGGTGCCGTCTTCATTGAGCTCCAGCGCCACGTTCAGCGCCGTCTGGCCCCCCATGGTCGGAAGCAGAGCATCGGGGCGCTCCTTCTCAATCACCCGCGCCACCCACTCGGCTGTGATCGGTTCGACGTATGTGGCATCCGCGAGATCGGGGTCCGTCATGATCGTGGCCGGATTGGAATTGACAAGGATGACCCGGTAGCCCTCCTCGCGGAGCGCACGGACGGCCTGGGTTCCCGAATAGTCGAATTCGCAGGCCTGTCCGATGACGATCGGACCGGAACCGATCAGCAGAATCGAGGAAATGTCTTCGCGTTTGGGCATCCGCGTAGAATACCGTCAACACCGGGTGAGTCAAGGGAACGCGGGGTTGGATCGACGAACATCGGAGGAGTTGGTTGAGAGCGTGTTGCGGGTAGAAACGCAGGTCGCCGACATGACTGGTTCGAATCACGCTGATCGGATATGGAGACGTCCACCCGTCTTCTCTACATGTACACCTGTACACCTGGAGAGAGTGCGCAGGGACCTGATCGCTTCCTGGGAGAAGCTCGAGCGCGAACGAGCCGCTTTTGAGCGCCAGAAGCAGATCTGGTTCAACGACAGTCCACGACCTGTTGACGCAAGCAGACCCTTCTGTTTCGTAGCGACTCGGATGAAGCGTACGTGGCGGGAGCACGATCGTGCAGCCGATCGTCGTGGGCAAACCGTGAACGCGACGGTCGGATCGACGAATGCCCGAAAGACGTGGTTCGAACTTCTAAGCTCCGTGATCGGTGATGATCACGTCATTCGGATTCGCCACCGTTACTTCGACGAGCCGGTCCTACTGCTGCGAGAGTCCCGCTTCCGCGATCTGGAGGTGACCACGTTCGACGGCTCACCCTGGCCGACCGTGCAAAGAGTCCGGGGAGACCGTTCCGACACCGTACAACCTGCGACTGATCGCTGATGAGAAGTCCAGCTCGTGGGCCCTACCAGCTGGCCATCAACTCCTTCACCGAATACGAAGGCCGGATGTCCACCGGTACGACTCCGTCCAGCCGTTCGATCGCAGCCTCCATCTCGGGCGATATCTCACCGTATCGCTCGAGAAACGCGGCCGCTCCCGCCCGGTCACCCGTTGCCTGAAGCAACAGGTACTGTCCGGCCAGGTCAGAGATCGCGCCCGGCATCACATCGAGATCGGCGGCGAACCGACCCGTGCGCTCATCCCATGTGATCGCGCCGGCGCTGCGCAGGTAGTTGAACTGTGTCAGGCATCCCAGGCCGTGGGCTTCAGTCGCCCCGAACCGAACGCAACGGAACATGTCGGCCACGTGATCGATGAGGACTTCCTCGTAGAAGTCCTGCGAGTAGTCCCCGCGCTCTACGAGAACACGCAGGCTGTGCGTTCCCACCGCATCCGCCTTCGCCTCTTCGAGCGCCGAGTAGTGCTCCTGCAGTGCCTTGTTCACCGTAAGATCGGGATTGCCCGTCACGTAATCAGGCCCCAGGCCATGTGCGAGTTCGTGCACCAGAACGCGCGTGAAGTAGGGCTCGAACCCGATCCGGTCCGCCTGCTCCGGGATCAGCACCTGCGCGGCGATCGGCTTGAGGTTGGTCTCGAACTTCGCCCGGATCACGTTGCGCAGCATCACCTTCTTCGACCCCTCCGTCTCCCGCACGCGCGGGTCGTTCGGGAGGTTGAAGGCGATCGTCTGCACGCCGGGTCTCGTCTCGCCCGCTCCGTATACG
>JAMJQL010000042.1 GCA_023554245.1 Gemmatimonadota bacterium
GAGATCCGGGCGACTCGAAACTCTCGTACGGGCCTTCGAGACTCGTGAAACGCGTAGCCACCAGACCCTCGGCTCCCTCCGATGCGGCCCAGACCGGCCCGGCCGCCTGCGCCAGCCAACGTCGTCCGTCCGGCGCAACGACGGTGGCCTCCGTGCCTGTGAGCCCGGTCGCCGCCTCCAGATGCGCCGCGAGTTCTCCTTCGTCGAGTCCGTCGAGCCTCGCGCCGGGCTCCAGAATGAATCTGTCGGGCCCGGGAAAGGCAATAACGAGCCGGGTGCCGCGGCTCGTTCGCCAGGCTACGACCAGCTCTCGTGCCGCGTCGCCCTCGCCGGTCAGCACGCTCTCTCTATTCGCGACTCGCGAGGCATCCTCAAGCATAGACATCTGCGTCCGTTTCTTCAGTCACGGTGCTAGACTCGCGCTCCCGGCTCTCGAGCGCTCGGGAAGCCGCCGCATCGACCTCGGCGAGCAACTCCGATTCGATGGACGAAAGGACCTGCCGATTGCGGGCTTCTCTTCCGGGATCGAGGTCGTTCGATGCCTCCATGCTCTCGGAGGCCAGGTCGCGGGGACCCGTGGCGAGGTACTCCTCGTACAGGCCGACCGGGTCTCGTCGACCCCAGTACTCGAACTCCTCGGCGGGCAGCAGCCTGCGCGCTTCCCGAACGTCATGCGTCGCGTGCCCCCCCATTCGAAAGGTGTCGGCGGCTATGAAGACCGGTCCTTCACCCCGCCTGCAACGGTCCACCGCGAGGCGAGCGGCGGCGTACATGTCCAGCACGTTGTTGCCGTCGGCCACCAGAAGCCGGACTCCGTAAGCTCGGCCCCAGTCGCGAAAGCCGACAGCCCTGTGGTGTTGATCCAACCTGGTCCCCAGCGCCACCTGGTTGTTCTGAAGCACGAATACGATCGGGAGTCGGTTGACGGCAGCGAAATTGAGCGCTTCGTGCACCTCTCCGCTCTTCGTGGACCCGTCCCCGATCCAGGTCAGGGCCACCCGGTCGGAACCGCGACGGCGGAAGGCGAGGGCGTATCCATTCATGACGCAACACAGGCCTCCGACCACACTGACCGGGGCCACCACACCGGCAGCCTGATCCCCTATGTGGAGATCCCGGCCACGGGCCGGTCCGTCGCGAGTGCCGAGGTAGCCCCTGAACATTGCTTCGAGAGGCATCCCCATCTCGTGACAGGCTCCCGCGTTCCGGATCATCGGCCCACAGACGTCCGTCTCTCCTGCCTCGCCTCTCCGAAGGGCATGGACGGCACCGATGGTGACGGCCTCTTCACCCGTCCCCAGCCATGCCTTGGAGATAACTCCCTGCTTCACCCAGCGTTGCAGCATGATGTCGTGCAAGCGAAACCGGACCAGCCCGCGATACATGCCGAGCAGGTGAGCCGGATCCAGCCCTTCGACGATGGTCCGTCTCTCGTCGGATTCGAGCAGCCTGGCCCGATAGTCCCCGAGAACCTCCGGGTCGGCCGTCCAGTCCATGTATTCCGGCGGATCGAAAGCGGCGTATCTGCGCAAGAATCCTCCAGGGCCAGGTTGCGCCGGGAGCCGGAGGACTCGAGACTCGACTCCCCGGCCGGCGCGCCAGCGCGTAATATCTATGGGGGTCCCGGTCGCGCTGCCAGCGGGGCTGAAGGCAACATGCGGAGAGGGGATACGTGAGCCAGTCGACCGGCACCGGTCTGAGACTGCCCCCCGGAGCGATCCGGGTCGGGATTACGGCGTTCGCCTCGGCGAGCCTCCTCGGCCTGGTCGTCCTGTTTTTGATTACGCACGACGTCAGGAGCAGCCTCGACGGGTTTCTGCAGTTCCAACCGATCTGGATCCTTCCGGCTCTCGGACTCGCTGCCGTCGACTGGTTCGGAGGTGGACTTCGCCTCTGGATTCTCACCCGCCCTCTCGGCATCCAGATCAAATACAGGAAGTGCGTTCAGACCTCCGCTGCGACGGCGGCGCTGGCGTATCTCACTCCATCGGGAACCGGTGGAGGACCGGCGCAGCTCTACGGCCTGGTACGTCACGGCGCGAGCCTCGGCCGATCGGTGGCCACGAACTTCGCGAGCGTAACCGTCAACCTCCTATTCCTCTCGCTGGCCGGCTTCGGAGCATGGTTCTTCGGCGCCGCCGAGTCGATCGAGGGGATCCGACTGCCGGTAGCGAACGTGGATGCAGCGACTCTGTTCAAGTGGTGCGCGGCCGGATTCGGAACGATCGCCGGGATCGTGCTGACGATCGCCCTGAGCCCGCGCCTGCCGAGACTCCTTGCGGTGCGGTTTTTCGGTACCGGTCCCCGTGTTCGCAACGCACTGCGCTTCTTTCAGGAGTTGCATGGCGCGATCCGGATCTACGGTGCCCGGGGCAAACTGGCCCTGATCCTGGCAGTGCTCGTCAACATTCTCCCGTTCGGAGCCCGGTTCGTCATGGGCTGGGCGGTCCTTCGCGGATTCGGGATCGATCCCGGATTCTGGAACGTGGTCACCTTGCACGTGATGCTGCACTTTCTTCTGTATTTCATGCCTACTCCCGGAGGATCGGGCGTTGCGGAGGTCCTCGCTCCTGCGGTAATGAGCAGTTTTCTGCCGGCGAGCCTGCTGGTCGCATACACGGTTCTGTGGCGTTTCTTTCTCGCATACGTGACGATCATCGTGGGCGGGATCATTCTCTTCCGTTGGCTCGAGGCGGATGGTCAGCGCCTTCTTGCCCGCGAATCGGATGGGTCGGATCACTCGGCGGCGTCTGAGGGGTCGGGAGTCGCCCCCTCCCGTTCCGCCTCACGGACGGCTCCGTACCGAGAACGAAAGGACGACGGATGAAGCAGTGCCGAGAGTGCGAGGCAGTCATCCCCGACGACGCCAAGCTCTGCCCGCACTGCAGAGTCGCCCAGAAGCGAGGCGACTGGCTACCGCAAGCCACGTTGGTAGGGCTGAGCATCGCCGCCGCCGTGGCAGTTCTCTTCGAAGGCTGTCCGGGCGGACCGATCGGATAGGGCGCCGGTCGATCCGCCGGGGCGGAGTTCGATCTGGCGCCGACCCGCACTAGTGGACATCTTTTTCTATGTCCGCTCACTTTGCAGCCCTGAGTAACCCTCCAGCGGGGTCGGCCATGCGAATTGGATTGGTGTCCGTCTTGGTTCTGAGCTTTGCCGCATGTGCGGGAAGTGCCTACCTGCCGGGCGAGCCTGGAAGCGCGAACTCGGACATCAGCGGCCGAGACGTCCGTGATGCCTGGCTGGCCGAGCACCCGGACGTCGATGAGAACACACGCACCGCGATCGAGACCGGTGTGTTCATTCCCGGGATGACACTGGAGACGCGGGATCTGATTACGAATTCCGACCGCCGCGGTTCGATGGGAGACGGATACTGGCGATCGCGCGAGCTGGGTGACGAAGTGCGTTACCAGTGGTTCGTCGGTGGTGAGCGCGAGCCGTTCAAGGACGGGAGCGGAGATCTCGTGTGCGAGCTGATCTTCGTCGATCAACTGCTCCGCGAGATCCGCTATTGCGCTTCAGGAGTCTGATCGGACACTCGGTCGACAGACTTCAGAGCGCGACAGCGTCCTGCGGTCGTCCCGCTGACGAATCGAGGCACCACCTGTTGCATGACCGCGACAACCGTTCCGGCGTATTTCGATAGAAGTTGCAGAACGGACGATCGGGTTGGCCCCGCCCGAAACACCTGCAGCAGGGCCAGGACCATGCGGCACTTTGCAATGAAACATCCGAATTGGAGAGATCCATCCTCGAGCCCTTCCCAATACGCGACCCTCCATATTACTATCGCGCAATCAGATACGGGAACATCGCTCCGGGTGCGGGACAGGAACGGCGCTTGCGACGAGTGTCGCCGAGCATCGACTGAGTGGAAGGCTCGAGGGCGGTTCGGGATCGCGGCACGATTCCCGCGGCTTGAATCGGCTCGAGTGAACCGACTCCGTCCGCCGAACCAGGTTCGGCACGTGAGTGAAGAAAAGTCGGGATCAACCGCAGCAACCTTGGTATGGGAGTGACCGCAAGCAGGCGGCACGTCCCCGCGCGGGGCCGATGAAATGCGGCCCAGAACACACCTCAATGGCTTCGGCCGGGAGGACAGGATGCTCGAGCTGTTTCAGGCGCTCTGGACCGA
>JAMJQL010000043.1 GCA_023554245.1 Gemmatimonadota bacterium
GCATGCCCACACGCTTTCCAGGCGTGCGCCTTAAGCCACTCGGCCACCCGTCCAGGAAGCTGTCAAATCCATCAACGGAGGAGCAGGGATTCGTTCTCGAGCCGCGCAGCGGCGAGAGCCCTTTGCAGCCCCGCTGCAAAGGCACCGGTGAGAATCCCTACACTCAGTCAACCTTTTCAACGGAGGAGCAGGGATTCGTTCTCGAGCCGCGCAGCGGCGAGAGCCCTTTGCAGCCTCGCTGCAAAGGCACCGGTGAGAATCCCTACACTCAGTCAACCTTTTCAACGGAGGAGCAGGGATTCGAACCCTGGTGGGTGTTTCCACCCAACGCCTTAGCAGGGCGCCGCCTTTAGCCACTCGGCCACTCCTCCACGGCGCTTGGACTCCGGTCTCCAGCTCGACCACCGTCCAAACAAATCGGCGAAGCCGGCGGTACCGACTTCCGCCTACTTCACCGAAATCCCAAGTTGGCCCGCCAGGGATCGAACCTGGACTCTCCTGATCCAGAGTCAGGCGTGTTGCCAATTACACCACGGGCCAATCATCCGCCCTTGCGGCGGGGCCAGCGAGTATAAGGAACTCGCGGGCACGGATCAAGTTGGTTCGACCCTTCCGTGTGCGACGAGTTCCTCGTCGCGGGCAGGCACGCGAAGGTCAACGACGGCGAGGAATCAGTTGACCCGGGTGTGAAACTCGAGTGCCCCCGTGCGCGTCTCTGCGGCGGCGCTCAACTCTCCGTTGATCCGTGCGATGCGATCGTCAGCCAGGGCCGCTTCCTGCCCCTCCTCGAACAGCGTGAATTCGGTGAACTCGCCCGCTCGCCTCTCGCTCTCGTACAGCTGCGCGCGAATCTCCATTCCGAATAGCGTTCCGGTCCATTCCGTCCACGCCTTGAGGTAGGCCTCCCGCCGGTCCGCTCGCACCTGCGCGAATACGATCTGTGCTCTCACGTCGCCTCCCTGCCCTGTTCCTGCTGTCGCCGAGAAGGCCGAGAAGGTCGTCGACGAAGCCCTCCGGGACAAGCCGTACCAGCAGGTGCCGGCGGCCGGAAATGCGGGGCACGCCGGAGGCGGTAAGGGAGTCCCAGGTCAGGATGGTGGCCCGTGCCCGAAGTCGACGCATCGCGGCGCCCTCGTCGGGGGAGGCGCATGCCACTCCTACCTCGGGCCCGGCTCCGGCTCGCACGGCTTCTCGGATCATCGCCCTGACGGACGCACTCCCGCTTAAGATCCCGACCACGGCCGGGAACCGGAGAGTCGAAAGCACCTTCAGGTCGAACTCGGAGAGGCTGGCCCGGAGCGGAATCGGTCTCAGGGAGGGGCTCGATACGGAATCGCCAGCATGGGAGTTGGCGAGGTCGGTCGATCCGGAGCGCGCAACCCGTATCGGAAGCCAGCCGAAGTGCACCCCGGGACAGGGCTTCACCGGGGGTGGCTCGAACCGCAGGCGGATTCCGGGAATCGCGACCTCGAGTTCGCGCCCGATCACCTCTCCGAGCGCTCGTTCCTCACTCAGGAGAAGAACGCGGCGCATCTCGATCGCCGCCGACAGGCTCGCGAGACGCATCGCCAGCGCCCCGTCGCGCGGACCGAGCGTCCGGGCCAGCACGGGCTCGGGAGAGGTGACGTACACGCCACTTCCAGGCACCGTGTCTACCAGACCCTGCCGGGCGAGCTCCCGATAGGCGGCGGCCACCGTTTCCCGGTGCACACCGAGTCGCTGGCCCAGCGCGCGCACGCTGGGAAGCCTGGCGCCTTCCTGGTACCCCCCGTCGCGAATCCGCGCCTCGAGGCGCAGGGCGATCTGCCGCCGCGGCGGAACTTCCACATCGCGGTGAATGCGTATCGGCGCTCGCGATCCCCGGCCGGCGTCGATCTCCACGTAACCCCTCCGTCCATCGGTATCCTGTCGCGAATGGACCCCGATGATCGGATGCTCCGATCAACGCGACTTCAATGGACGATCAAGCGGAAAAGAACCCGAGCAGCTTCTTCAAGGGCCAGGTGTTGATGACGTCAGCGGGGCCGAGCCAGGCGCGCCGAGCCTGTTCCACCCCGTACGAGATCAGATCCAGCTCGCCGACCCGGTGCGCGTCGGTGCTGATCACGATCTTCGCGCCCTTCTCCTTCGCGCGCATCAGGTGGGTGTCCTTGAGATCGAGCCGCGAGGGGTGGGCGTTCAGTTCGACCGCAACCGAGTGCTCCGCACAGGCCTCGAACACGGCGTCGAGATCGAAGGGAAACGGATCGCGCTGGTTGATGATCCGCCCGGTCGGGTGGGCCAGGATGTTCACGTGCGGATGTCGAACCGCGGCGAGAATGCGCTCGGTCTGGTCCTTTTCGGGCAGGTTGAACCGCGAATGGACACTGACCACCACGACGTCCAGCCGCTCCAGCCACTCCTCTTCGAGGTCGAGATCCCCCTCTGCCAGGATGTCCACTTCCATCGATCGCAGGAAACGGATCTCGTCGTGCGTCTCGACGATCTCGTCGATCTCCTCCCACTGCCTGGCGAGCTTCTCGGCGTCCATCCCTCCCGTCATCGCGAGGGCCTTCGAGTGATCGGTGAGGGCGAAATACTCGTAGTCCTTCGCCGCGCAGGCCTCGAGCATCTCCTCGATCGAGTTCTTTCCATCCGACCAGGTGGAGTGCATCTGCAGGTCGCCGCGAAGGTCGCCCTGCTCGATCAGCTTCGGCAGCTTGTTCTTCTCGGCGGCCTCGATTTCGCCCCGGTTCTCGCGCAACTCGGGCGGAATCCATGGCAGGCCGAGCGCCTCGTACATCTCCTCCTCGGTGCGGCCGGCGATCCGCTTCCCGAGCTCGCGGCCGGTGGTGCTGGTCGTGCCCTCCTCGCCCGACTCCTCGTCCGCCAGCTCCGAAACGGCGTACTCGTTGATGCTCAGCCCGCGCTCGAGAGCCCGCTTCCGCAGGGCGACCCCATGCTCCTTCGAACCGGTGAAATAGAGTAGCGCCGCGCCGTACGACTCTTCGGGCAGAATCCTCAGGTCCACCTCGAGCCCGGATTTCAGGACTACGCTACCGCGCGTTTCTCCCGCGCCCACTACCTCCGCCACCTGGCTCCATCCGGTGAACCGCTTCATCACCGGCTCTGGCTCGTCGGACTGGACGAGCAGGTCGATGTCTCCGACCGTTTCCTTCCGGCGCCGGTATGACCCGGCGACCTCGAGTTTCTGGACGCGCTTATCGGCCTCCATGTGCTCGACCAGGGGCCGGACGAGCTGATCGGCCTGGTCGATGCGGAATCTGACCTCGCGCTCCTGGTACCGCTCGACGGCCGCGAGGATCTTCTCCTCGGACTTCTTCCCGAATCCCTCGAGGCCGGCGATCTTTCCCTCGGCCGCCACCGCTGCCAGGTCGGCGACGGTCTCGACACCGAGATCCTTCCAGAGCTTCGCGGTCTTCTTCGGCCCGACGTTCGGGATGCGCGTCACCTCGACGAGCGAGCGCGGAACCTCCTCGGCCACGGCCTCGAGCTCGGAGAGCCGGCCCGTGTTCACCAGCTCGGCGATGTGCGAAGCCATGTCCTTCCCGATCGCCGGCAGCTCGGTGAGGTCCTCGCCCTCCTCGAGGAGCTTCCGCATAGGTACGGGGTGTTCTTCGATCGTGCGCACGGCGTTCCGGTAGGCCCGGATTCGGAAGGGATTCACGCCGCCCTTGATCTCGAGCAACGTGGCCATCTCCTTGAGCGCGGCGGCGATCTCGAGGTTCTCCATGCTCAGCCCTCCAGCTCCGCCAGCAGTTCCAGGAAGCCCGCCTCATTCAGCACGGTCAGGCCCAGCGACTCCGCCTTGTCCAGCTTCGAGCCCGGGTCCGCGCCCGCCACGACGTAGTCGGTCTTCTTGCTCACCGATCCGGTCGCCTTCGCCCCCAGCGCCTCGACTTTCTTCTTCGCAT
>JAMJQL010000044.1 GCA_023554245.1 Gemmatimonadota bacterium
GGTCGCGTTGCGCCTGTCGAGGGCGCGGGTGAAGCCCCAGTGAATCAGTCCGCCGGCGAAGATCGCCGCCGTCGAATAGAAAGGAAGATACATTCCGACTGCGATCAGCATCGGTGCGGGGGCCTCGACCAGGATCAGTCCGACGGCGAAGAACATGCCGACGATCACCAGCGGCCAGGCCATTTCGCCCCCGACGATGCCGTTGGCGATCAGGGCCATCAGTCCCGCCTGGGGGGCGGGAAGCTCCGCCGATCCGATCGTGTAAGCGCCGTGCATGACGTTCAGGGCGACCGCGAGTACCAGCGAAGCGCCTATGACCCCGATGATCTCGCCGACCTCCATCCGCCAGGGCGTGCCGCCGAGAATGTGTCCGACCTTCAGATCCTGCATCATGTCACCCGCTATTCCCGCCGCACAGCAGACGACTCCCGCTACCGCCAGGACCGCGGCCACGCCGTGCACGTCGGTGAGTCCGATCGCGACCATCAGGATCGCCGCGATCAGCAGGGCACTCAGGGTCAGTCCCGAGATCGGATTGTTGGAGTTGCCGATCAAACCGACCAGGTAGCCGGCCACGGCAGCGAACAGGAAACCGAGAATCACCATGACGACGGTGAGAATCAACGCCCCGACGATGTTCTGCGCAAAATACCAGTAGAGGAAGAAGGTGGCGATCGCCATGATACCGATGGCCGGGATGACACGGCTGAAGGGGAGGTCTACGTCCGTCCGATCTCGCGTCTCACCGTCGCCTGCCGAACCGATGTCCCCGAACGCCTTGCGGATCCCCGAGACCAGAGGCCCCCGCAGGTTGTAGAGGGTGTAGAAGGCGGCCACGATCATCGTCCCGACCGCCAACGGCCTGACCTGGTTGAACCAGACGTCCTCGGAGAGTGCGATCATGCCGCCCGGATCGGCGGCCGCGGCCTCCGAGAGCGCCGGGTTGAGAAAGACCGCCAGCGGCACCAGAAACAGCCAGCCGATCACGGCCCCGGCGAAGACGACGGCCGAGAGCCGGAGGCCGATGATGTATCCCACGCCCATGAGCATGGGAGAGGCCGCCGGGCTCGAAAGATAGAGTCCTCCACCCGGGTACTCCGTGGGAACGCCCAGGATCTCGATGCTGGAGCGGCCGAACTCGACGACCGCTTCCGTCTTCTCCTTGATCAGCAGGATCCCGTTGCTGTTCTTGAACAGCTCCCAGAACGCTGCCAGACCGAGGCCCGCGACCACGTACTTCGCGCCTGTCTGTCCGCCCTGCCCGGCTTTGACGATTTCGGCCGCGGCCACGCTCTCCGGAAAGGGGAGGTCGGCCTCGACGACCAGCGTACGCCGCAGCACGATCACGAACAGAACGCCGAGCACGCCGCCAATGAACATGATCGCCGTGCTCTCCCAGTATCGGAGAGTATCCCAGGCGCCGGTGATCACGAACGCGGGAATCGTGAAGATCGCTCCCGCCATCAGCGATTCCCCTACGGACGCCGTGGTGCGGGCGATGTTCTCCTCGAGAATCGTCCCGTTGAACGGTCGCAGAACGGCCATCGCCACGACAGCGGCGGGGAAGGCCGCAGCCACCGTGAGGCCCGCTTTCATGCCCACGTACGCATTGGCCGCCCCCAGCACGATCGCCATGACCACGCCGAGCGCTACCGCCTTGACGGTCAGCTCTGCCATGTCGGTGGTGACGGGAACGTAGGGTACGTGCTTCTGTTCGCTCATCGGGCCTCCACCGGAACGGGCCGGCGCTCTGGGCGTGAGAGATCCTGGATCGATCCCAGGTGTCGCAGCGACCGGGCAAGTTGCATCCCGCGGTCGGAGCCCGCCAGCCGGCGGCCGTTGCGGGGCGACCGAGGATCCGTGGACGCGAACGAGTGTCCGTTGTATCGTCCCGGGTCCGGTTCCGACCGGTACGGGCCCGTCACCGGACGATCGATCCGGCCGGCGGGCGGTCAAGCTTGCCACTCAGCGAAGGAGCACTGCCATGTCGTTCGTTTCCGAGCTCCAGCCCACGACTCTCTGGGGCCATTTCGATACGATTCTGACCATCCCGCGCGGTTCCAAGAAGGAGGAGGCCGCTCGGGCACACGTAGTGGCGATCGCGGACGGGGCCGGGCTGGATCACGTAGTGGACTCCGTCGGCAACGTCGTCGTCCGCAAGCCGGGGACGGCGGGTCGGGAAGGCGCACCGATCATCGTGCTGCAGGCGCACCTCGACATGGTGCAGGAGAAGAACAGCGAGACGGAGTTCGACTTCGATACGGAAGCGATCCGGCCAGTAATGGACGGCGAATATCTCACCGCGGACGGCACGACGCTCGGCTCCGACAACGGAATCGGGGTGGCCGCCATGCTGGCGATCCTCGAGGCGGACGACATCGCCCACGGCCCCCTCGAGTTTCTGTTCACGATCGACGAGGAAACCGGCCTGACCGGCGCGGGTGGCCTTGCCGAGGACCTGCTACAGGGCAGGCGCCTGATCAACCTGGACTCGGAGGAGGAGGGCGTCCTGACGATCGGGTGTGCGGGAGGAGCGGACACTCACCTGACCCTGCCCGTCAACCGTACCGGAATTCCGGGCGACTGGCAGGCCATCTCGATCCGGGTCGAGGGGATGAAGGGCGGCCATTCGGGCGTGGACATTCACTTGCAGCGCGGAAATGCCGTCCGGCTGCTGGGACGGGTTCTCTACTCATCGCTGCTTCGCGAGGAGCTTCGGGTGGCCTCCTTCAAGGGAGGCAACGCGCACAACGCGATTCCCCGGGAAGCCGACGCCGTGATCGTCGCGCCGGCGGGTGCCGCAGAAACGATCCGGGGACTCCTGGCATGCGAATTCGAGGCGATCAAGGCGGAGCTGCAGTCGATCGACCCGGGATTCGCCTGGAAGGTCGGGGACGTCGGGCTTCCGGCGGACGCGATCGACGCCGCCGGTACGCGGAAGATGCTGGAGCTCGTGACGGCCTTGCCGCACGGGGTTCTCGGCATGAGCCCGGACATTGAAGGCCTGGTCGAGACCAGCACGAATCTCGCGGTCGTAAAGGACGCAGGGGACGCGGTGAAGGTGCTGACCAGCACCCGGAGCTCGGTGATGACTGCTCTGTCGGCCGTTCGCCAGCGCATCCAGGCGATCGGCGCGCTGGCGGGGGCGGAAGTGCAGGAAAAGGACGGCTACCCCGGCTGGAAGCCCGACACATCGTCCGAGGTGCTGGCGGTCATGGCTGACGTCTACGAGACGGAGACGGGGGAGAAGCCCGAAGTCGGAGCCGTGCACGCCGGACTCGAGTGCGGAATCATCGGCGAGAAGTACCCGGGGATGGACATGATCTCCTTCGGTCCTCAGATCGACTTTCCGCACTCGCCCGACGAGCGCGTGAAAGTGCCGTCCGTAGAGCCCTTCTGGCGTGTACTGGTGGCGGCCCTCGAGCGGATGGCCGTATAGGCGCCACTGCCCCTCGCTGTCGGCCGCAGAAGTTCTCTTCCGCGGCCGGCCGCGGGCGGGTTCAGGCCCGGGACCTGCAAGCCGCCCGGCGATGCAGCTAAGTTCTCGGTGGGAGTCGGGCGGATCATTCTGCGAGGAGTAGGGCTGATGCAGTGGAAGCGCGGTGAAGTCATGGGTCTCTGGGTCTGGATCGCTGTCGCCTGGCTGATCCTCGCGTGGGTATTCCAGGACTTCTGGTGGTGGAGACCGCTCATTCGACAGCTTCCGCTTTGATGTCGGGACCGACCGCCGGGACCCGGGTCGTGAGCCGTCGGCTGGAATTCGAGACCTCGGGAGACGGTACCGTGGTGGATCTGTCCGATGCGATCGCCGAGTTCCTCGCCTCGAGTGACGCGAACGACGGAGTCCTGACTGTATTCGTGCCCGGCTCAACCGCAGGGGTCACCACGATCGAATACGAATCCGGTGCGCTCGAAGACCTGCAGCGCGCGATAGGACGCATCGCGCCCCGCGGGCCGGAGTACGCTCACGATCGACGATGGGGAGACGGCAACGGATTCTCGCATGTACGCGCGGCGCTGCTCGGCCCATCGGTCTCGATCCCGGTGGAAGGCGGGCGGCCCGGTCTCGGCACCTGGCAGCAGGTGGTGCTCTGCGACTTCGACAATCGGCCGCGTCGGAGGTCCGCTATCCTGAACTTCGTCGGAACCCCGGGAGGCGCCCCGTCGGGCTGATCAGGCCCTCGAGTCGCCCTCTCCTCGCCGGATGAACCAGGTCATGACCCCGAGGATCGCGAGGATCGTGAGGAGCGCCAGTGCCTCGTCCACCAGGTGCGATAATTCCACACCCAGACCGGGAATCGGCTTGCCCCCGCCGAGTGCCACCGCCAGGGCGAGCAGCACACCGGTGAGTCCGCCTCCACCCACCAGGCCCGAGCCGAACAGTACGCCTCGCTCGCGACGTCGCTCGGCCGTGTCCGCCGGAACCTTGCGAGTGAGCGCCCAGCGCAGGAGCCCTCCGAGGAACACAGCCGCCATCGTGTAGAGAGGCAGATAGACGCCCACCGCGAAGGCGAGAACCGGAATCTTGAACAGCGAGGCCACGAGGCCGATGCCGATCCCGATCAGGATCAGCATCCACGGCAGATTCTGATCCAGCACCCCATCAATCACGAGCTTCATCAGGACCGACTGCGGGGCAGGCAGCTCGGCTCCGCCCAGACCGCCGGGGACGGTCGAATGCAGGAGCATCACCACGAGGACGACCACGCCCGCGGAAGTCACGACCCCGATCAACTCGCCGACCTGCTGTTTCCACGGCGTGGCACCGAGGATGAATCCGGTCTTCAGGTCCTGCGACGTGTCTCCGGCGATCGACGCAGCGATGCAGACCACCGTCCCCACCATGAGTGCGGTGGCCTTTCCGGCCGTATCGGTCCAGCCGAGCATGAGGAAGATCAGGCTCGTCCCGAGCAGGGTCGCGATGGTCATTCCGGAGGTCGGATTCGAAGTGACGCCCACCAGTCCAACGATTCGGGAACTCACGGTGACGAAGAAGAACGCGAAGATGGCGATGCAGAGCGACGCCATGGCGCGCACGGGGATCGAGTCCAGCTCACCCAGGATACCGGGAACGAGTGTCAGAACCAGGAGGACGGCCCCGACGAACATCAGTACGAGCTTGAAGGAGAGATCCCGGTCGGTGCGCTCGGTCGCGGGCGCCTCCTCACCGCGTCGGGATATCTGGCTGAGCCCGAGCTTGAAAGACTCGATCATGGTCGGGATCGACTTGATCAACGTGATGATCCCTCCCGTCGCCACCGCGCCGGCGCCGATATACCGCACGTAGCGATTCCACAATTCGGCCGAGCTCATGTCGCGGATCAGTTTCTCGGTCTCGGGGAACAGCGGCTCCGAGAGACCCGAGCCCCAGAGATAGATCGCGGGAATGATCACGAGTGCCGAAAGCGCGCCACCCGCGACCATTACGGTCGCGATCCGGATCCCGAGGATGTATCCGACCCCGATCAGGGGAGGGGAGACGCTGGCCGACAGTCCGGCTCGTAGCGGAAGGTCGATGGCGAACTTCCCGGGCACGAGCTTGAAGCCGTCGGTGATGAGCTTGAAGAACATGCCGACGCCGATGCCCCAGAATACTCCCGATGCCTGCTCGCCCCCTTCTTCGGCGGCCACCAGAACCTCGGCGCAGGCCATTCCTTCGGGGTAGGGGAGGTTTCCGTGCTCTCCCCGGATCAGGTAGCGCCGGAGCGGGACCATGGCGAGCACCCCGATGAGTCCGCCGCTCATGGCCAGCAGGGTCAGCTGCAGCCACGCGGGATTCACTCCCCACATGAACAGGGCCGGAATCGTGAACAGGACACCCGACGCGACCGACGAGCTCGCCGAGCCGACGGTCTGAGACATGTTCGTCTCGAGGATCGAGTGCCTGAGCCCGAACGCGTTCATCAGTCGGAAGGCCACGACGGTGAGCACCGCGACGGGAATCGACGTGCTGATCGTCAGGCCAGCCTTCAGGCCCAGGTAGGTATTGGCCGCCCCGAAGACCATGCCGAGCACGATGCCCGTAAACACGGCCTTGATCGTAAACTCGGTAAGGGACTCTCCAGCCGTGAGCGGAACGTATTCCTCGCCC
Source organism: Gemmatimonadota bacterium (assembly GCA_023554245.1). Taxonomy (GTDB): domain Bacteria; phylum Gemmatimonadota; class Gemmatimonadetes; order Palauibacterales; family Palauibacteraceae; genus Carthagonibacter; species Carthagonibacter metallireducens. The sequence continues at coordinate 6,092 of JAMJQL010000044.1, forward strand.
GGCCGGGGCTCGTACGCGGAGGGAGGCAATGTGCGTCCGGACATCAGGGCTCCAGGACTCGGTTCACGGATCGATCACGGCGTCGGGGCGCGGAGCAACCTCGGGGGCGCCGCGTTCCGCGTCAATCGGGCTCCGGTTAGAATGCCTGCATGACGAAGTTTTCCGGGCAGCATCCGGTCGTATTGTTCGACGGCGTGTGCAACCTCTGCCACGGTACGGTGCGGTTCATCGTCGACAGGGACCCGGACGCCGTGTTTCGATTCGCGCCCCTCGAATCCGAGGTCGGGCGGCGCCTGGTGGCCGGGGCATATGCCGGAGGGCAGGCGCCGGACAGCGTAATCCTCCTGGAGGACGGACGCCCGTACGAGGGGTCGGAGGCCGCACTCCGGATAGCGAGTCGACTCGGGCCGCCGTGGTCGGCCCTGCAGATATTGCGGATCGTTCCGGCCGGAATCAGGGAGTGGGCCTACCGGGCGGTGGCGCGACGTCGGTATGGCTGGTTCGGGAGAATGGATGCCTGCCCCGTGCCCGACCAGCAACTGCGGGAGCGGTTCCTTTCCTCGAGTTAACCCGCCAGTCGGCGCGCACGCCCATCTCCGATCATCCTCCGTCGCGCGGCTCGACACTCACCTCGAGGCGGCCGACGCCCGCGACCTCGGCTGTCACTACGTCACCGACTTCGACAGGTCCGACCCCGGCCGGGGTGCCGGTGAACAGCAGATCGCCGGGCAGGACCTCCACCTGGCGGGAGAGCAGGGCAATCGTGCGCGGCACGCTCCAGATCATCTCCGACAGGTCTGCGTCCTGCCGGATCTCGCCGTTCACGGCAGCCGTGATCCGGCCCCGCCGCAGTGGCCCGACACGGGACTCGGGCATCAGCGCCGAACAGGGCGCGGAACGGTCGAATCCCTTCGCCAGGCTCCAGGGTCGCCCGCGCGCCTTCGCCTCGGTCTGGCGGTCGCGTCGGGTCAGGTCGAGGCCGACTCCGTACCCGTAGACCAGGGATCCGGCTTCGGACTCCGACAGCTTCCTCCCGCGCATTCCCAGTGCGACCACGAGCTCGACCTCGTGGTGCAGGAGACCCGTGTCATCCGGATAGGGCACCGGCCCGCCTCCCGGAGCCAGGGCGGACGCAGGCTTCAGGAAGAAGAAGGGCGCGCCGACTTTCGACCGACGGTCGGAGGCCGATTGCATCTCACGGGCATGCGCTTCGTAGTTGCGACCCACGCACCAGATCCGCACGACGGGGAAGCGGCCTTCCTCGCCGACGATCGGCAAGGTTGGCGTCGGTGGCGGCTCCACGATCCAGTCGGAGCCTGGTCGCACGCCGTCAGACATGGTCGGATCCGGGGGCGAGCACGACACCGCGATCGAAGAGGTCTTCACACTCCTCGGAGGAGAGGGCCAGGTCTTGCGCCAGAATCTCGCGGGCGTCCTCGGACAGATGTGGAGGCGGACGAAGCGTCGAGACCGTCGGTACGCCTTCGTCGATGGCCACGGTCCGCAGGCCGACCCTTCCTGACATTCGAAGGAGAAGCGGCTCGGCGTCGGGGCCGTCGAGGGCCTCGCCCACGTTCAGAACCGGGCCCGCCGGCACGGCATCGCGGTGCAGCGCAGCCAGGATCTCTTTGCGGGACAGCCGGGCGAGTCTAGGCGCCAGCTCGGCGCGCAGCGCCTCCCGGTGGACGACGCGATCTGCATTCGTCGCGAATCTCGAGTCTGTCGCCAGGCCCGGAGCACCAACGGCCTCGCAGAGCCTCTCGAATTGTCTTTCGGTCCCCACTGCGAGAACGAGCGGCTCTCCCTCGGCGCACTCCCAGACCTCGCCGTACGGCACGATGCTCGGATGTCCGGACCCGAGTGGTACGGGGACCTCTCCGGTCGCGAGCCAGCCGGTCCCCTGGTTCGCGAGAGAAGCGAGCCCCGACCTGACCAGCGATGTAGAGAGGTGACGACCGCGTCCCGTCCGCTCCCGCACCAGCAGGGCGACCAGTATCGCTTCCTTCAACTGGTGCGCCGCGAGCAGGTCCATCAATGCCACCGGCATCTTGAGCGGACGGGCCCCGGGTTCGCCGTTGATCGACATGAATCCCGTCCCGGCCTGGAGCAGCGCGTCGTAGCCGGGCCGCCGATCCCCGGCCCCGTATGCGGTCACCTCTGCATAAATCAGACGCTCGTTTGCAGCCCGGAGCGTCAGAGCGTCCACGCCCAGCGCCTCGGCCTGACCGGGACGATAGCTCGCGAGCACGACGTCACTCTCGCGGGCGATCCGCTGGACCAGCGCGAGGCCGTCGGGATCTCTGAGGTTCACGGCCAGCGAGCGCTTGCCCCAGTTTGCCGCGCAGAAGTATGCCGTGACATCGGTGTCCGCGGGTTCCGCCGGGAGGCGCCAGCCCCGGGTCACGTCTCCCCCGGTGGATGGATTCTCGATCTTGATCACGTCGGCGCCCAGCTCGGCGAGGAACATCCCTGCCGCCGGTCCGGCCAGGACACCTGCGAGCTCGAGGACTTTGAGTCCGTGAAGAGGAGGCGATTCTGACATGACGCGAAGATGGTCACCGGCGCGACGATTCGCGAGGCATTCCGATAGATGCGCGACTTGCCTCATGCCATCGGCAAAGGCCAATTTCGAACGGGCCGCACCCGGCCCGCGGGGCCACGGCCCGACGGGCGGGTGGCCCCGCTTCCTTTCAGCGGAGGACTGAATGGACGGAATTCGATTCAGCAGCAGGACAGGATCCGCCCTCGTCGCGATCAGCGCGCTGGCCGCCTGCTCCTCGTCGCCCGCTCCCGATGTCGCGCCCGATCCGCGTGCCGCAGTGGCGGCGGCCGCGACCCGGATCGACTCGGCCGGAATCCTGGGTCACGTCGCATTTCTCGCCAGCGATGAACTGGCCGGCCGGGATACGCCCAGTCCCGGGCTCGAGGCAGCCGCGGAGTACATCGCACGTCGATTCGATGCACTCGGTCTGACACCCGCGGGAGACGATGGTGGCTGGCTGCAGCGCTATCCGTACATCAGCGCCTCGTTCGATGCCGAGGCCTCGAGCCTGATGGCCGAAGGGAAAGGCGGCGGCGCCTCGCTCGCCTTCGGAGAACAGTGGTTCGCCATGCCGCTGGGCCCGGATCACGAGCGGCTCCACGCAGGTGTGGTCTATGGAGGTGCGGTCGGAGACAATGCCTATCCCCCGGAGGCCGAGGGCAGGGTCGTCGCGGTGACCAGCGGACCCGGGCTCGGAATGGAACTGTTCACCGAGATCGGATACGCCGCGCAGTCGGGTGCCGCTGGTCTGCTGATCATTCTGAATCCGGCGATCCCCGCACAGGCGATCCCTTCCATCACGGAGCAGGTAGCCGGACTTCCGGCGCAGGAGATCCCGGTGCTGGGTGTGTTGCGGTCAGCCGCGGCCGATCTCTTCAAAGCGGCCGGACTGGATATCGACGCGGTAGCCCCCACGGAGGGATCGGGCACTCCGATGGACCTCGGTTTCGACCTGTCGATCCGTGTGGCGATGGACCGGGAAGAGTTCGATCCGCCGAACGTGGTGGCGTTGTTGCCGGGCTCGGACCCGGCTCTCGGGGAGAGCTACATCGTCTATTCGGCGCACTTCGATCACGTGGGCATCGGTACGCCCGATGCCGAGGGAGACTCGATTTACAACGGGGCGGACGATGACGCTTCCGGCACGGCCCTGGTCCTGGAAGTCGCGGAGGCCTTCGCGGCCCTGCCCGAACCACCGAAGCGCTCGGTCCTGTTCCTCGCGGTGAGCGGCGAGGAGAAGGGTCTGCTCGGAGCGAATTACTGGGCGAACAATCCCACCGTACCGATCGAGGGCGTGATCGCCAACATCAATGCCGACATGGTCGGTCGTAACGCGCCCGACACCCTGATCGCGATCGGGGGCGAGTACAGCTCGCTGGGTACGCTCTCGGAGCAGGTGGCTGCCGCACACCCGGAGCTCGGGCTCGTGATCGCTCCCGACCCGGACCCGTCGGAGAATGCGTTCTTCCGGAGTGACCACGTCGCCTTCGTACGTAAGCAGGTCCCGGCCGTGTTCTACACGACCTGGCTGCATGAAGATTACCATGCTCCGTCCGACGAGGTGGATGAGATCGACGCCGACAAGCTGACCCGTGTCGCCCGCCTCGCGTTCCTGGTCGGTTGGAACCTGGCCGAGAGCACGACGACACCCTCCTGGAATCCGGGGGCATGGGATGAAGTGAGCCGGATCCTGGCTGAGTCGCCTTTCTGAGTCATGAGTGTCAACGAGACAAGGAGATAGAACCGATGCGTTTCTCCGAACACAGGCAGTGGTCACGGGCCTGCGCCGGCGGGCTGGCGCTGGCGGTGCTCTCGATCGCCCCCGCGCGGGCGCAGGCACCGAATGGCGGCATGACCGCCCACGACGTCACCCGGATCCGGAGCGTCTCGAGCCCCGTCGTATCCCCCGACGGGAATCGGGTCGCGTACCTGCTCAACGTCCCGCGCGATCCGCTCACGGAGGACGACGGCGTGGCCTGGCGCAGGCTCCACGTGATGGACGTGGCGACCGGGACGACGCGGGAATTCGTGGGTGGAGACCTTCGCGTAGGCTCCCCGGGGTGGATGCCGGACGGTACGGCGGTCACCTACCTGGCGAGACGCGACGGAGACGGTGGGACCTCTCTATACGCCATTCCCGTGGCCGGGGGCGAATCGAGAAAGATCCTCGAGCACGAGAGCTCGATCTCGTCTTACGCGATCAGTCCGGACGGTCGGCGTGTCGCCTTTCTGGCTCGTGACGCTGAGCCCGAGTATCGCGAAGCGATGCGGAAGCGAGGCTTCCGGCAGGAGGTCTACGAGGAGGATGACCCGTTCACCCGCGTCTGGGTGGCCGAGCTGGGCCGGAAAGGATCGGCCCGGGTTCTTCCGCTGGAGGGGCATGCCAGCGTGATCGACTGGGCGCCGGACGGAGAGCGGCTCGTGGTGGCGCTGGCTCCCACCCCGCTGATCGACGACAGATACATGAAGCGAAAGCTCCGGATCGTCGATGCCGGGAGTGGCTCGGTCCTGACGCGGATCGAGAACCCGGGCAAGCTCGGACAGGTAGGCTTCAGCCCGGATGGAGAGCACGTTGCATTCGTGTCGGCGGAGACGATCAACGACCCGAAGGAAGGACGCCTGATGGTCGCCCGGGCTTCGGACGGGAGCTTTCAGGATCTGCTGCCCGGACTCGAAGGACACATCGCGAGCTTCGCCTGGCAGGACGAAGAGACGCTGGCGTACCTCTCGGATGAGGGAGTTGAGACGCGGATCGGTACGGTGCGCGTGGACGGATCGCGGGATCGTACCGTGATCGAAAAGGGCGGTCCAATCCTGGCGGGGATTTCCGCGCCGGTCGGCTCCGGCATCATGGCGTTCGTCGGACAGACCCCAGCGCACCCGGGCGAGCTGTACGTGAGCGACGGTGGCGGCGAGCCGCGCCGGATCACGGACTCGAATCCCTGGTTGGCCGACCGCAGGCTGGCCTCGCAGGAGCCCGTCGAGTGGATCGCGGCTGACGGCCTGCGGCTCGAGGGAATCCTGATCCGACCGCTCGACGGACGCGATGACGCTCCGACGATCGTCGTGGTGCATGGCGGCCCGGAGGCCCACCAGCGCAACGGGTGGATGACCGGCTATTCCACGCTCGGTCAGGTCGCGGCGGCCGACGGATTCGCCGTCTTCTACCCGAACTACCGGGCCAGTACGGGCCGCGGCGTCGAGTTCAGCATGCTGGACCACCGTGACTTCGCCGGGAAGGAATTCGACGACATCGTGGACGGAGTGGATCACCTGATCGAGATCAGCGTGACCGACGGCGACCGGGTCGGAGTGACGGGCGGATCCTACGGCGGATACGCTACCGGGTGGCTGACCACGCGCTACTCCGACCGGTTTGCGGCCGGGGTGATGTTCGTCGGGATTTCGAACACGATCTCGAAAGACGGAGTGAGCGACATCCCCGAGGAGATGTACCTCGTCCACCAGAGGATGTATCCGTGGGAGGACTGGCAGTTCTTCCTCGAGCGCAGTCCGATCTTCTGGGCCGACAGCTCGAAGACGCCGCTGCTGATCATGCACGGGAAGGAGGACACCCGTGTGCCCACGGACCAGTCGATCGAGATGTACAGGCACCTGAAGCTTCGCGGCCAGGCGCCCGTCCGGCTGATCCTCTATCCCGGCGAAGGGCATGGAAACGCGCGAGCGGCGGCCCGACTCGACTACAACCTGCGCAGCCTGCGCTGGCTCGAGCACTACCTGAAGGGCCCCGGCGGCGAACCGCCTGCCTTCGATCTCAGATACGAGGA
>JAMJQL010000045.1 GCA_023554245.1 Gemmatimonadota bacterium
GATCAGGTTCTTCTCGTTGAGGGTCTGCAGCACGATCGCGGTGGAGGAGAGCGCCAGCGTCATCCCCACGGCGACCGCGGTCTGCCACGGAAGCCCGGCGAGGACGCCGACGCCGGCGAGCAGCACCGTCGTGATTCCGACCTGGAGACCTCCGAGGCCGAGGATCGGCTTGCGCATCTCCCACAGCAGGGTCGGACGGAGCTCGAGGCCGATCAGGAACAGCATCATCACCACGCCGAACTCGGCGAAGTGCATCACGTCCTGTCCTTCTTCCCCGATCAGCCCGAGCGCGAACGGTCCGATCACCATCCCCGCGATCAGGTAGCCGAGCACCGATCCGAGGCCGAGCCGCTTGGCGATCGGGACGGCGATCACCGCCGCGGCGAGATAGACGAAGGCCTGCCAGAAGAACCCTTCTGCGTGCATGAGCTCTCCCTCAGTCCCGGAGCAGGGCGTCGAAGTCCGCGTTGAGTCGGGCCGCTGCGACCGCTCGATCGAGGTCCACCCGGTCGTCGCGCAGCGCCTCGATCGTCCGGCGCCAATCGGACGCGTGCCGGTCGGCCTGCTCCCGCGTCATGCCGAGCGTGCCATGCACGACGAACGGGGCGAGGAACCGCATTCCGCACAGCCGGGCCGTCTGTTCGAGCGGGACCAGCAACTCACGCATCGTGAAATGGTTGTGGCCGTCGCGCGCATACGCGACTTCGCGGCCTCCCGTCGTGACCGCGTTCAGCATCCGCTTTCCGTGCAGCGCGTTTCCGGTGCTTCCGTAGGCCCAGCCATGCTCCAGCACCAGGTCCTGCCACTCCTTCAGAATCGCGGGCGTGCTGTACCAGAAGAAGGGGTGCTGGAAGACGATCACGTCGTGTGCCAGGAGGAGCTCCTGCTCGCGTCGTACCTCGATGTCGAGCTCGGGATACGCCTCGTACAGGTCGTGCACGGTCACGCCCGGCAGGTCCCGGATCCCCTCCACGAGGATGCGGTTCACCCGAGACTTCTCCTGGGCGGGGTGCGCGAACAGCACCAGGACCCGGTTCTCAGAAACGGGGGATTCTCGTTCGATCACGATCGCGTGGGCTCTTCTGCTGGAATCGGTGGTCTCGCGGGCCGCGCTCTGGATCGACGGTACTCCCGGCCGGGGGCGAAGATCCCGCCCGTGCCCACCATCCTCTGACGCGAACCTCGGCCCCTTTCCATCCGTCCGTGATTCCGCTCCCTTTCGGGTATGTTGGAAGGGCTTCTCACTCACCGCGCGGGCTTCCTCGCCCTGACCTCTCTGACGCTCGGACTTTCCGCGGTCCGTGCCGGCGTCGCGCAGGAGGCTGCCGAGCCCGGGCCTTCACCCGAGCGCATCCGCGTCGATGTCGAGATCGTCGGACTCGAGGATGAACTGCTCGCGAATGTCGAAGCGCTCGTCGGTATCGTGCGAGAGTCCCGGTCGGGCGACCTGCGCCCCGGTCACGTCTACAGACTCCACGAGAAGGCCCCCGAGCAGATCGCGAGAGCCCTGGAGCCGTTCGGCTTCTATTCCCCCGCCATCGAGCCCTACCTCGACAGCGAGAGCTCACCCTGGCGGGCCCGATACGTGGTCGATGCCGGTCCGCCCACGATCGTGACCCGACTGGATATCCGGGTCGAAGGGGAGGCGGGAAACGACAGCGTATTCGTGGAGACGATCGCCTCCCTTCCCCTGGCCGAAGGGGACACGCTCAATCACCCGGCGTACGAGCTCTCGAAGCAGACCCTCGAACTGCTCGCGGCCGATCGCGGCTACCTGGACGCCGCATGGGACAGCACCCTGATCCGCGTGGACCGGTCCGCGCAGTCAGCCGACATCGTCCTGAACATGACTTCGGGGCCCCGATTCTACTTCGGTCCGGTCTCGATCGACCAGGACTGGGTGGACGAGGACATCCTCGAGCCCCACGTGCTGTTCGAGCAGGGCGAGCCCTTCAACTCGGCCGATCTCCGAGAGCTGCAATCCAGTCTCGCCGGGACGACCTACTTCGCCAACGTCGAGATCGTCCCGCGGCGCGACCTGGCGGGCGACGACCTGCAGGTGCCGATCGAGATCCATGCGAGGCCGCGCAAGACGCAACGCTGGGAGGTCGGCGTCGGCTACGGAACGGACACGGGTCCGCGGATCCGGCTCGCCTCCGAGTTCCGGCGCCTGAACAGCCGCGGTCATTTCGCCGACCTCGATGCGCGAATCTCGACCACCGAGCAGAGCCTGACGGGCCGGTACAACATCCCCGTCGGGCTCCCGAATCCCGCGCTCTGGACGGTCACGGGCCGCTACGGGAACATCGAGTGGGTGACGAGCAAGACCCTCCAGGGCCTGGTCGGCCTGAGTTACGGCCACCTGCGGGGCTCGGTGCGCGAGGTGTTCTCGCTGCGCTATCAGCACGACGACTTCTCCGTGGCCGCCGACACGGCGGTCTCGAACCTGACCCAGCCGACCGCATCGTGGAGCTGGTCCCAGGCCGACAACCGTCTCTACGCGACGCGGGGCATCGGGGGAACGCTCGAGCTCCGGGGGGCCGTGGAAGGCGTCGCCTCGTCGGCGAGCTTCTTCCGGGGCCTCCTCAGCGCGAAGACGATCCTGCCGGTCGGGCCGAAGATGAGAGGGATCGCGCGGGCCGAGGTGGGCTGGCTGGGCACCGACCAGTTCCGCCAGCTGCCTCCGTCGATCCGGTTCTTCGCCGGCGGCGATCGGAGCATCCGGGGCTACGACTACCAGTCGCTCGGACCGCTGAACGAGGACGACCAGGTCACCGGCGGCAACAGTCTGCTGGTGGGCAGCGCCGAGCTCGAGTACCGGATCCTCGAGAAGTGGTCGGCGGCCGTGTTCCTGGATGCCGGAAACGCGCTGACCGACTTCGGCGGGACGATCCGGTTCGGGACGGGAGTGGGCGCACGCTGGATCTCGCCGGTCGGGCTGATCCGGATCGACTTCGGGTTCGGGCTGGATAAGCCCGAGGGCGAGCGACCGCTGCGGCTCCACCTCGCGATCGGACCCGACTTCTGATGCCCCGCTGGCTGCGCTGGACCGGAATCGGGCTGCTCGGGCTCGCGCTGGTGCTGGTCGGCATCGGCGCGTACCTGGTCGGCACCACCCCGGGCGGCCGCACCGTACTGTCCCTGGCCGAGGGCTTTCTCCCGGATGATCTCGCGGTCGAGGTGGATAGCTTCGAGGGCCGACTTATCGACCGTTTTTCCCTCGAAGGCGTGCACGTGGATCACCCGGCGGTCGAAGCCGACGTGGACCGGGTCGAGCTCGACTGGCGGGGACTCGGAATCATCCGCAGGAAGGCCCACATCCGGTCCCTCGTCATTGACGGCGCAGAGATCCGGCTCAAGGAACCCCCGTCGGGCGCCGATTCGGTTGAAGTCGAACCGGAACCGGATGCCGAACCCGGTCCACCGCTCGCGAACCTGCCCGTCGCCCTGAGCTTCGATTCGGTCGTCGTCCGCGGTGTGCAGGTCACGACTGCCGATTCGATCCGGGTCTCGGATGCCCGGCTCCGCCTCTCCGGACCGGGACGGGGCTCGGACGGGGCCGCGAGATCGGCCACGCCCGGCAGCCTGGAGTCCTACGCGCTGGATGCCACGGCCCGAATCGATGCGCCCGACCTGACCACGGCCGACGTCATGATCTCGGGTGCCGGCTCGAACGTCGAATTCCGGCTCGACACTCTTTCGGTCTCCGCGCTCGATGGCCACACGGCCGCTTCTGGCGAGCTCGCCTGGTGGCCCGCGATCACCTGGGACCTGACGATCGCGGCCGATTCCCTCGCCCCTGCCCCGCTGCTGCCCGAGCCCGACGAGTGGCCCGGCCGGATCTCCCTCCGGGGTCAGAGCGCCGGCGGCATGAGCGAAGAGGGAACCATCGAGCTCGATGCGGCGATCGACACGATCTACGGGCAGCTGCGGGGCGAGTCACTCGACGGGCGATTCGCAGCCCGGGTCGCCGGACCCGAGATCGAGCTGTCCGCGGCCCGGATCGCGTGGGGACCGGCCCGGGTCGAAGTCTCCGGTCAGGCCGGCGAGACCCTCGACCTCGCTTTCGATGCCGAGGTCCCGGATCTGGGCCTTCTGCTGCCGGGCGCCTCCGGCTCCCTGACCGCCGATGGCCGCGCGTCGGGTCCCCGGGATACACCTCGCATCTCCGCGAATCTCCGGGCCGAGGAAATCGTCACGGATGCCGCCTCGGCTTCCTCGGTGAGCGGCGACGTGGACGTCGACCTCGCCGGTCCGCTCCAGGCAGAGCTGCTTGCGCTCGGCGTGGGTGTCGCCGGCCGGGACCTCGACTCGGTCCGCGTGGGCCTCACCGGCCGCCGCGCCGACCACCAGCTGCGCATCTCCGCCTCCGGACCGCGGGCCGAGCTCGCGCTCGAGGCATCGGGGGGTCTCGATGAGGCCGGACGCTGGGCCGGGACGCTCGACACTCTCGCGCTCCGCGCCGATACGATCGGAGCCTGGGCTCTGGAGGCGCCGGCCGCGCTCGCCGTCGGCCCTGGCGTCGAATTCGAAGAGCTCTGCCTTCGATCCGATCCGGCCCGGATCTGCGCCGGCGGCGCAAGCGACGACACGGGTCTGAGGCTCGACGCCTCGATCGACTCGCTGCGACTGGAGCGCTTCGCGCCGTTGATGCCCGAAGGCTACGAGGTCGAGGCCGGTATCGATGCCGTGATCGATCTCGATCAGGAGGCGCAGGGCCCGGTGAAGGGCACGATCGACCTCCGCACCACCGCCGGAAGCCTGGCACTTCCCCGGAGCGACGAAGGCGGCAGACTGCTGCTTCGCTTCGAACCGATCGTGTTCGCGCTGACCTCGGCGGACAGTGGATCGGTCGGCGAGGTGGACCTGGTCCTCACCGATTCGGCGGGCGCCGCCCTGGTCCGGGTCGAGGGCGAGATCGACTCGCCCTTCGCCCTCTACCAGCCGCAGGACCTGTCCGCGCTCGACTCGCAGCCATTCTCCGCCCGGGCCGAGCTCGCGGTGGACGACCTCGAGTTGTTCTCCGCCTATGCCCTGCCCCGCTGGGACGCCTGGGGCAGCATGCACGCCCTTGTGGAACTCGAAGTCGACGAGGCAGGTGCGCTGACGGGAACGCTCGCCGCGGCAACCGACTCGATGCGGCTTCGCAACACGGTGCGTCAGGAGGCGTACCTGTTGACGCTCGATCCCTTCCGCCTCGATGCGCGCGTGGGTCCTGACGGCCTCACCGGCGAGACGGACCTCGCCGTGTCCGTACCGGGATCGGAGGACCTGATCACGGTCCGCGGCGAGATCCGGATGCCGGAGCTCACTTCACTCGAGATCGTTCCGGCGGAGCAGCCGGTCGATGCTACCCTCTCGATCCAGGTCGACGACCTGTATGTCATCGAGGCTTTTCTCCCCGAGGTCTCTGATGTGAAGGGCCGCTTCTCGCTCGACTCCCGGATCGGCGGAACCCTGGGAGAGCTCGAGGTGGATGGAACGGCGAATGTCGCTGACGGCTACGCGCTGATTCCGCTTCTCGGCCTCGAGCTCCGGGACATCCGCTTCGATGCCGTGAGCGCCGCCGACGGCGAGATCCGGCTGGATGGACAGGTGACCTCCGGCGAGGGTACGCTGACACTTTCCGGAGTATCGGAGAATTATCCCTCGTCCGAGGAGCCCAGCACATTCCAGATCCGGGGCGAGAATTTTCGGGTCATGGACACGCCGGAGATCCGCGTCGCCGCGTCACCTTCCCTCGACGTCGCCTTCGACGGAACGAAGCTCCGCCTGGCGGGAGACGTAACGGTCCCGAGCGCCCTCATCGGTATTCCGGACCTGCCCGAGTCGGCCGTGACGCCGTCCGACGACGTCATTATCGTCGGCGATACCACGAGCGAGCGCTCGGCGCCCGTGCCGCTCGAAGTCGACATCACCCTCACCCTCGGAGATGACGTCTACTTCGACGGGTTCGGTCTCGACGCGCAGCTGCTCGGCGGGTTGAACATCACCCAGGCACCCGGCGCCGACCCGCGGGGCCGGGGCGAGATCCGGATGGTCAACGGGACCTTCCGCCAGCTCGGACAGGAGCTCCGCATCGACCCCGGACGGCTGATTTTCAACGGCCCGGTCGATGATCCGGCGATCGACGCCCGCGCCTTCGTACGCGCCACCGACGGGACCGAAGCCGGCTTCCGGGTCGGAGGCACCGTGCAGAACCTGGCTCTCGAGACCTACTCGAATCCGCCGAGAACGGAGAGCGACATCATGTCGTACATCCTGTTCGGGCGCCCGATGAGCCAGACGAGCGGTACCGAGGGCAACCAGGCTTCGAACGCCGCCGCCCTCCTGGGAGCCAACATGCTGGCCATGAGTCTCGCCCCCTCGATCGGGCTCGACGAGGCACGGGTGGAAACGGGTACACAGCAGAACAAGGCCCAGCTGGTGGTCGGGAAATATCTCTCGCCCAAGCTATACGTCGGCTACGGAATCGGCCTGTACGAGCCGATCAGCACCCTGCGACTCCGCTACCTGCTGACCTCGCGCTGGTCGATCGAAGCGATCACCGGCGACCAGCAGAGCACCGACCTGCTGTGGCGGATCGAGCGCGGTGGGCCGGCCGACGAGCCGGCGGCGGATGAGCCGGCGGAGGTCGACGAGCCTGTGGAGTCAGAGCAGCTCGATATCGGCGACTCGCCCGAAGCTCCAGAGGACGACGCCACCGCGAATCCACAGCGATGATGACTCGTTGAACCGAAGAGCGCACCGTCGGGTGCCACGCGTCCCGACCCGGAGGTATAATGTGCCTCGTATGGCGCTCTCTCAGATCACCTGGCACGACGTCCAGCAGATGCCGGACGACGGAAATCGCTACGAAGCGATCGCGGGTGAGCTGCACGTGACGCCGGCGCCCTCCGTGCGACACCAGTGGATCAGCGGCGAGCTGGAAGCTGCGCTTCGAGGGCTGCTCGATGGTGGCCGGCTCGGCCTGATGTTCCACGCTCCCGTCGGAGTCGAGTTTCCCTCCACAGGCGAGGGCGTCCAACCTGACATCGTGGTGATCGCCGCGGCTCGTAGAGGGATCATCGACGAAGACTGGATTCGAGGGGCTCCGGATATCGTCATCGAGATCCTCTCGCCGGGCACGCAACGTCGGGACCGGGGCGTGAAGCTCAAGCTCTACGAGCGGCAGGGCGTAGAGGAGTACTGGATCGTCGATCCGGCGTCACGGGCGGTCGAGGTATGGCGCTTCCACGGGGGTGCGGTCTGCGAGCGTTGCACCGGCATCCTCCCCGTGCGGCTCGCCGGCGAGACTCTCGGCGAGATCGACCTCGAGGCGGTCTTCAGCGCCGCATCTCCCTGATCCGAACACCTGCCGCCGAGTCCTCGATCAGCCGGTCGAGCCGGCGCAGCCGGGTCTCCTCCCGCTTCGCGCTCATCACCCAGCGGATCACCGTGCGTCGATAGCTCTCCGATTCGGCCTCGAGATAGGAGCTGGCCGACTCGTTCGCGTGCAGCCGCGACGCGAGCCCGGGGCTGAGTTCGTCTACCTCCGGCTCCGCTGCGGCGGACCTGGCCTCCTGCTTCCAGCGCTCATGCGCCGCCACTCCGGCCGGCGCCACCCTGCCCTCCGCGCCCAGCTCCTCGAACCGCCGCACGTTCACTTCGCTCCATCGACTGCGCGACCGCCGGGGCGTCACCCGGATCATCCACCGCTGCTCGTCGATCGATTTGCGCAGCCCGTCGATCCAGCCGAAGCAGAGGAGCTCGTCCACCAGCTCGGGCCAGTTGATGCTGGGCTGGCCGGTGGCCTTCTTGTGAAAGCCGACCCAGAGTTCGTCGGCGGAGTCGTGGTGCGCTTCGAGCCAGGCGCGAAGGTCGGCGGAGGTTTCGAAGAAAGTCGGGTCGGGGTTGCTGGTCACGGGGCGTAGCCGATTCTTCTTCGGCTCAACGCTCGGTCTGCCGCTCGAGTCGGCGGACCAGCTCCGGGAAGCGGGGGTCATCGCGAAGTCCGTCGTACAGCGGGTCGAGCTTAAGGTCGCCGAGGCCGAAGACGCTCGGACGTGACAGGAGCTCCTCCATGTGCGAGAACGCCTCGTCGGTGCTACCCGTCAGCACGTAGGTCTGGAGCAGGTTCCAGTCGGTGAGGTCCGAGTCGACCGCGTCCACGTCGTAACCGTGCAGCCGGACCCCCTGCTCGGCGTGTCGAACGGCCTCCTCGGCATCTCCAGGCTCGTCGCGTATTGCGAGGGCGACCGCCAGGGCACCGTGGGCGACGGCGGCGACACCGAACTTGTCCCGGGGATCAGGCGTCGGACGGTCATCCAGCTCGGCACGGGCTCTCCGCACGGCGCTGTCGGCCCACGCCTTCGACTCGTCCTCGTTGCCCATCATCCGGTAGGCGTAGGCGAGCCGGCTCTCGCGCGGCATGAGCCGGAGAACCGTGGCAGAGCTGGCGATCCCTTCGGGTTCGCCGGTCATGCGTAGGGCAAGTTCGATCGCCGCCGGGAAGTCCCTGTCCATGTAGGAGAGCCAGAACTGCGATGCCACGCGCTGGCCCTCCGCCTCCATTCCCCGGCCGGCGGCGAGAGTCCGTCGGGCCGCCGCGGAGTCACCCTCGGTGAACAGCCGGAGCTCGACCAGAAATATCCCGGTGATTCTCGCCAGCGGGTCGAGCTCGAGCGCGACGTCGAACAGCCGTCGGCCGGTCTCGTAATCCAGCAGGCGGTAGTGATTCAAGGCCTGGTTCCATACGAGAGTCGCGTTGCGCGGATCGAGCTGTATGGCCCGGTCTACGAGCTCCACGGCGGAATCCCAACGCCCGAGCCGGCGCATCACCCAGGCCGCGTGCTGCATGATTTCCGGGTCTCCCGGCCGAGCGCTCCGGGCCTGCGTGAAGGCCTCGAGCGCCGAATCGTAGTCGGCCTGCGCGTAGTAGCGGTACACTCCCTCGGCGAAGAGCGCGTCGGCACCACCCGGGTCGAGCTCCTGGAGCCGGGAGAG
>JAMJQL010000046.1 GCA_023554245.1 Gemmatimonadota bacterium
CGGGATGCGGGGCTAGTAGCGGTTCGCCCTCCGGACGCGGTGCAGCAGAAATCCGACGAGGAAGAGAATGCCGACCACGATGTGTCCGATCGCCAGGGGCAGCAACCAGTCCGGCACGGCGATCACCTGCAACAGGTAGCCGGTCGCCACCATCGGCACGGTGGTCCACACCATCACCAGCCCCGTCCGTCGTCCCTCCGGAGTGCCGCTCATCAGGTGCGGCAGGATGTGGCGCATCGTCACGAGTCCCACGGCGAACACGAACAGCGGTGCGCTGATCACGTGCAGCTTGAGCAGCCACGGCTCCAGCGGATGGTTGACCACCGCCCAAGGATCGTCGGATTCGGCGAAGTATTTCGCCCAGGTGAACCCCAGGCCTGTCATCGATACGGCGAGCGTGGTGGCCCACAGCGACCAGCGCTCGAACCGGGTCACGGGGCGTCTCCGCTGCCGAAGGGACGGATGACCTGGTGGAGAGCGAGGCTCGTGCGCACGGCGTCCGAGACGGCGTGCGAGGTCAGGGTCGCTCCTGTGATCAGCGGAATCTCTCCGCGGGTGGAGTTCGCCTCTTCGAGTCCGCGTCCCCGGAACAGCTCCATCCATCCATCGGGGGCCATGTATTCCGGGGGCTCTGCGAACCCCAGCACCTCGATCCGGGAGACGAGCCCCTCCGGGCTCACCACCACCATGAGCACCTCCTGCAGGGTGCGGACCCGGTGCGCGTCGAAATACGCGGCGCCGAGCGGGCCGTCTCCGTCCACGCCCACGTAATAGGAGACGACGGAGCGCTCGTACCTGCTCCGGGCCGGGGCGGAAAGCCGACGGACCTCCTCGATCTGTTCTTCATCGAGAAATGCGGTGCGACGTTCCACCTCGGTGGGGGGCGGGAAGGCGAGATCGAGCGCCTGCTCCTGGGTCAGCAGCACCTGGGCGTGAACAGATCCGGCTGGTGCGAAGAGCAGGACGAAGCAGGTCGCGAGTCCGCGCATCGCGGCGGTCAGAACATGTAGCTGAGCGATGCGCTCAGTCGATCGGTGCCCGTCTGCGCTTCGTTCGACACGAAGGTGTAATCGAGCTTGACCGCGATGTTCGGGATCGGAAGGACCTGCGCACCGAGGGTCACCAGCGACTGATCGTTCGCGGGGTCGGCGGCAAATCCCTGCGGCACCTCGGCCTGCGTGTCGATCTGCTCGTACCGCAGGTAGGGCAGCAGCTGCACGCCGGTCCGGGCCGGGCGCAGCACGTCGTAGCCCGCCTGCAGGTACCAGCCGGTCAGCCGCTCCCCGATCGACGCGTCGCCCGTGAGCCCGTTCGCCGCGTTGAGGGCGGCCACGTCATCCACGGTCGAGATCGCGAACAGTCCACGCAGGTCGAATCCCCGCCAACGGTAGCCCGCGTGGCCTTCCACGATCAGCGTGCTCGCGCCGATCGTCTCGCCCGGCGAGCCGGGGTCCTCGACGCCCTGCCCGGAGCCGCCGTAGTAGCCGGACACGCCGAGCAGGAGTCCCGGCACCCCGTTCCAGTCCACCCGGGCCGACAGGGCGAAATCCTCGGCCAGCGCCTTCGAGCCCTTCTGGCGTCCCCCGCGCAGTCCGCTCCCGTCGAAGCCCGAGCCGTCGAGCCCGTTGACCACGAACGCCCGCCAGTCGAAGTCGCCCGCGGTTCCGAACATCCCGATGCCCAGCTCGCGCCAGGTGGTGGGGATGATCCGCCGCTCCGTTTCGGGCCGCGACACGCCCAGGTAGGTGGGCGGCTCGTGCAGCTCGTTGATGAAGCCCATCGGCAGGAGCACCAGACCGCCGCGCGCGCCGGTGCTGCCCTGCAGTCCATTGAACCGCCAGTCCAGGTAGGCGAACTCCAGCGACACCGAGCCTGATTCGGAGGTGCTGCCGTGCTCGATCTCCACCTCGGAATTGAACAGAAAGCGCTCGTCGAACTTGTAGCCGACGTAGAACACGCCGCGCAGCGCGTCGACCTGGCTGGTCGCTCCCGAGGGTGTTCCGTCCTCGCGGGTGGACGACGGGTTCGTGTAAATGAACTCGCCGTATCCGCCGATCGAGACGCCCTGGCTGCCCCGGTACACTTTCGACGCGGCGGGGCCGAGGCCGAACCCGATCGTGTCGGCGCGGGCCACGAGGTCGTCCCCCAGCCTCATCGCTTCGAGCTCCCGGGTGATCGCGTCGATCTGCTTTCGGATGTTCTCAATCTCGGCGCTGTCGGCGCCCGCGGCGAGCTGCTCGCTGAGGGCCTCGACCTGCGCTTCGAGTCGCTCGATTCGAGTCTCGAGGGGCTCATCGGGCTCCTGGGCGACGGCGGAGGGTGCGGACGTGAGCGCAAGCAAGGTCGCGACTGCGAGAAGCGCGTACCGCATCGCACTCGGGGGTTGCCTGATGCGCATCGGTTCACTCGGAGTAGTCGGGAAACCGCAGCCCTCGGAAGCTGCAGTTGAAACTCGTTCTCAACTGGCGCGTAGCCTATCCACGAGAGCGGTCTCCGTCAAGCGCTTTCCGGGGCTGCGTCGAGGACCCGTGGCGCGGTCTTGCCGACGCTCAAGCGCGGGCCGAATGTACCCTTGTACGCGGGTATGAATCTTCAGCAGGGGAAGCGATGAGCGGACTCAGTTCCCGGCTCCAGTCCACCGGTTCGAGCGAGGCGTCCCCGGACCAAGAATCCGTCGGCCGCCGCCTCTCCTTCCTCGACCGCTACCTGACGCTGTGGATCTTCGTCGCGATGGCGGTGGGGATCGGGATCGGGTACCTGTGGCCGCAGGCGGTCCGGGACTGGAACGAGGCCACGCATGTCGGCACGACCTCTCTGCCGATCGCGATCGGCCTGATCCTGATGATGTACCCGCCGCTCGCCAAGGTCCGCTACGAAGAACTCGGCGACGTCTTCCGCAACGGGAAAGTGCTCGGCCTGTCCCTGATCCAGAACTGGGTGATCGGGCCGCTGCTCATGTTCTCGCTCGCGATCCTCTTCCTGCGCGACTACCCCGAGCTGATGGTCGGCGTGATCCTGATCGGGCTGGCCCGCTGCATCGCGATGGTGATCGTGTGGAACGACCTCGCCGAGGGCGACCCGGAGTACGCGGCCGGCCTGGTGGCGTTCAACTCGATCTTCCAGGTCCTCTTCTTCAGCGTCTACGCCTGGGTATTCATCACGGTGCTTCCGGGCTGGCTCGGGCTCGAGGGCACGGTGGTCGACGTGACGATGGGTGAGATCGCGAAAAGCGTCTTCATCTACCTGGGCATCCCGTTCATCGCCGGTTTCCTCACGCGGGCGATCCTGGTGCGGGCGAAGGGGAAGGAGTGGTATCACGAGGTCTTCGTGCCGAAGATCAGCCCGATCACGCTCGTGGCCCTGCTGTTCACGATCGTCGTCATGTTCTCGATCCAGGGCCGGGCGATCGTCGCCGAGCCGCTGAGTGTGTTCCGGGTCGCGATCCCGCTGCTGATCTACTTCGTCCTCATGTTCACGATCACCTTCTTCATGAGCCGTAAGGTGGGGGCCGACTACCCGGTCACGGTCACGCTCTCGTTCACCGCGGCGTCGAACAACTTCGAGCTCGCCATCGCGGTCGCCGTGGCGACCTTCGGGATCGCGCACGGGGCGGCCTTCGCGGCCGTGATCGGGCCCCTCGTCGAGGTGCCGGTGCTGATCGCCCTGGTCAACGTGGCGCTCGCGTGGCGGAAGAAGTACTTCCCCGAATCGGAGGCCGAGCTCGCGTCCGTGTCCAGCTGTGCGGTGCCGGGTGGGGTCGGCACGGGGACGGGCTCGGCATGAGCGCCTCCGGGACGGACCTCGTCATCGAAGTCCTCGTCACGCCGGAGTGTCCGCACGCCGGGGCCGCCGTAGAGCTGGTGCGCGATGTCGCGGCCCGGATCGCCCCCGGTGTCGAGGTGCAGGTCTCGACGGTGCGCAGTCCTGAACAGGCCGAGGAGCGATCCTTCCCCGGCTCGCCCACGATCCGCGTGAACGGCATGGACCTCGAGGGCGCCGACCCCGGTCCCGCTGCCTTCGCCTGTCGCCGCTACAAGGACGGCTCGGGGGTTCCGCCCCGCTGGCTCGTAGAGGCCCGCATTCTCCAGGCCCTGGGTCCGAAGCACGTGCTCTTCCTCTGCGTGGCGAACTCCGCGCGGAGCCAGATGGCCGAGGGGCTGGGCCGACACCTCGCACCGGCGGATGTGCGCATCTCCTCGGCCGGCTCGGAGCCCTCCAGGGTGCGACCGCAGGCCGTCGCCGCGCTCGCCGATGTCGGTATCGACGCCTCCGCGCAGCGCTCCAAGAGCTTCGACGAGTTCATGGCAGGCGGGAGCGAGTTCGATGCGTCCGCTCCGGTGGACTGCGTGATCACGCTCTGCGCCGAGGAGAACTGCCCGGTGTGGCTGGGCGATGCCCGGCGGGTCCACTGGCCGCTGCCGGACCCGGCCGCCGCGACGGGATCGGAGGAGGAGGTGCTGGACTCGTTTCGCATCGTGCGGGACGAGATCCGATCCCGACTCGAGGCGCTGTTCGGGACTTGAGCAGGATTCTTGCGCAGATCGGTCGCCGCTGCCCCCGACTTGGCGCTCGACACGCCGACGACGTACCGTTGGGGGTGCTCCGAAGACGGTTTCGGAGCGCGAACCGAGGCGGGACTCACGATTGAGAGTGTAAGGGGCGCGATTCCGTGATTCGCGTGCGACGACATCCGCTGGCCGGCATCACGTTGCTGGCGATTCTGACCCCGCTGCTCGCGGCGGGGCCGGGAATGCCGTGCGCGGGTGATGATGTCGAGCACCATGCTTCGGCGGGGCACGTGATGCAGATGGAGCACGGGCATTCCGAGCACGCCGGGCAGCACTCCGGTCAGCATGCAGGTCACGCCGACATGCACCTCGCTTCGGTCACGTCCGCCCCCGATGCGGCGCCCGACACACCCGAGCCACTCGACTGCTCGATGGGAATGATGTGCTCGGGAACCGTCGTGACGCCGCTCGCCGCGACGGTGGCCGAACTCCCGTCCGTCATCACCGCGGCGGACACCGACGAAGCGTGGGTCCCGCATACCGCCGACCTCTCCCTGCCGGAACGACCCCCGACCGCCTGACCCGCAGCCGTACATCCGAGAAACCGGATTCCGGACTCGCTGGTGCGAGCCCGGCGGCGTGCTGCGCACGTCCCGCCGAGCCGCTCGGCAGTCCCTTCCGCAAGGGTTGAGGGTTCATGCGTCAGGAGAGGGGTCTTCGTGTCAGGACATATCAGAACTGCGCCGATGCTGGCGGTCTGCATCGCGCTCGGCGTGGCGCCGGCGTCGCATGCGCAGCAGCCGGAGGTGATGCAGGCCGGGTACGGGCCGACATCCACGCCCCCGGATACGCTGCGGCTCACAGAGTCGGTCGTGGCCGCGCGTGAGGCGAATCCGTCCGTGCAGGCGGCACGCCTCAGGGCCGAGGCCGACCGGGAGAGGATCTCGCCCGCCGGGGCGCTGCCCGATCCGGTCCTCGAGCTCGGGCTGCTGAACCGTCCGCTGGACGACTTCGGCACCGACGAGCGGATGACGATGAACCTCGTCGGACTCAAGCAGAGCTTCCCCTGGCCCGGCAACCAGGGATTCTCGAAGCAGGCCGGAGAGCACCTGGCGCGGGCGGCCGAGCTCGAGGCGGCGGAAGTCGAGGCGCAGATCGTAGCTCGAACCCGGGCCATGCACGCCCGGCTCGGCTACCTCGACCGCGCGATCGCCATCACGTCCGACACGCGTCAGCTGCTGCGGGACTTCCTCGAGGTGGCCGAGGCGAAGTACGCCTCGGGGGCCGGAATCCAGCAGGACCTGCTGCAGGCCCAGGTGGCGGTGGGTCGCACCACTGCCGACCTGGTCGCGCTCGAGCAGGAGCGGATCGCCGCGATGGCGCGCCTCAACGCGCTGATGGGGCGTCCGGCCGACGAGCCGATCCTCGCGGTGGACATGCCGTCCCCCGGCGGCGAGCTGCCCGGGCTCGATTCGCTGGCGGCTCTCGCGCGGTACGGCCGTCCCGCCGTGGCCGCGGCGCACGAGCGGGCACGGGCCGCCGAGGCCAGCTACCGGGCGGCGGGTCGCGCCGGGTATCCCGATTTCGAGCTGCGCGTGGCCTGGGGTCAGCGCCCGCAGTACACCGACATGGGCTCGATCGCGCTCGGCGTGTCGCTGCCGGTGTGGGGCGGATCGAAGGATGCGCCCCTCGAGCGCGCCGCGGCGGCCGAGCAGGCCGAGAGCGATGCAAGGGCCCTCGAGCTCTACTTCGACACCTATGCCCGCCTGGGTGAGTTGAGGGCGGCGGACGAGCGCGCCCGCACACTCGACGAGATCTATCGCGTGCAGATCCTCCCGCAGGCCGACGCCGCGGTGGAGTCGGCGCTGAGCGCCTACCAGGTGGGCGCCGTGGACTACGCCACGCTGCTCGAGGCCCGGCTCACCGTGAACCGGTTTCTGGTGGACAGCGTCCGTCTGACCGCCGAGCGGCTGCAGGCGAGAGCGGAGATCGAGGCCCTGGTCGGCGTCTCGCCGACCGACGGGCTCGCGACCTCGGACACCGAGGAATGGACACACGACCTGGATACGGGAGGCGACCGATGAACCGCCCCATGCGACATATCAGACGCGCCCCGGCCGTCGTGCGGCTCGCACTGGTCGCGATCGCCCTTTCCGCCTGTGGCGGCGAGACGGGGTCCGACGCTCCGGCCATGGCCGAGATGGACCATTCGCAGCACCAGATGGGCGCCGGCGGCGCCACCGATTCGACGGGGGCGATGGCCCGCGAGCCGGTGTCCCTGACCGCGGCGCAGGAGCGAGCGCTCGGCGTCGTGTACACTCAGGTGTCGCGCGGCGCTCTCGAGACCACGGTGCGCACGGTAGGTCGGATCGAGGCCTCCGAAGAGCGGCTGGCCGACATCACCCCGAAGATCGACGGGTTCGTCGAGCGGCTGTACGTGAGCACGACGGGCGAGGGAGTCCGGCGCGGACAGGCGCTTCTCACCCTGTACAGTCCGGAGCTCGTTGCGGCGCAGCAGGAGCTGCTCACAGCCATCCGGCTGCGCGACCGGTTCGCCCCCGGATCGGGTCCGGCACGGGAGAACGCCGAGCGGATGGCCGAGGCCAGCCGGCGTCGTCTCGCCTGGTGGGACATCAGCGAGGCCCAGATCGACCGGCTCGTCTCCAGCGGGGAGGCGACGAAGACGCTGACCCTGGCATCGCCGGTGAGCGGCCTCGTGCTCGAGAAGTCGGTCGTCGAGGGACAGCGCGTCAGCGCGGGCCAGCGCCTGTACCGGATCGCCGATCTGTCGGAAGTGTGGGTCGAAGGCGACGTGTTCGAGAAGGACATCCGGTTCGTCAGCGAGGGGTCGGTGGCTCACATCGAGGTCGCGGCCTACCCGGGCCGCCACTTCATGGGCCGGGTGTCGTTCGTCTACCCGACCGTCGATCGCGGCAGCCGCACCAACCGGGTGCGAGTGACCCTGTCCAACCCGGAGCTCGACCTCAAGCCGGGCATGTTCGCGACCATCTTCTTCGACGTGCGGATCGACGACGACGCGGTGGTGGTCCCGGTCGAATCCGTCGTGGTCACCGGGGAGCGCAACCTGGTATTCGTGCGCGAGCCGAACGGCACTCTGCGACCGCAGGAAGTGGTGCTGGGGCCCTCGGCCGGCGAGCGGGTGGAGATCCTCCAGGGACTGGTGCCGGGCGAGGAGATCGTCGCCTCGGCGAACTTCCTGGTAGACGCCGAGTCCCGCCTCGCGGCGACCGGAGCGGGCGGCATGCCCGGCATGCAGCACGGCTCGCACGAGATGCCTGAGGCGGCCCCGTCACCGGCAGAGGCATCGGCGACGGGGTCGGCCGACACCATGGACCATTCCGGGCACGATCATGATTGAGCGGATCATCGAGGCCTCGCTGCGCAACCGCGGGCTGGTCCTGCTGGGCACGCTCGCCCTCGTCGCGGCCGGCCTCTGGGCCGTGTTCGACACGCCGATCGACGCGATTCCCGACCTGTCGGACGTGCAGGTGATCATTCAGACCGACTTCCGCGAACAGGCGCCGCAGATCGTGGAAGACCAGGTCACCTACCCGATCGCCACGGAGATGCTGAAGGTGCCGGGCGCCCGGGTGGTGCGGGCGTACTCCTTCTTCGGGCTCAGCCTCGTGTACGTGATCTTCGAGGACGGGACCGATCTCTACTGGGCGCGCTCGCGGGTGCTGGAATACCTGGGCGCCATCCGCCCGCAGCTACCGACCGGCGTGGAGCCGACGCTCGGCCCCGACGCCACGGGTGTGGGCTGGATCTACCAGTACGTGCTCGAATCGGACAGCCTCGACCTCGCCGCGCTGCGCACCCTGCAGGACTGGTACATCCGCTACCAGCTCACGGCAGTGCCGGGCGTCGCCGAGGTCGCCAGCCTCGGCGGGTTCGAGAAGCAGTACCAGGTGGAGGTGAACCCGGAGCGGCTGCGCGCCTTCGACATCCCGGTCACCCGTGTCGTATCGGCAATCGGCGATCACCAGGTGGACATCGGCGCCCGGGTGCTCGAGATGGGCGGCCGGGAGTACATGATCCGGGGGCTCGGCTACCTGGGCGGGGTGGATGACATCCGGGATGTCGCGGTCGGCGCCACGGCCAACGGCACCCCGATCCGGGTGGCGGATGTGGCGAACGTCTCGATCGGTCCGGCGCCCCGTCGCGGTGCCGCCGATCTCGACGGCGAGGGGGAGGTGGTGTCCGGCATCGTCGTCATGCGCTTCGGCGCAGATGCGTACGGAACGATCCGGCGCGTCAAGCAGCGGCTGGCCGAGATCGAGGCGGGTCTTCCCGCCGGCGTGCGGCTGCGCACCGCCTACGATCGCAGCGACCTGATCGAGAGCGCGATCGGCACGCTGCGCGAGAAGCTGCTCGAGGAGTCGCTGATCGTCGCGCTCGTCGTCGCGCTGTTTCTCTTCCACGTGCGCTCGGCGATGGTCGTGATCGTCACCCTTCCGCTCGGAATCCTGTTCTCGTTCCTGGTGATGCGCGGCTTCGGCGTCAGCTCCAACATCATGAGTCTCGGCGGAATCGCCATCGCGATCGGGGCGATGGTGGACGCGGCGATCGTGATGGTCGAGAACATGCACAAGCACCTCGAGCGCGCCGAGGCCGAAGGCCGTGATCCCGACCGCTGGGAGGTGGCGCGCGCCAGCGCCGTGCAGGTGGGCCCGGCGTTGTTCTTCTCGCTGCTCATCATCACCGCCAGCTTCCTGCCCGTATTCGCGCTGGAACAGCAGGAGGGCCGCCTGTTCAAGCCGCTCGCGTTCACCAAGACCTTCGCCATGGCAGGCGCCGCGCTGCTCTCCGTAACTCTCGTGCCGGTGCTCATGGGCGCGCTGGTGAAGGGGAAGATCCGCCCCGAATCCTCCAATCCCGTCAGCCGGCTGCTGCAGGCGGCGTACGAGCCGGTCCTGCGGTTCGCGACCTGGAAGCCGTGGGTCGTGATCGGCATCGCGGCGTCCCTGCTGGCGGTGACGGTGATCCCGCTGCGCCAGCTGGGGAGCGAGTTCATGCCGCCGCTGCGCGAGGGATCGATCCTGTTCATGCCGACCACGGTGCCCGGCGTGTCGATCGCGCAGGCGCGCGAGATCATGCGCTGGCAGGACAGCGTCCTCGCATCGTTCCCCGAAGTGGAGACGGTATTGGGGAAAGCCGGCCGCGCGGAGACCGCCACCGACCCGGCGCCGCTCGACATGTTCGAGACCACGATCACCCTGCGGCCGGAGTCGGAGTGGCGGCCCGGCATGACCTACGACGGCCTGCTGCGGGAGATGGACGCGGCGGTGCGCCTGCCCGGGGTCACCAACGCCTGGACGATGCCGATCAAGGGACGGATCGACATGCTCGCCACCGGAATCCGAACCCCCGTCGGGGTGAAGATCTTCGGTCCCGACCTCGACACGCTGCAGGCGCTCGGCGAGCGGGTGGAACGCCTCGTCTCATCGGTGCCGGGCACCCGCAGCGCCTTCGCCGAACGGGGCGTCTCCGGCTACTACGTCGATATCGAGATCGACCGGCGCGAGGCGGCGAGATACGGCCTCAACACCGGCGCGATCCACGATGCGATCACGGCGACGGTGGGAGGGATCAGCGCCGCCGTCACGGTCGAGGGGCGCGAACGCTACGCGGTGAACGTCCGGTACCCGCGCGAGCTGCGGGATGACGTGGCGAAGCTGCGCGATGTGCTGATCCCCGCCGGCGAGGGCCTGCAGATTCCGCTCGGCCAGATCGCGAGCGTGGAGATACGGCGCGGGCCGATGGCGGTGAAGACCGAGGACGCCTTTCCCGTGACCACGGTGTTCGTGGACATCGAGGACCGGGACGTCGGTAGCTACGTGGCCGAGGCCCGGGAGGTGGTGGCGGCGGGCCTCGAGCTCCCGGCCGGCTACTCGCTCCAGTGGAGCGGGCAGTGGGAGGCGATGGAGCGCGTGAAGCGGAGGCTCGGCCTCGTGGTCCCGGTGACGGTCGCGATCATCTTCCTCCTCCTGTTCCTCAACTTCCGGGGGGTCACCGAGTCGCTGCTGGTGATGCTCTCGGTGCCCTTCGCCCTGATCGGGGGCGTTTGGTATCTCTGGCTCGCCGGATACAACACGAGCGTCGCCGTGTGGGTGGGGTTCATCGCCCTCACCGGGGTCGCCGCCGAAACCGGCGTCGTGATGCTGCTGTACCTCGACGAGGCGTTTGCGGATCGAAAGGCGCGGGGAGAACTGACTCGCGAGAGCCAGCTCGTCGCGGCCGTGCGCGAGGGCGCTCTCGGCCGGCTGCGGCCCAAGGTGATGACCGTGGCCACCATCATTCTCGGCCTGATGCCGATTCTCTGGGGTCACGGGACGGGCTCGGAGGTGATGCGGCGGATCGCCGCGCCGATGGTGGGCGGGATGGTCACGTCTACGCTGCTCACCCTCGTGGTGATTCCCGCCCTGTACCTGCTGTGGCGGCGCCGTGAGCTGCCGCCGACGAGTGGGCTGGATCCCGAGTGATGGACTCGAACTGGACCGGGAGTGACGGACGAGAGTAGGATAGATCGCGCCGGCGGTCCCCCCGCCGACTCAACCGAGGCTGTGAACAAGGAGACACGATGGAGCTGCGCAACACGAGCGCCGCGCTCGCGCTCGTCGGAATACTGACGATGGGACTGGCCGCCTGCGGCGGGTCGGCGGACGCCGAGACGGCGGATTACGAGGCGCCGCAGCCGGTCGCCGAGGCGAACGTTTCCGCGGAAACGCTCGTCGTCTACAAGACCGAGACCTGCGGCTGCTGCGGGGAGTGGGTGGACCACATGGCCGAGAACGGATTCGAGGTCGAGGTCCACGACATGAGCCAGGAGGAGCTCGGCGCCCTCAAGACGGCGCGGGGCATCGATCGCGGTCTTCAGTCCTGCCACACGGCCGAGATCGGCGGATACCTGGTCGAAGGCCACGTGCCGGCGAAGGACCTGCAGCGCCTGCTGGCCGAGAAGCCGGACGGGGTGAAGGGGATCGCCGTGCCGGGCATGCCGATCGGGTCGCCGGGCATGGAGGCCGAAGACGGACACGTGGACGAGTACGAGGTCGTGACCTTCGATGATGCGGGCGAGACGAAGGTGTACGCCTGGTATTGATCACGAATCGGGTCTCGAGCCGGAGTCCGGTGGGCTCCGGCTGATTCCCCATGACCTGGCCCGGAGGCGTTACGACGCTTCCGGGCCTTCGTCGTCCCGTCCGAACACCTGCGCCCTCAGCCGCGCCACCAGCATCGCGATCGCCACCCGGTTTTCCTTTCCGAACGGGATGATCACGTCGGCATGTCGGCGGCTCGGCTCGACGAACTCGAGGTGCATCGGCCGCACCGTCTCCTGGTACTGCCGGATCACCGAGTCCACCGAACGTCCGCGCTCCTTCGTGTCACGCACGAGCCGCCGGATGAACCGCAGGTCGGAGTCGGTCTCCACGTAGACCTTGATGTCCATCAATTCTCGCAGCTCCGGCTCGGCCAGGATCAGGATGCCATCCACGATCACGATCGGATTCGGCTCGATCCTTCGACTCCGGTCCGTGCGACGGTGGGTGGTGAAGTCGTATACGGGCTCTTCGACCGGCTTTCCCCCGATCAGGTCTCTCAGGTGGGCGGCGAGCAGCTCGCTCTCCAGCACGTCGGGGTGATCGTAATTCAGCCTCGTGCGTTCGTCGTCCGAAAGCTCCGGGTGATCGCGGTAGTAGGAGTCGTGGTGCAGCAGGCTGACCGGCAGCGGG
>JAMJQL010000047.1 GCA_023554245.1 Gemmatimonadota bacterium
TAGTACGGGTCGGTACCGCGCTGACCCAGGTCATCGGCGCCCTTCTGGATCGCCGCCTTGATCCGGCCCGGATTCCTTCCGTACTCCTCGACGAGGAGAGCCGCGAGTCCGGACACGTGCGGCGCGGACATGCTGGTGCCGCCCAGGCCGAGAATGTAGTTGCCGCCCTCACAGAAATAGAACAGGCTGAACGAGCTGCAGGCTTCCCAGACGAAGCCGCCCGTGTTTCCGCCGGGACCGGCCACGGAGATCGCCGAACGGCCATAATTCGTGTAGAAGGCCGGGGCATCGACCTCGTAGAACGGGCCGAATCGGATGTCGTCAGACGAAGTCGGACCGGTCGCCGAGACGCAGATCACGTGCGGTGCGTCGCAGTACGTCTTGAACAGATTCGCCTCGTGGTCCAGGTCGAGCGCATCGTTGCCCGCCGACACGACGACCGTCACGCCGTTCGTCTTGGCGTAGTTGAACAGCCGGTTCACGACGCTGATGTAGCCGGGGAAGTCCTTCTTATAGAAACCGCCGCCCAGGCTCATGTTGATCACGTCGGCACCGTTGTCGACCGCGTGAACGAATCCCTCGAAGATCGCGGCGCCCGGGCAGCTTCCGAACAGGTTGCAGACCTTGACCGCCATCAGCGTCGTCATCGAGGTCACGCCGGCTCCGACTTCCGCGTTGCTCGCGATCGTCGCGGCGACGTGCGTGCCATGGTACTGGAGGTCCACGAACGGCTCTGACGTCGGGTAGAAGATCTGGCGATAGAACTCGTCCGGATCCCCGATGAAGTTAGCGGAACGGTTCATGTCGACCAGGCCCTGCAAGTCGAGGTGCGTGTAGTCGATTCCGCCGTCGAGCACCGCGACGGTGACGTCCGGGCTTCCCAGACGGCCTGCACTCCAGGCCCCTTCAGCGTTGGCGGCAGTCATGTGCCACTGCCAGCCGAGCTGGTAGAAGAAAGCGCCAGTCGGGTCGGAGGGGCTCGCCACGCCGGCGTCCGCCGCCTGCACCTCTCCTGCGGCCGGCAACCCGATCTCGAACATCGGCTCGAGCTCGACGAAGTCGACGCCCTTCACCGAACCGATCGCATCCGCTCCGTCGGCGTCGATTCCGGACACGATGGCGACGCCGAACTTCTCGAACACGGCGTCGACGGATCCGCCCAGTTCGGCGACTTCGCCCGCGAGTCTCTTCGGCGCCTTGCCATTGAAGCCGACGAGGTAGCGCTCGGCCGTCGGAGCCTCTGAGAGATCCGGGGCGATCTGCTGGGCCGTGATGCCCGTCGGGTCCTGCGACTCGGGCGGTGAGGTGAGTTCGTCCGAGCAGCCCCACGAGAACGGGACCACCGCGGCGAGTGTGAGCAACGCGAACCGCTTCGGCGTCATGTCTTTTCCTCCTGCAACGACGTGGTGAGAACGATGTAAGCGTGAAATCGCATCGGCCGACTGTATTGATGCGGGGCCGTACCCTCCCCTGTCAATCGGGTATCCGCGCCACATTCGAGGTTCGCGGAACCGGATTCCTGTTGCGCCTGCGCTACGGTCGAAAATCGACCTCGGTGACCCGGCCTTCCGCGACCCGCACAGTCCGCCAGATCTTCGCTCCATCGACCTGCACCCCAAGCACATACACCCCCGCGGGCACATCACCGATCGCGAAGTGCTCGCCGAACACCGGATCCGGGTTGGCGCGGTCCTCGTAGGTCTCCGCGAACGAGAAGGGTGTCTCCGTGGGCTCCGGCTTCGTCACGCCGTACACGCGGGCCCCGGGAACCGAGTTTCCCGACCCGTCGAATACCCGGCCCGCGATCACGCCCGTACCGGGGAGCGGGTCGATCCACAGCTGCGGATTCCGCGTGTAGGGCGGGTAACGCTCCTCGGGGCTCACCACCACCGACGGGTCCGCGTCCGCGGGCGTGGTATGGATCTCGAGGTGCAGATGGTCGTTGGTGGCCCGGCCCGTGTTCCCGGCCCGCGCGATCGGGTCCCGCTCCCCGACCCGCTGTCCGGTCTCTACCAGCAGCTCGGAGTTGTGGAAGTAGGTGGACCACACGGTCTGCCCCTCGATCGGCTCGTCGTGCCGGATCACCACCGTGAGCGCGCCCGCCTCGGCCTGGCCGGCGAAGGCGACCTCACCATCGCCGATCGAGTGGATCGGGGTCCCCTCGGGCACGTTGAACTCGACCCCCTGGTGCTGCTGAAAGTTGCCGCCCATCGTCGAGCCGTAGGTGTAGGTCTGGTCGAGGTGCGGGTTGTCCGCGCGCAGGACCGGTCGGCGGAAACGGAAGTGCGAACGGTCCGACGGCTCCACGATCCCCGGCCCGCCGGCCGGATAGCTCCGGAAATCGTCCCTCCAGGCGCAGAGCCGACGCGTCAGATCGTTGTGCTTGCAGGTCTCGTCGGAGATCCCGGTAGAGAGATCTCGGTCGCCCCGGTCGCGGTTCGCGGCGAGCATTCCCCGGACCTCTTCCCCGCCCATCGCGGAGCCCTGCTCCCAGGTCGTGCCTCCGTCCCGGCTCAGCGAGGTTCCCGCGAGATGCGCCACCTCGACCCGGGTGCTTCCCCCGGCACCGGAAGCATGAGTCGCTATGGCCAGCAGATACTTATTCGACAAGCCATTGTGTTCTGTCAGCTCAACCCAATTCTCGCCATCATCGCCCGTGAATCGAAGCCCGTCCGCCGTCGCCACGTACACCGTGTCGCCGACCGCGCGGATCCCGTCCGGAACTACGTACTGCCAGCGGGGCCCCAGCTTGCGGAAGGTCCAGTTATCCCAGGTCCGGCCGCCGTCGCGGGAAAGACCCCAGCCGTTCCCCACGGTACCGTACCAGATCTCATCGCCGCTGAAGGCGAAGGAGTTCACGAAGTTCCAGCTGATCGACGTCGAGTCCTCGCGCGAGGCGACGATCCGCTCCCAGTCGTCGCCCGTTCCGCTCCGGCTGACGAAGATCCCCTCACCGTAGGTTCCCACCCAGACGGCTCCGTCCGGCGCGACGCCCAC
>JAMJQL010000048.1 GCA_023554245.1 Gemmatimonadota bacterium
ACCCGCGGCATTCGCGCGGGCCGGAGCTCTTCCGGACCGCTACTGACGGAAGGGCCCGACCGAACCGACCGACCCGGAGGCTTCGTCATGCCCGATACCATGGACAAGAAGGCCGATCTCGCCGGACCCGGCGTAAGCACCTACGAGGAAGTCGCGAAGATCCTCCCCACCGACTACGAGCCTCTGCTGAACCGTAAGGACACGCAGAAGGCGCTTTACGACGTGAAGCGCATCATCGAGGACGGCCTGGCCCGCGAATTGAACCTGATGTTGGTGCAGGTGCCGTTGATCGTGACGGTCGAGAGCGGCGTGAATGACATGCTGGATCGGGACGGGTCCCGCACTCCGATCGAATTCGACTGCGGACTGGGTCTCGACACGCCGATCCGGGCGAGTGTCGTTCAGGCGGCGACGAAGTGGAAGCGGCCCGCTCTGAAGCTCTACGGCTGCGAGGTCGGCGAAGGTATCAACACCGACATGCGGGCGGTGCGGAAGGACTATTTCCTCGACCACGACCACAGCTCCTACGTGGACCAGTGGGACTGGGAGAGGGTTATCACAGCGGATCAGCGGAACCTGGAGTTTCTGAAATCCACGGTCCGCAGCATCTGGAAGGTGCTGAAGGAGGCGGAGGAGTACGCGCTGACGAACTACCCGGCGCTGAACGATCCCAGGTATCCGCCGCTGCCCGACGAGCTCGTCTTCCTGCATGCCGAGGAGATACTCGACATGTATCCCGACCTGCCGAGAAAGCAGAGGGAGACGCGGGTGATCCAGGACCACGCGCCCGCGATCTTCATCATCGGGATCGGATCGGTTCTCAAGGACGGGTACCCGCACGAGATGCGGGCCGCCGACTACGACGACTGGATCACCGACACTTCGGCCGAGACCGGGATGGATACGCACGGCCTGAACGGCGACATCCTGGTGTGGAACCCCGTGACCAAGCGGCGGCACGAGCTCACGTCGATGGGGATCCGGGTGACGAAGGAGACGCTCCTCAAGCAGCTCGAGCTCAGCGGTCAGATGGATTTCCTCGAGCAGCCGTACCACCAGGCGATCATGAACGACGAGATCCCGCTCAGCATTGGCGGTGGCATCGGGCAGTCGCGCACCTACATGCTCCTCCTGCGCAAGGCGCATCTCGGAGAGGTGAGCGTGACGGTCTGGCCGGAGGAATTGAAGAAGATCTGCGCCGAGAGGAACATTCACGTCCTCGAGTAGGTCGTGGCGGACTCACCGCCTGGAGTGTCGCGGGGGCCGCTTCGTATCGAGGCGGTCTTCGTGACGCCGCCGGCGTCCTGAGAGTCGGGCGGCCGAGCAGCCGGTCAGTTACGCAGGAAACCTCGACAAGGGAGCCCGATGCAGGTCTTCTGGAGGCTGATTCCGGTATTGCTGAGTGCGATGCTGATGGCCGCGCATTTTTCCCGAGCCGGGACTACGGTCCTGATGCTGCTCTCGCTCGCACTGCCCCTGGTGCTGCTGATCCGCCAGCCGTGGGCGCCGCGTCTCGTCCAGCTGGCATTGCTGATCGCCGGCTTCGAATGGCTGCGAACCCTGTGGCAGATCGCTGTCCGGCGAATGGAGTCGGGTCAGCCCTGGCTCCGGATGGCACTGATCCTCGGTGTCGTCACCCTTTTCACCTGGGCATCGGCCCTGGTCTTCCGATCACCGGTGATGCGGACCGTCTGGTCCGGCGACGAGTCGGCACCGGCCGACGGCGAAGCCGGCTGAACCCGGCTTCCGACGCCGTTCAGACTACAGCTTCGATCAACTCGGCCAGACCCTCTTCCACGTACCAGCCCAGATTCACCCGGAGAACGCGTCGGCCGCGGTCGAGCAGGGCCCGTTCGTCCCCGAGGGCCTGCGCCCGCTGGAGGGCGGCGAAGGTGTGGCTCGACTCCGGGATCGGGATGTCGTGGCCGGCGTCGGACGTGAGGAGCAGATATACCCCCGTGTTCGGACCGCCCTTGTGCAACTGACCGCTGGAATGCAGGTAGCGAGGTCCGAAGCTGGCGGTCGCCGGCGCACCGGTGCGCTGACGCAGTGCCGACTGGAGCATCTGGAGCAGCGCTTCGCGCTCGGGCGTGCTTGCCATGAAGGACAGCACCGCCAGGTAGTCCTGTGGTCGCGCGAGCTCCACGAAGTCCCGCAGAAGCACCCGTGCGTCGTCGCGGTCCGCTCCTTCGCTCCAGACGGCGTCCTCGTCCACGTGGACTTCCAGACCGCCCGAAACCGCATCGGGAGAGCCGCTCTCAGGCAGTGAGCCCGCCGGGGTCCGGTCGAGAATCTCCCGGGTGATCGATTTGCTCGCGGTCACGTCGGGCTCATCGAAAGGATTCACGCCCAACAGCGCCCCGGCCACGGCGGTCGCGATCTCCCAGCGCAGAAACTCGCCGCCAATTGCCTCCGGGCGCGGAAGCACGATACGGAGCACGGGATGCCCGTCGGCAGCCAGGGCCTCGGCTCTTGCGACTTCCGCCGGCGACCTGTCGTCGGCGAGTGAGAGAAAGACGAACAGTCGGTCCGGGCCGTAGGCAGCCGGATCGGCCAGCGGCTCGTGGGTCACGGGTACGATGCCGGTGCCATGCTTGCCCGTGCTCTCCGCGACCAGTTGCTCGATCCACAACGGCAGGCTCGCCAGCCCCGGCGATCCGATCAGCGTGAGCTTGTCGCGCCCCGCATCGCGGTGCGAGGCGAGTGCCATCCCCAGGCGGATGGCAGGGTTTCGTGCGTCGGGAATCTCGGGCGCGCAGTCGGCCTGCATGTCCAGCGCAGACTCCACAATGGCTTCCACGTCGTAGCCGGCCAGAGCCATCGGCACGAGGCCGAACGCGGTGAGGGCTGAGAACCGCCCTCCGACGTCGCCGGGAGTCTCGAAGGCCCTCCGGAATCCGCGTTCCCGGGATTCCGCGATGAGCTCGGACCCGGGATCCGACAGCGCCACGAATCGACCGCCGGGCCTCGGATCACCGGCTGCGACGACGAAATCGTAGAAGTGACGGTAAAGCGAGATCGTCTCGATTGTCGTTCCCGATTTGCTGGCGACCAGGAACAGGGTGTTGAGGGGATCGATGCGGTCCATCGTGGACAGAGTCGCCGCCGGATCGACGTCGTCGAGCACGAGCAGATCCGGCCAGCCCTCGACCAGCCCGAAAGTCTCCGATGCGACCAGCGAGCAGAGACTGCTCCCCCCCATCCCCAGCACCACGACGTGCTCGGTCCCCTCAGCCCGGACCTCGGCCGCGAATCGCTGGATCTCGTAGAGGTCTTCGAGGGCTTGTTGCGGTGCTCGGATCCAGCCGAGACGCTGCCGAATCCGTTCTGCAGTTTCCGGATCATCCGTCCAGAGCGAAGGATCCTCCGCGGCGAGGCGGACGCCGCAGCGCTGTTCCGAGACGGCAGCGACGAGCGCGGTCGGGATGCCATCGCCGGATTCCCCCTCCCAGCCAGCGACCGGCAGACGCTCCGCCAGCGCCTCACGTCTTCGCTCGGCCAGACCCGCGATCAGGGCATCGAAGGGGACGATGAACTTGTCGGCGCCCTCGTTCACCAGCTGCTCGCAGACTGCGTCCATGTAGATACCGAACTCCGCGAGCCGCTGAAACACGCGCTGCGCGTCCTCAACCCCCTCCCGAATCGCTCCCGGAAGGACCCGTCCCCTGTCGCTGAACGCCTCGATCGTGACCTCCGGCATCGTGTTTACCGTATGAGGTCCTACGAGGGGCTCGACGTAGCGGACGGAATCGTAGAGGGGGTTCTTGGTGCTGGTACTCGCCCAGAGCAATCGCTGCGGGCGCGCGCCGGCCTCGACGAGTGCAGTCCACTCGTCACGACCGAGCACCGACTCGAAACTTCTGTACGCGAGGCGCGCGCTGGCGATTGCGGCTGTGCCGAAGAGTGAGGCCGGACCTGCAGAATCGGCGTTCCGACGATCGATTCGCTGTGACAGGAGACCGTCCACGAGGACATCGATTCGGCTGAGAAAGAAGCTCGCAACGGAAGCTACGGTCCCCAGGGGGCGCCCCGCTTCTCGCCGACGGATCAGGGCGTCGAGATAGGCGCGATGAACCGCCTCGTATGCCGAGACGGAAAAGAGAAGCGTCACGTTTACGTTGACGCCGTCGAAGAGCAATTCCTCGATGGCCGAAACGCCGGCGGGAGTCCCCGGAATCTTGACCATCAGGTTCGGACGGTCGACGGCGTCCCACAGGCGTTTCGCCTCGTCGATCGAGCCCTCGGTGTCGTGCACCAGGTGCGGTGATACCTCGAGGCTGACATAGCCGTCCACGCCGTCCGACTCCTGCCAGACCGGCCGAAGCACGTCGCAGGCCTCGCGGACGTCCGTGACCGCGAGCTGTTCGTAGATCCCGGCGACCGAGAGGCCTTCTCCCGCCAGCGCCTCGATCTGGTCGGTATAGAGCGAACCACCGGAAATCGCCTTGTGGAAGATCGCCGGATTCGAGGTGACGCCGCGAAGGCCTTCGACCTCGACCCGGCGCGCCAGCGATCCATCGCGGATCATCTCGCGGGAGAGATTGTCCAGCCAGTAGCTCTGGCCGTGCTCGAGAAGCTCGAAGAGTGATTCCATTTGGCCTATGCCGTCTCCGGTTCCTTCAGGTAGGTACGTTCTACCGCGATCAGCTTGTCCAGTCGTCGCCGATGCCGGGGATCCTCGCTGAAACGGGCATCGACGAATCGGAATACGATCTCGCGGGCGAGCTCAATGCCGATTACCCGGGCGCCCAGGCACAGGACGTTCACGTCGTCATGCTCCACGCCCTGGTGGGCGGAATAACAGTCGTGACAGACCGCCGCGCGAATCCCGGGTACCTTGTTGGCCACGAGGCTCACCCCGACGGCGCTGCCGCAGAGCAGGATCCCCCGCTCGGCTTCCCCCCGAGCCACGGTCTCCGCGACGGGTCGAGCGAAATCGGGGTAATCGACCGATTCAGGTCCGTGGGTTCCCAGGTCCATCACCTCGTGCCCTGCATCCCGGAGCTCACCGGCGAGAGCGTCCTTGTAGGTCCAGCCGGCGTGGTCGGTACCGATCGCGATCCGCATCGGATCAATCCTCCAGCAGTCGAACGGCGACCTCGACGATCGCCGAGGCTGTGAAGCCGAAGTGCTCGAACAACTCGTCGGCCGGAGCGCTGGCCCCGAACCGGTCGATCCCGATCGCCGAGCCACGGTCTCCGATCCACTCCCGCCAGCCCTGCGTGCACCCCGCCTCGATCGAGATTCTGGCGGTGACGTCGGGAGGCAGAACTTCCTCGCGATACGCGAAATCCTGCTCCCGGAACAACTCCCAGCTCGGCATGCTCACGACGCGGGCCTGGATGCCCCGTCCGGCGAGCTGCTTTCGGGCCTCCAGGGTCGGTGCGACCTCGGAACCTGTTGCGATGAGGATCAGATCGGGCTCTCCGTCCGGGGCGTCCGCGAGAACGTAGGCGCCGCGCGCCAGCGCGCCGCGCTCGACCTGACCGTCGGTGGAGAGCACGGGAATCTTCTGCCGTGTCAGCGCGAGCAGGGTCGGTCCATCGGTCCGCGACACGGCCACCCGCCAGGCCTCGACCGTTTCGTTCGCGTCCGCGGGACGGATCACTCGCAGACCGGGAATCGCCCGCAGCGCAGCAAGGTGCTCGATGGGCTGGTGCGTCGGTCCATCCTCGCCAAGTCCGATCGAGTCGTGGGTCATCACGTAGATCACCGGCTGGCCCATCAGCGCCGCGAGTCGGATCGCCGGACGTGCGTAGTCCGTGAACACGAGGAAGGTCGCCGCGTACGGCCTGATGCCCCCATGAAGCGACATGCCCGAGCAGGCAGCGCACATTGCGTGTTCGCGTATGCCCCAGTGGATGTTTCGCTGCCCCCAGTCGCCGGCCGCCACATAGCCGCTGGCGGCGATGCGGGTATTGTTGGAGCCGGCCAGGTCTGCGCTGCCTCCGACGAGGGTCGGTACCGTGCCGGCCAGGGCGTTGAGCGCCTTGCCGGAGACGGACCGCGTTGCAAGCGGTCCGTCCTCGGGCTCGAAGCGAGGAAGCTCCTCATCCCAGCCGGCCACAAGATCGTTCGCCAGGGCGCGCCGCAGGGAATCAGCCTCATCGGGGTACTCCACCGCGTACCGCTCCACCAGCTCCTTCCACTCGGCTTCGAGCCGGCTTCCTCGCTCGCCCAGCTCGGCCATGTGGGAGCGAACCCGATCGGGGACCAGGAATTGCGACTCGGCCGGCCAGCCGTACGCCTCCTTGGTGAGCCGCACCTCTTCGACCCCGAGCGGGGCTCCGTGCGCGGCCGAGGAATCCTGCTTGTGCGGCGATCCGAATCCGATGTGCGAGCGGACCAGGATCAGGGATGGTCGACCGATCTCCGCTCTCGCCGTGGCCATCGCCTCGGCCAGTGCGGGGAGATTCTCCGAAGCATCCCCGACGTCGATCACGTTCCAGCCGTACGCGGCGAAACGGGCCGCGGTATCGTCCGAGAAGGAAAGGTCCGTGGCTCCGTCGATCGTAATCCGGTTGTCGTCGTAGATCACGTTCAGCTTGCCGAGTCGCAGGTGGCCGGCGAGCGAGCCCGCCTCGTGCGACGCTCCCTCCATCATGTCGCCATCACTCGCCACCACCCACGTGCCGTGGTCGATGACGGGGAATCCGGGTCGGTTGAAAACGGACGCGAGATGCGCCTCGGCGAGCGCCATGCCGACCGCCGTCATCAGACCCTGGCCCAACGGACCGGTCGTGGTCTCGACGCCGGGCGTGTGCCCGAACTCCGGGTGCCCGGGAGTCCGGCTGCCCCATTGTCGGAACGCACGTATGTCGTCGAGCGACAGGTCGTACCCTGCGAGGTGAAGCATCGAATACAAGAGCATCGATGCGTGCCCGGCCGAGAGGACGAAACGGTCCCGGTCCGGCCAGCCAGGGTTCGCGGGATTGGCGCGGAGCTGGCGCGTCAGCAGGTACCCGACCGGAGCAAGCGCCATGGGAGCTCCGGGGTGGCCCGAGTTGGCGGCCTGAACCGCGTCCATCGAGAGCGTCCGGATCGTGTGGACCGTGAGTTCCTCGATCGACATCGCCGCGAGTCGGGCGTCGTCGGCGCCGCCCGTTCCGCGGTTCGCCGTCGAGCCCGCTTCCGTGCTCATGTGCGTACCGTTCCATCGAAGTCTGGAGATGATGTCCGATCGGCCAACGCCTGCCCGCACCGGGGAAGGGGCCGAGCCAAGGATACCACGCAGCCGAGCCTGGCGCGACCCGGACGGCGAGAGGCGGCAGCGGCGGTTCCCACCTCAGCAGGGAAGCTGGCCAGGCGCCTTCCCACGGCCATCGATCTCGCGCTAGCTTGACTGTCTCGTGGGTTCTGTCGACGTACGGCGTCAACGCGAAGCGGCGTGATCGAAAACGCCCGGGGAGATTCGATGCATTCCGACCTTGAAGCACCCTCGGGGGAGCGCGGACCCCTGACGGACCTGGATCTCCATCTGTTCAACGAGGGCACGCACTTTCGGATCTGGGAGAAGCTCGGGTGTCACCCGGGCCGCCACGCGGGCGAGTCCGGGTTCTGGTTCGCCGTGTGGGCACCGAATGCGCGCGCGGTCTCGGTGGTCGGAGACTTCAATTCGTGGAATCCGCTCGACGCACCGATGTCCTCCCGCGCGAGCTCGGGGGTCTGGGAGACCTTCCTCCCGGGCGTCCGTCCGGGACAGGCCTACAAATTCCATATCCGGACGAAGGAAGGCACATCGATCGAGAAGGCCGACCCGTACGCGCGTCGCTCCGAAGTCCCGCCGAAGACGGCCTCGCTGGTTCACGACGCGGTCTACGAGTGGGGCGACGAAGCGTGGATGCACGGCAGGGAGGCGCGGCAGTCCCTCGACAGACCGATGAGCATTTACGAGCTCCATCCGGGATCCTGGGCCCCGCCGGAACGAGAGGGGGACCGATGGCCGGGCTGGCGCGAACTGGCACCTCGGGTCGCCGAGCACATCGCGGCAACCGGCTTCACGCACGTCGAGCTCATGCCGGTAATGGAGCATCCCTTCTACGGGTCCTGGGGCTACCAGGTGACCGGATATTTTTCGCCCACCGGCAGGTACGGCACGCCCGAGGACCTGAAGTACTTCATCGACTTTCTTCACCAGCGTGAGATTGGAGTCATTCTCGACTGGGTACCTTCACACTTTCCGACCGACGGTCACGGTCTCGGCTGGTTCGATGGCACCCACCTCTACGAGCACGCCGATCCGCGCCTCGGCTTTCACCCGGACTGGAGCAGCTGGATCTTCAACTACGGCCGCCACGAAGTTCGCTGCTTCCTGATTTCGAGCGCCAAGTACTGGCTGGAGGAGTTCCACGCCGATGGCCTGCGCGTGGATGCGGTCGCCTCGATGCTGTATCGGGACTACTCGCGCGAAGAAGGGGAGTGGATTCCCAACGAGCACGGAGGACGGGAGAACCTGGACGCCGTGTACCTGCTGCGCCGGATGAACGAGGAGGCGTACGGGACCGCGCCGGGCGTCCAGACCGTCGCCGAGGAATCGACGGCATGGCCCGCGGTCACGAAGCCGACGTACATCGGCGGCCTGGGATTCGGACTGAAGTGGGACATGGGCTGGATGCACGACATCCTTCGCTACATGGGCAAGGATCCCGTCCACCGCAGGTGGCACCACAACGACCTGACGTTCCGACAGCTGTACGCGTTCTCGGAGAACTTCGTGCTCTCCTTCTCGCACGACGAGGTCGTGCACGGCAAGGGCTCGCTCTGGGATCGGATGGCGGGTGACGAATGGCAGAAATTCGCCAATCTCCGTCTTCTCTACGGGCTGATGTATGCGCAGCCCGGCAAGAAGCTGCTGTTCATGGGGGCGGAGTTCGCTCAGCGGCGTGAATGGAATCACGAGGGATTCCTGGACTGGCAGCTGCTCGACGAGGCGCCGCACGCGGGCGTGATGCGCTGGCTCGGGGACCTGAATCGGCTCTACCGGGAGGAGCCGGCCCTGTACGAGCTGGACTGTGACCCCACGGGATTCGAGTGGATCGCTCCCGACGACAACGAACAGAGCGTGATCAGCTTCCTCAGGCGCTCCCGGGACGGTCAGCGATCGGTGCTGGTCATCTGCAACTTCTCACCCGTTCCGAGGGCCGAATACCAGGTCGGCGTTCCGGTAGGCGGGATGTGGGAGGAGTTGCTGTGCTCGGACGCCGAGCACTACGGCGGCTCGGGGTGGGGGAACCTGGGCGGCGTCGAGGCCGAACGCTCTGCGTTCCACGGGCGTCCCTGGTCTCTGAGCGTCGCCCTACCGCCTCTCGGAGCCGTGTTCCTGCTCTCGGTCGAAGACGCGGAGTCGTAACGGGCCGGGCAGCTCGCCGGACGCGGGCTCAGGGCTTGGGGCTGCCCGCCAGCACACGATTGGTGGCGTCGAGAACGGCGGCCGCTGCGCCGTGGACGAGCGTTTCGCGGACCGGCACCGCGCCGACGAAGCGCCGCAGCGCGTCCCCTTCCTGCTCCCGGAGGACGACGAGGATCACGTCGGCGTCGAAAGCGTGGATGCGCTTGACCCCGAGCAGCCGGAAGCGGGTCTTGCCGAGCCCGGCGTGAATCGCCGCCAGTGTGGCCTCGGCGGCGAGGCGCAATTCGACGGTTTCGGTCCCGACCCCGTCGGCCTCTCCCCGCTCGGTCCGATCGGCGATCTCGAGCTCTACCACGACGTGAGCGTGGGAGCCGCGGTCGCGTTCGACCTCTGCACTCGTCAGCTTCAAACGCACGTCCATGCCTTCGCCTGGAGTCTCCGTGGGATCCACACCTTCAATCGGTCCGGTAGGCCGGGACTTCGTCAAGGACCCAACTCCCATTTCCCAGTGATCGGATATGTCCGCTACAGAGTGCGGGCTCGGAGCGGCCGGGGAAAGGGGAGACCTGCCGAATAGGTGCTCGCGTGTCTGGCGCCGGCGGGAAACCCGGCAGCAGATTCCCTGCATGACTGGGGATCAGGAGGGACGGCCATTCTCGTTCTACCATGAGGGTGTAGCCGCTCGGGACGCAGGCGAGATCGTACTTCTCGATGAGGAGGAGACCCGTCACCTTCGGTCCTTGAGGCTGGAAGAGGGCGAGACGGTCGTCCTCACCGACGGCCGGGGCCACATGCGTAGCGCACGCCTGGGGAGAGTCAGAGGCCGCCAGCGGGAGGCGCTGCTCCTCGAGACCTGCCGGCCACCCGAAGGCATGGCCCTGGAACTCGCCGTGGCGGTCGGCAACCGCAACCGGATGTTGTGGCTCGTCGAGAAGGCGACGGAATTCGGAGTGCCGGTCATCTCGCTGGTGGAGACCGAGCGCTCGAAATCGGTATCGGACGCCGGTCGGTCGGAGGCCTTTCGGGTGAAGGCGCAGCGCCGGGCGCTCGCTGCCATGAAGCAGAGTGGAGGCGCCCGGCTGCCCGAGATCCACGCCCCGGTGGAATTGATGGAGTTCGTGGTTGGCTTCTCGGCCCGGGAGACTGGCACCCCCATACTCCTCGATCGGAGCGGACCCCGACTCGCAACACGCCTTGCGACGGCAATGGATCCCCTGACCGTGCTGGTCGGGCCCGAGGGCGGGCTGACGGACGGAGAGGTCCGGAACTGCGTCGAGGCAGGATTCCTCATGGCCGGGCTCGGGCCCACCGTGCTGCGGTTCGAGACCGCAGCGCTGGCAGCGGTTGCGGTGGTAGCGCAGAGAGCGGTATCGGAGACGGGGCGGGTCGACTGCGAGTGAGCCGGGCGCCGATCTGGCAGGCCCCGGCCCACGGACAGCCAAAACCAGGGAGACGACTCATGAGCAACGACTGCCTGTTCTGCAGGATCGCGGCGGGGGAGATTCCTTCCGAAATCGTCGCGGAAGGCGAGGGCTGGCTGGCATTCCGGGACATTCAGCCGCAGGCTCCGGTGCACCTTCTCGTCATTCCGCGCGAGCATGTCGAGAGCGCGGCCGAACTCGATTCAGTTCCTGCTCTGGGCGGGGAACTGCTCCAGGCGGTGGCCCGGGTAGCAACTCAGGAGGGCCTGCACGACGAGGGCTTTCGGGTGGTGACCAACGTCGGAGAACGCGCGGGGCAGAGCGTCATGCACCTGCACTTCCACGTTCTGGGCGGGCGACGCATGCACTGGCCGCCGGGTTGACGCTCGAAGTATGCGAGAACCAGCAGCAACCGGGGATCGATCGAGTCGTGGCGTCTCATTGGATCGCATCGACTGGAACGAGGTGCTCGACCGGATCGCGCAGGCTGCGACATCGGAACTGGGAGCCGAGCACGTACGCGGACTGCTCCCCGCCACGGATCCCGCGGAGGCTGAGCGGCGGCTCGATCTGGCCGATCAGATGGTCGGTCTGCTGCTCAAACTGGACTGGTCGCCGCCGGTAATTCCGGACTGCCGGCCCGCGGTCCGGCGACTGGAAATCGAAGGCTCGGTCCTCGACATCGGTGAACTCGCCGAGCTGGCCACACTGCTGGGGGGCTCCCGGAGCGCTCGTTCTCACCTGCGCAGGTTTCCCGAGGAGCTTCCGGCGCTGACGGAACTGGGTGGACGGTTGATCAAGGAACCCTCTCTCCAGTCCGAGATCACCTCGGTGATCGACGAAGGTGGCTCGATTCGGGATTCTGCTTCTCCCGACCTCCGGAAGATCCGTCGAGGGATCCGATCCGCACGTTCACGGCTGGTGACGAAACTCGAGAGCTTCGCGCGCGGCCTTCCGGACCGGATTCGGCTCAACGATGCCTCGATCACGATCCGCGCCGGCCGGTACTGCATCCCGATCCGTCGGGAAGGCAGATCGGAGGTCGGCGGTATCGTACACGACGAATCCGCGACTCATCAGACGGTTTTCGTCGAGCCTCCGCTCGCCATCGAGCCGATGAATCGGCTTGCCGAGCTCGAGAGGGAAGAGGGCCGTGAGATCGCCCGGATTCTGGCCGCCCTGACGGAAACGGCACGCCCGCACGCAGGGGAGCTTCAAACGACGCTGGATGCGCTGGCAGAGGCGGATTCGCTCTTTGCCCGCGCGCGGTGGACGCTGAACCATGGAGGGACACGTCCCGAGTTCCTCGCCGATGGAGCCCCCGAATCGTCGGACCTCGTCCTCAGACTGGTGGCCGCTCATCATCCTCTGCTGGTCGGATCCGCGGAGCCCTCGGTACCGTTCGAT
The DNA here is from genome assembly GCA_023554245.1 of Gemmatimonadota bacterium. Lineage (GTDB taxonomy): Bacteria > Gemmatimonadota > Gemmatimonadetes > Palauibacterales > Palauibacteraceae > Carthagonibacter > Carthagonibacter metallireducens. Next base: position 12,178 of record JAMJQL010000048.1, read on the forward strand.
CTCGACCTCTACGCAGGCGAGACGGTTCTGCTGATCAGCGGTCCGAACGCGGGCGGTAAGACGGTCCTCCTCAAGACGATCGGGTTGACCTGTCTCCTCGCTCAGGCCGGAGTCCTGCCACCGGTGGGGCCCGGAACGAGGCTCCCCGTATTCGAGCGACTCTTCGCCGTGATCGGGGACGAGCAATCGATCTCCGCCTCGCTCTCCACCTTCAGCGCGCAGGTAAGCGGCGTCAGACTGACTCTGGAAGGATCGGACGCGAACTCCCTCGTGCTTCTCGACGAGATCGGCTCGAGTACCGATCCCTCCGAGGGAGCGGCACTCGCGGCGGCCGTGCTGAGCCGCCTGGCAGGGCAGGCCGGACTCACCGTGGCCACGACTCACCTCGGCGCGCTGAAGGCTCTCGCGACGGAAGACGACCGAATCGTGAACGCGTCCCTTCAATTCGATACCCGGCTGCTACGTCCCACCTTTCGTCTGGTACGGGATCGCCCCGGCAGGAGCTACGCCATCGAGATCGCTACCCGCCTCGGCCTTCCCGATGACGTGATTCAGGAGGCGCAGTCACGGATCGGCGCAGGAGACCGTGGCATCGAGGCGCTTCTCGCCGAACTCGAGAAGCGGGAAGCCGAACTCTCATCTCTGACGGCGGCAGCACAGGTCGAAGAACGGAGGATCAGAGAACGGGAGGCACGGCTGTCGGCTTCCGAGGCGCGGGCGGTCGAGGCCGAGCGCCGCCTGGAGCGTGAGGGGCGAGCCAGGGCGGAGGAGTACCTGCGGGAGGCACGCCGTTCCGTCGCGGAGGAGATTCGACGACTTCGGGCAGAGTTCCGCCGCGCCGCGAGTGACGCTCATCCCGCGATCGCCGAGAAGGAAGCCGCGCGGGTCCGCGCACGGGTCGAATCCCTGTTCAAGGAGGCGAAGCGTCCCGCGGGTGCGAGCGAGGGGAGTGCACCGGCCGGGCCTGCGAATCAGCCGGCCGGTGTTATTCGACCGGGCGATCACGTTCGTTCGAAGTCCCTGGGCGTCGAAGGGGTCGTGGCCGAAGTGCGTGGCGAACGGGTGATCCTGGACGCCGATGGCGTGAGATTGGACGTACCTCTGACCGACACGGAGCGTACGACCCGTTCGGGTGGGCCTCGAAGGCAGGTCCGGGCGCAGACCGCAAACCAGCCGAGCTCCACCGCATCGGATCTTCCCGACATGCTCGCGCGGCCCGAAGTCGACCTGCGGGGTCTCCGGGTCGACGAGATCGAGCAGGCGCTGCTTCCGGCCGTGGACGCCGCTCACGTCGTCGATCTCCCCTCTCTTCGGATCATCCACGGAAAGGGCACTTTTGCGCTGCGAGAGGAGGTCGGACGCCTGCTGGCGGGGGACCGACGCATCGATCGCCTGCGCCCCGGAGGTTTCGAGGAGGGGGGATCCGGAGTTACCGTAGTCGAGTTCCAGCGGGGTGGAGACTGATCCAAGGCGGTAGATGGTAAGCGACGCACTGGTCGAGGAGATTCGAGAACGAGCTGAGATCGTCGAGCTCCTCGGCGAGTACATGCCTCTCAAGCGTTCCGGGCGAACGTGGCGCGGGCCCTGTCCCCTTCATGGGGGCGAGGGCCCGAACTTTTCGGTGGATCCAGCGCGGAATCTGTTCAAGTGCTTCGTGTGCGGCGAAGGCGGCGACGTCTTCGCCTTCTTCATGAAGCATCTCGGCCTCGACTTCCCCTCGGCCGTCCGGCACGTAGCCTCCCGGGTCGGCATGGAAGTCCCCGAAGACCGGGAGGTACGCGATGACCCCTTCGGGCCACTCCGTGAGGTAGTTGCGTTCGCGGAGGAGTGGTTCAGGGAGCGCCTGCAGGAAGAGAATGAGGGGGATCGTGCCCGGACCTACCTCGCCGGACGCGGTTTTCGAGAGGAAGACGTCGAGCGGTTCGGCCTCGGCTGGGCCCCCGACCGGTGGCGGGGACTCAGGGAAGCGGCCGCGGGTCGCGGCATTAGTGACGACCAGCTGCTGGAGGCCGGTCTCCTGGCCACGAGCGAGCGGGCGGAGGAACCGTACGATCGTTTCAGGGGCAGGCTGATCTTCCCGATCCACGATCTCCGCGACCGACCCGTCGCATTCGGCGGGAGAATCCTCTCGGCGGAGTCGGATGCGGTTCCGAAGTACATCAACTCTCCGGAGAGCCCGATATTTCACAAGGGCCGCACGCTCTACGGGCTCGTCTGGGCGCGTCACGAAATCCGCAGGGAGGACGCGTCGATCCTGAGCGAAGGCTACATGGATGCGCTCGCCCTGCACCGGCACGGCTTCGCCACCGCCGTCGCACCGCTCGGTACCTCGCTGACGACGGAGCAGGCCGAGCTTCTGGGACGCTACGGCCGGAAGGTGTTCCTGCTCTACGACAGCGACGACGCCGGTCTCAAGGCGACGTTCCGGGCGGGCGACACGCTTCTGGCTTCCGGCCTGCATCCCATGGTCGTGACACTTCCGCAGGGCGAGGATCCGGATTCGCTGCTGCAATCGGAAGGACCGGGCGCACTGACTCGGCTGATCGGCGATGCCGTCGATGTGCTCGAGCGGAAGCTGCAGATCCTCGAGCGCCACGGACTGCTCGACAGCATCGAGGGTCGTCGCAGAGCCGTGGACGGTCTGCTCAGCACCCTTCGCGCGGTCCGGGACCCTGCGCTGCAGGACCTGTATCTGGCACGGGCTGCGGAGCGGACCGGTGTCAGGAGGGAGACACTGGTTCGCGAGGTGGCCAGAGCGCGGTCCGAGCTCGATTCTCGCGAACGGTCGAGGCGAGCCCCTTCAAGCGGCGGATCAACCGCGACGCACGACACGGGCGAGGCGGGGACGGGATTCCGATCCGAAGCCGACGCAGCCGCCGAGCGCGGCCTGCTGTTGCTGTTCCTGCGCGACCGGTCGCTGATCGAGCGATCGGTCGAACGGGGTCTTTCACCGGGCCACTTTCGGCAGCCGGGTCTGCGCTCCATCTATTCAGCCCTCCTCGAGTCCGACCCGGAGCAGGGAACGGCGTCGATCGCCGAGACCCTGGAGCCGGAGCAGGGAGGGATGATGCGCCGGTTGCTGAAGGACTCTACCGAATTAGTTCACCCGGGCGACGTGTACGAGGAAGCGCTCAGGCGGCTGTTGCACCGCGAGCGACTCGAACGCCTGGGCCAGATCGACCGTGAGCTGGACCTGGCGGACGCCGAGCAGGCGCGCCAGCTCCTCGCCGAGAAGTCGGATATCGCCAGGGAGCTCAGAGCCGCTGGAGTACCGCTGAGCTTCGTGAGAAACTACGCCGTCCGAACGATCGGGTCGGCTGGATGAGTTCCGGGTGACTGCCCGGACTGGAGCGAATGAACAGATGACGGAGAGCGTGATCGTGAGTGAAGTCGTGGATGACCTGCTGTCGTTGCAGGAGCTGGACGGGGCGATCGCCCGAAGTCGAGTAGAGCTTCAGGAGCTTGATGAGGAAGCCAGGCTGCTGGAGGAGAGCCTCGAGGCTCTCCGGCGCCGCGAGTCGGAGGCGGAAGTCAGAGTCGACGGGGCCGACCGGCAGCTGCGTCAGGCGGAGCGTACGGTCCAGGCCGGCCGCGCCACCGTGAAACGACTTCAGGAGCGGGCGCAGGAAGTCATCAACCAGCGAGCTCATCTCGCTGCCCGGACTGAAATGGATGCGGCCAGACAGAATCTCGACGCGGCCGAGACGGCGATGCTCGAGGCCATGCAGGAGCAGGAGAAGTACCGGGCCGCCAGACAGGCCATCGTGGACGAGCTGGCGCAAGAGGAGGCGGCCGCGCAGGAGAGGCTCACGGAGATCGAGCGCCGGAAAACGGAGCTGGAGGACGAAGTCGCCATTCAGGGCGACCGCCGGGAGAATCGGGCCCTGCGCATCGACGACTCCGTGCGGGCTCTCTACGATCGGGTGCGCACCGGTCGAACGACCAGCGCTCTCGCGCCGGTGATCGACGGAGTGTGCGGCCATTGCTTCACGTCGATCCCGAAGCAGCGTCAGGCCGAGATCCGGGGCGGGCGGAATCTGATCGTTTGCGAGACGTGCGGGGTCATTCTGCACGCGGACCGCTGAGCGCCCCGAGCCCTCGAGCGACCGTCGCCCCGTCGTGAGCGGCGCGGGGTCGGAGTTTCACGACTGGCGTCCGGCGCCGGCGATGCCACTGGAGCGAGTTGAAAGCCTCGCGGCCCGGCTCCAGTGTCCTCCGGCTTTCGCTCGACTGCTGCTCAGCCGAGGACTGACCGAGGCTTCCGAGATCCGAGGATTTCTCGCACCTCGACTCCACGACCTTCACGATCCCTATCTGCTTCCCGACATGGAACTGGCGGTGCGGCGTGTCGAGTCGGCGATCGCGAAGGGCGAGAAGGTGCTGGTGCACGGCGACTACGACGCCGATGGCATGTCTGCCACGGCACTTCTGACGCTGGCACTGAGGCGAGCGGGAGCCGATGTCGAAAGCTTCGTGCCACACAGGACCCGCGACGGATACGATCTTTCGGAAGCGGGGCTCGTCCGGGCGGCCCGAATCGGGGCGTCGCTGATCGTCACGGCAGACTGCGGCGTGACAGCGGTCGATGCCGTGGCGCGCGCTCGCAGACAGGGCCGGGATGTCGTGGTTACGGACCACCACCGGCCCGGAGACCGCATGCCCGCGGCGCTCGCCGTAGTCAATCCAATGCGCCCGGACAACCGCTACCCGTTCCGGCCCCTGGCCGGTGTCGGTGTCGCATTCAAGCTGGTGCAGGCTCTGTTCGACCGGGCGGGGATCCCGGATGCAGAGGCGAACCAGCACCTGGACCTGGTCGCGATCGGAACGGTAGCCGACCAGATGCCGTTGCAGGACGAGAACCGGATCCTCGTGAAGGCCGGACTGCGCGCGCTCGCGCGGAGCAGAAAGCCCGGCGTGAGAGCACTTCTCGAAAAGGCCGGTGTGACCGGTTCGGAGTCGATAGGGGCCGAGCAGATCTCGTATCGATTGGGTCCACGCTTGAATTCGGTGGGCAGGATGGGCTCGGCCGACTCGGGGCTGCAGCTGCTGGTCACGGAAGACCCGAGGGAGGCCGAGAGACTGGCGGGGTTCCTCGACCGACGGAACTCGGAGCGCCGCCTGGCCGACCAGCGTGTCTATGCCGAGGTCGAGACGCTCGTGGCGGAGCGATTCGATCCAGATGAGGATCGTGCGGTGGTCGTGTGGGGCGACGACTGGCACCCGGGGGTCATCGGAATCGTCGCCTCGAGGATCGTGGATGCCACGCGACGGCCTGCCATCGTCGTCTCCTTCGATGGCGAGATCGGCCGCGGCTCGGGGCGATCGGTGGGCGGGTTCGAGCTGCATGCGGCCCTCGAGCAGCTCTCGAGTCAGCTCGAACGGTACGGCGGCCACCGAATGGCGGCCGGGCTCTCCATTCGACGGGAGCGGATGGAGAGCTTTGCGGACCGGTTCCTGGAAATCGCATCCCGGGAGATCGGACCCGAACCGGCCGTCGAAGCGGTCGCGGTCGATGTCGAGATCGCGGTGAGCGAGGTCGACCGGGATCTGATGACGTGGCTGGAACGCGCGGGCCCGTTCGGGGAAGGCAATCCGGCTCCGGTCTTCGTTTCGAGGGCAGTCAGGCTGCGGCAGAATCAGGCCGTTGGACCCGGCGGGGCTCACCTGCGATTCCTGATCGAGCAGCAGGGAGAACGCCTCGAGGGCATCGGATTCGGAGCAGGCTCACGACGAAGTGAGGCGGAGGAGACCGGCACCGTCGATGTAGCCTACCGGCTCGAGGAGAACCAGTGGAACGGACGCAGGCGAATCCAGGCCCAGCTCGTGGATTTCCGTCCCGCGACCGTTTGAACGCTCCTGCCGTCGCGACCGCACGAGGCAGATCAGCATGAGTCTCAGGCTCATAGCGGGCACGCTGGGAGGGCGGTACATCGCCGTGCCGCCGGGCCGCATTACGCGACCGACAGGTGCGAGGGTGAGAGAGGCCTGGTTCAATCTGCTCGGGGACCGGCTCGAGGGGGCTGCGGTGCTCGACCTGTTCGCCGGATCCGGGGCACTCGGCATCGAGGCATTGTCGCGCGGCGCAGCGGTCGTTCACTTCGTCGAACGGGATCGACGCGTGTTCGAGGTCTTGCGGCGCAACATCGAGAGTATGGGTGTGACGGAGCAGGCCGTATTGCATCGGCGAGATGTGTTCCGGTTTCTCTCGAGCAGCGAGGCGGCCGGGGTGTTCGACATCGCACTGGCCGACCCGCCTTACGATCACGGCCTCGCAGTCCGCCTGGTAGAGGAGTTTCGGAGCCGTCCGTTCGCGGAGCTGTTCTGCCTCGAGCACGGGGCGACAGAATCGATCGGCGGTTCCGCGGACCGGCAACGAAGGTATGGAGACACGGTGCTCTCGTTCTTCACGGCTCCGAAGGGAGGCAGAACCGGTGCAAGCTGACCCACAGATCGCGATCTATCCGGGATCCTTCGATCCGCTGACCCTCGGGCACGACGACATCGTTCGTCGCGCGTTGAAGCTCGCGGACGGAGTGCTGATTGCCGTCGCGGAGCGGGCGACGCACGCCAAGCAGCCGATGTTCCCGATCGATGAGCGAGTTCGGATGATCGAGGAGGTCTATGCCGACGAGCCGGCGATCCGGGTGGTGCCGTTTTCAGGGTTGCTGGTGAATTTTGCCCGCGAGCAGGGCGCCCGCCTGATCGTGCGTGGTTTGCGCGCGGTCAGCGACTTCGAGTACGAATTTCAGATGGCATTGATGAATCGGAGTCTCTGGCCTGAGATCGAGATCATCTTCATGGCGCCAGCTACCTCCTACACATTCCTCAGCTCGTCGCTGGTGCGCGAGGTCGCGAGCCTTGGAGGAGATGTTTCGGAGTTCGTTCCACCGACGGTCCTCGGTTGTCTCGTCGATCGGTTCGGCCCGGACGTCGCAGGCCTTTGAACTTTCTGGCGACCCTTCCCGAGAGGGTGCGGGCCGGCACGCGGATCGGGTTCCCGGAAGCGCTCGAGCCACGCACCGCGGCCGCGATCGAGAAGATCGAAACGGACGGGAGGATACGGCCCGTGGCCGTCTCCGCAGCTGCCGAGCATGACGATGCGCTCCGTCGAGCAGTCGCCATGCTGGCAGCCGGTGAGCTCGACGGCGTGATCGCGGGAGCGCTGGCCACCACGGCGACGGTGCTACGGGCAGGCCTGCAGATTCTCGGACCGGCCGAAGGTACCCGGACCGTTTCCAGCGCCTTCTACATGGTCCTCGCCGAGACGGACGAGCGCCCGGAGGTCGTGTTCACCTTCACCGACGCCGGAGTCGTTCCCGATCCCGATGCCGAGCAGCTGGCGGAGATCGCCGATTCCGCCTGTCGGGCACGCACACGAATCGTGGGAGACGTTCCGCGCGTGGCGTTCCTGTCGTATGCGACCGGTGACTCTGCTGCCGGTGCTTCCGTTGCGAAAGTCGCGGAAGCCGTGGCTCGATTCAGAAGTCGCCGGCCGGATGTCGCCGCCGACGGACCTCTACAGGCGGATGCGGCGATTGTCCCCGAAGTGGCTCGCCGGAAGGCGCCCGGATCGCCGATCGACGGGGGCGCGAACGTCCTCGTATTCCCTGATCTCGATTCTGCCAACATCGCCTATAAGCTGGTCCAGCGCCTTGCCGGGGCACGGGCCCTGGGGCCGATCCTGCAGGGGCTGGCCGCGCCACTGAACGATCTTTCGCGTGGCGCGTCTGTCGAGGACATTGTAGACGTGGCCTACATCACGGCTCTGCTCGCGGGACCGGAGCCGCCATTGCGATGAATCGCGATACACAGCGGGAGAGTGCTTGAATGAGCTTTTCGATTCGAGATGACGGAGAGATCACCATCGTGCACGTCGATGGAGAGCTGATCGTCGGCAACCGGCAGGAATTGAAGTCGAATGTTCTGGAGCGGCTCGAGCTCGGGGATCGGAAGTTCCTGATCGATTTCTCGGACTCGAGCTACATCGACTCATCGGGACTCGGTGTCCTCGTCAGCCTGTCCAAGAAGATTCGCGAGGCCGGCGGTGCGCTGCGACTGGCGGGACTGAACGAGGACCTGCGCACGCTGTTCGAACTGACGAAGCTGGACACGCTGTTCCAGATCGCGGACACGCGCGCCGCGGCCCTGTCGGACTTCTGACCTCACCCGGATCGCGGCGGTCGATGTGTCGAACGTCCTGATCAGCTCGGCCCGGGACGAAGTGGCCCGGAGTCTGGCACGGCTCCTCGAACAGAGGGGCGCCGCACCGGAGATCGTGCGGTCATCCAGCGAGTGGGCCGGGCGTTCCCCCGATCTGCTGTTTCTCGATCTCGAGAGAGGTGGCACGGAAGTGAGGGCCGCCCGGGACGCGTTCGGGCTCGCGTGCGAGATCGTCGCTCTCGTCGACAATCGGTCGTTCGACCAACTGCTCCCCGCTCTGGCGGCCGGTGTCGGCGATTACCTGTTTCTGCCTCTGAATCCGGAGGAGGTGGGACTTCGATGGGCGCGACACTCTTCCGGGCGTGGCGGCACCCGGGCCCGACGATCAGGCCTGCACGGTGACCTCGCACTCGAATTCGCGTCCCGTCCCGAGCTGCTCCAGGCCGTGATCGCGGAAGTCGTGGAGGCCTGCGAGCGCCTCGCGTTCGCAGGCCCGCGCGCGACGCTGAATCTGAAGGTGGCACTCGGCGAGGCCCTGGCGAACGCGATTCTGTACGGAAACCGGCAGGATCCCGAGAAGCACGTTCACGTGCAGGCGGAGCTGCGCCCCGGAGAGGTCGTCGTCACCGTGACGGATGAGGGCCGGGGATTCGACCCGTCCTCAGTGGTCGACCCGACCCTGCCCGAGAATCGCAAACGCAGCCACGGCCGTGGCCTGTACCTGCTTCGTAACCTGGCCGACGAGGTGCGCTTCAACGAAGTCGGAAACGCCGTGACGCTGGTGCTGCGTGGCTGAGGTTGACGGTTCGGTTCCCGGAGGTTCCCACGGAGCGGGTCCTTCCTCCGGTTCGTCCGGAAGTGCGGGGAGTCCCGTTCCCGATCTGACCGTTACCGACCTTTCGCCCACCCGGCGAGGTGAAAGGGTAACGGCGCTCCTCACGGCGTTCGAGCGTCTGACGGGGACTCGCGTCCGCATCACCGTGAAGGGCGCGGGAGAACGGCGGGTGTTGTTCAACGGGCTCGGTCCCGACTCGGAGGGAGACCCGGGCGAGGTGATCCGCAGCGAAGAGTGGCCGATCTCCGACACGCAGCGAGCCATGGTGGAGTACGAGGCCGGCGACGGCGATGATGCGCTTCGGTTCGGAGAGTTGCTGAGGGAATCGCTGGCTCCGCTTCTCTCGTCGGAATCGGAGCTCGACTTCTTCGCCAGCGAACTGGAAGCCCGTCTGGAGGAAGTCGAACTCCTGACCTCCGTCGGCGAGACGCTCGGATCGGTGGTTGGAGTCGAGCGGGCAGCCGGGCGCCTCCTGCGGGCGACCGCAGCGGTCCTCGACGCGGAAGAGGCAGAGGTCTGGGTGGCGGATCCCGACGGGATCGGTCTCTCGCGCATCGCCCGGGAGGTCAGAGCGGTGAAGCCGGTCCCGGACGGGCCCGATCGGATTCCGGCAGCGGATTCCGATTCTTCGCCGCTCGGGCGGGCATACAGAGAGGGGAGAGCCGAATCGGGCGTGGACCGACGCGCGGGGGGGGAGGCCGACACGCCGTGGCTGCTGGTGCCCCTGCGACACACGGCATTGCACGGAACGGCGGGCGCGATCGGCGTGCTGAAACTGCGCGGCGTGCCAGGTCGGAATCCGTTCCGAGCGAGGGAGGAGAGGGTGGCATCGGCGGTCGCGAGCCACCTGGCGGCTGCGCTCGAGAATCGAAGGCTTCTCGACGACAGCGTCGAGCGAGAGCGGATGCTGGTCGAGCTGGCTCTCGCCCACGATCTGCAGCTCAAGCTCCTGCCCGAAACGGGTGACTTCGAGGACCTGGCGGATATCGCGGCCCGGTGTGATCCGGCCGAGTCGGTGGGAGGTGACTTCTACCACATTCTCCGGCTGCCCGGCGATCGGCTGGGCGTGATGCTCGGTGATGTCAGCTCGCACGGGTACTCGGCCGGGTTGATCATGGCACTCACGATGAGCGCGGCTTCCCTGGTGGCAAGAGAGCACGATGATCCAGCGGCCGCACTCTCGGGCATTCACCGGGAGCTGGTTCGCAAGCTCGAGTCAACGGAGATGTACATGACGGTCTGCTACGCGGTCCTCGACCCGGTCGCCCGCAGCCTGCGCTACGCGAATGCCGGACACCCGCACGCGTGGCGAATTCGGGAGGACGAGACCGTTCGACTCGAGGCATTGAATCCGCCGCTCGGAATCGCCGAGTTCGACCGGTACGGCAGCCGCGAAGTCGAATGGCGATCGGGGGCCGACACCCTGCTCATGTTCACGGACGGTCTCAGTGACTGCCTGCGAACGGGTCGCATGTGGTCTGACGAGCTGTTGACGGATGTGGTCAGCAAGGCGACGGCGGCGTCGTCGGACCAGGTCCTCGACAGCCTGTTCGATCTTGCTGCCGAACCCGATGGCGGCGCAGTGGACGACAGGACCGCACTGGTCGTCAAGTGACCATGATCCCGGATTCTGGCCGGGTTCGAGCCCGAAGGTCGCTGAGCCAGAATTTCCTCATCGATCACAACCTGCGCCGCAAGCTCGTCGCAGCCCTGGAAGCCCTGCCGACCGATACGGTTCTCGAGGTCGGTCCCGGCCATGGAGAGCTCAGCGAGTTGATCGTCGGCGAAGTCGAACGACTCGTGCTCATCGAGAAAGACGATCGTCTCTTCGACCACCTGCACGGTCGCTGGGGCGACCGCGACGACGTCGAGATCGTTCATGCGGACGCCCTCGAGATCGACCTCTCGAAGCAAGCGGACCCTTCGGGCGCGCTCCGGGTGATTTCGAACGTCCCGTACTCGATCACGTCTCCCCTCCTGTTCCGCCTGCTCGAGCTCCGTCCCGCGGCATCGAGGATTCTCGTCGTCGTCCAGGCAGAGGTGGGCCGAAGAATCGTGGCCGATCCGGGTTCGCGAGAGTACGGGGCGCTCTCGGTCGGAGTTCGAACCCGCGCCGAAGCGCGACTTGCGTTTCAAGTCGGCCGCCAGGCCTTCCGACCCGTGCCGGATGTAGAATCGGTGGCGGTCGTGATCGATCCGTTTCCCGACGGCCTCCCTCGGGACCGCGCCGAATCGCTGCGTCGGCTGACGCGGGTTGCGTTCTCGCGACGGCGAAAGCAGTTGAGGGGAATCCTGCGTGACGCGCCGGAATACAGGCTTCCTTCGGAGACTGCTGAAGCGTTGTTGTCGGAACTCGGAGTCGATCCGTCGGCTCGGCCGGAAACGCTGGCCCCGGACATGTTCGTGCAATTGGCGGAGCGGCTGGAAAAGCCCGGCTGAAAGCCCCGGGTTGAGGCGGCGCCGCTCGGCGGGTATTGTATTCGTGACTCATTTCACAAGGACCCATGAGCACACGGAAGATCTCGGATTCGATGGTCCGGAGGCTGTCCGGATACCTCCGCCAGTTGCGGTTTCTGGCAGCGGAAGGTCGTCGCGTCGTATCCAGCCAGGAACTGGCGGACGAAGCGGCGACTACGGCGGCGCAAGTCCGTAAGGACCTCAGCCAGTTCGGTTCCTTCGGACAGCGCGGGCGGGGATACCCGGTTGTGCCGCTGCGTGACGAGCTCGTCCGGATTCTGGGCTTGCGCCGCCCGTGGCGCGCTTGCGTGGTAGGAGCCGGCCGACTGGGCACCGCGCTGCTCGGTTACGAGGATTTCGGGAAGCGTGGCTTCGAAATCGTCGCCGCGTTCGATGTCGATCCCGAGTTGATCGGGAAGGAAGTGGAAGGCATTCCGGTTCTGTCGATCGAAGACCTGGAGAGTGAGATCCGTACGCGAGGAATAGAACTGGCCGTTCTGACCGTACCACACGGACCGGCGAGGCGGATCGCGGATCGGCTGGCCGAGGCCGGTGTGCGCGGCATCCTCAACTTCACCCCGACGCGGCTTCGGGCGCGCCCGGGCGTGTCGATTCGGGGGATGGACATCGCCGTCGAGCTCGAGGGGTTGAGTTACAGGATCGTGACGGGAGGAGAGCCGGGCGGGAACGGAGCATGACGGGAGTATCTCACCGAATCGGACTCACGAGCGAAGTCGGTCGGCTCGAGCGAGTCATTTGCCACTCTCCGGGCCCCGAGCTCACGGTCGTCACGCCATCGAACCGGTTCGACTACCTGTTCGACGACATCCTCGACCTCGAGCTGGCGCGTCGCGAGCATTCCCGATTCGTGACCATCCTGTCTCGATTCGCCGAAGTTCTCGAAGTGTCTCAGCTGCTCACCGACGTCCTGGAAATCCCGGAGGGCAGGGACTACGTGGTCCGGAACTCGGGTGAGGCGATCCGCGAGCGAGCAGAGGAGCTCTCGGCCGACGAGCTGGCTCGCCTGTACATCGAGGGAGAGGAAAGCAGCGGCGGCTCCCTGGCTGCGCTCGTCAACGAGGTTGGATACGCGCTGCCTCCATTGCCGAATCTCTTCTTCACCCGCGACTCGGCCGCAGTCGTGGGGGATCGAGTGATGATCGCCTCCATGCGACACGAGGTGAGATGGAGCGAGGAGGTGCTCTCGCACGCGCTGTTCGCCTACCACCCTGCTCTCCGAAACGATGGCTTGCTCTACGATGGCTCGGACGAGCGTCGCCTGAACGTACGATTGGAAGGCGGCGACGTTCACGTGGTCCGACGTGATCTCCTGGCTGTTGGAATGTCGGAGCGGACCACGGCGGCGGGGATCGACCAGCTGGCGGAGATTCTCTTCCGACAGGGCGACGTGACCGACCTGCTGGTTGTCCTGATGCCCGCTCACCGCTCCGCGATTCATCTCGACATGATCTTCACGGTCCTGGATCGGGACCTGTGCTGTGTCTACCCCCCGTACTTCCTGGGTCCGACACGACTGCCCGTTCTGCACGTGCGGAAGGGCGAGGCGGGGGTCAGGGAGGCAAAGGACCTGTTCTCGGCGTTGCGGGAGCTCGGCACTCCGCTCGAGCCGGTGTTCTGTGGTGGTGAGCGCCGCACCATGCAGGAACGGGAACAGTGGGCGAGCGGCTGCAATTTCGTCGCAGTGGGGCCGGGTCAGGTTCTGGCCTACGCGCGCAACGAGCACACGCTGGAGGCGCTCGACCGCCAGGCAGGCTTCCGGGTCATCCGTGGAGTGGACTTTCTGACGGGCGACGAGGAACCCCCGGCCGACGCCCGGTTCGTGCTCACATTCGAGGGCTCCGAGCTCGTTAGAGGCGGGGGAGGTCCCCGGTGCATGACGCTGCCCGTGGCGCGGGCACCGGTAGATTGAGCGAGCCGGGAGTCGGGTTCCGGCCGCAATCGGAGCTCGTCAGGCGAGCCGTGGAGACGATCGATCGGGCGCCGATCGCGACGCAGGAACTCGCACGGGAAGTGTTCGGGATTCAGATGGCCCCGGCGGGACTGGCTTCCCGACTCGTTTTCGATCTGCTTGCCGACGATCATCGTGTCACGGTCGATACCGCGGGAGTCTGGAGCCGCGCGGTGAGACCGCATGCGGTGCGGGACCGGCGGCTGAGCGAGATCGAGTTCGCGGTCGTCGACGTGGAGACGACCGGCGGTTCGCCTGCGCGGGGCGACAGAATCGTCGAATTCGCCTGCGTGCACGTCCGCAATGGCGAATTGTCGCGAGGATTCGAGACCCTGGTGAACCCCGGGCTCGAGATTCCCCGCTGGATCACGGGTCTCACGGGCATCGACGACCGTCTGGTCGAGCCGGCCCCGCGATTCGAGGATGTCGCCGATCGGGTCCGGTCCGAGCTCGAGGGCCGCATCTTCGTAGCGCACAACGTGAGCTTCGACTGGCGGTTCGTGTCGGAGGAGCTTCGCCACTCTCGCGCCGAAGTGCCGGAGGGTGAGCGGCTGTGTACGATCCGGCTCGCCCGGAGGGCGGTCCCCGGGCTGCGCAGGCGAGGTCTCGACGCGCTGGCGCGCTACTACGGTGTCGAGATCGAGGGTCGCCATCGGGCGGGCGGCGACGCCTGGGCCACGGCAGTCATCCTGGTGCGGATGCTGGAGGCGGCAAGCCGCCAGGGGATCGAGAGCTGGCAGGCGCTGGAGGCATGGCTCGCGGGTCGCCCCGCTTCACGAGTCGCTCGGCAGTCGGCGAACGGTGCGCCGGGGACGGCAGTTCGACCGGCCGACCCGGCGACCGATTGAGGGGGAAGGGACGTCGATGGCGGAGTTGAAGGGTGGGGATATTCACGTCGCAACGGTCAATGCCGGCTCGATCCGGCTGGACGGCGGGGCGATGTTCGGCGTCGTGCCGAAACCCCTCTGGAGCCGGAGGGCGGCGTCCGATCGGAGGAATCGGATCTCGCTGGCGATGCGCTGCCTCCTGATCCGGACCCCGGGAGCCACTGTACTCGTGGATTCGGGCCTCGGGAACAAGGAAGACACGAAGTTTCACGACATTTACGCGGTCCGGAACGAGGGGACGCCGACCCGTCTCGAATCGTCGCTTCGGGCCCTGGGCGTTACCCCGGCGGACGTGGATATCGTCGTGAACACGCACCTGCACTTCGATCACGCCGGAGGCAATACGACCCGGACCGCGGGTGGAGAGATCGTACCGGCCTTTCCGAACGCCGAGTACGTGATTCACAGGGGGGAGTGGGAGTATGCCCATCTCGACAACGAGCGGGTTCGGGCGAGCTACATCGAGCACAACTTCGACCCTCTTGACGATACCGGCAGGGTCCGGTGGGTGGAGGGGGATCGGGCGACGGTAGCTCCCGGAGTGGAGACGATTCGTACGCCAGGACACACACCGTACCATCAGTCGGTTCTGGTCACGCTCGGTGATCGACGGTTGCTGTACCTGGCGGACCTCGTGCCCACCCGTGCGCACCTGCCGCTGCCCTGGATCATGGGATACGATGTGGAGCCGTTGGTGACCCTGGAATCGAAACGGACGTGGATCGGCCGGGCCGCCAGGGAGGGGTGGCTGCTCGGATTCGAGCACGATCCCGAGATTGCCTGGGGAACCGCGATGGAGGGGGATCGCCCGGGTCGCGTCTCGCTGGTCGATCCGGTGTCCGATCCGACGGGGGATCCGCTGCCCGGGGACGAATTCGACGAGGAGGAAGCATGAGGGGGATCAGGGGTCGTGGGTTGTTCGGGGTGCTGCTTCTCCTTGCAGCACCCACGCTGGGGGCTCAAACGGCTCCGCCGGATGCGGAGTCGCAGGTCATGAAGGTGGTCGACGAGCTTTTCGTGGCCATGCGGGCGGCCGACAGTGCGACGGTGCGAACGCTGTTTCACCCGGAGCTCGAGAAAATGGCCAGTTCATTCCTGCAGAGGGATGGCACGCCCGTCGTGCGCTTCGGCGACCTCGAGGGGTTCGCGAACTCCGTCGGTGCGGCCGCGCCGGGGGACTTCGACGAACGGTTGGGGCGGGCGGAGATTCACATGCACGACAACCTCGCGACAGTGTTCACGCCGTATGCATTTTACTTAAAAGAGCAGTTGAGCCATTGTGGCGTAAATGTCTTTCTCATTGCACGTACGGGCGATGACTGGAAGATCGTCGGACTGGCCGACACGCGCCGCCGGCAAAACTGCGAGGAGTGGCTTCCATGAGTGATGGCGATCGAACCGCCGTGATCGTCGGCGCTGCACGCCTTCCGACGGGACGGTTTCTGGGCGGTCTCTCGTCCCTTTCCGCGCCGCAGCTGGGCGCGAGGGCGATCGCGGCCGCAGTCGAGCGATCGGGTGTGGATCCGGCTGAGCTCGACGACGTGATCATGGGCAACGTCGTCCAGGCGGGAGTCGGCCAGGCGCCGGCGCGCCAGGCGGCGATCGGGGCAGGCCTGCCTCCCACGATTCCAGCCCTGACGATCAACAAGGTCTGCGGGTCGGGGCTCAAGGCGGTGATGCTGGCTGCGCAGGCGATCAAGGCCGGCGACATGCGAGCGGCGGTCGCCGGGGGCATGGAATCGATGTCGAACGCGCCGTACCTGGTGAAAGGGTTCCGCGACGGCGTGAAGTTCGGGGACCGGAAACTGATCGATGCCCTGATCCATGACGGCCTCTGGTGCGCCTTCGGAGACTGTCACATGGGTGGACACGCGGAGTACACGGCCCTGAAAGCAGGAGTGACCCGCGAAGAGCAGGACGCCTACGCCGCCGACAGTCACCGCAAGGCGGTGGTGGCCATCGACGCCGGGGCGTTCGCAGACGAGATCGTTCCCGTGGAGATCGTCGGGCGCAAGGGAAAGGTGACGGTCGTCGATACGGACGAGCCTCCGCGCCGCGACACCAGCGTCGAGGCGCTCGCAAAGCTGCGCCCCGCCTTCGCTGGAGATGCCCCGCCAGAGGTGACCGAACCATCGGTGACGGCCGGGAACGCGCCCGGGCTCAACGACGGAGGTGCCGCGACCGTGGTCACTTCCGAGTCCTTCGCGAAGGCCAACGGTCTGGACATTCTCGGACGGGTCTCCGCATATTCGGTCGGCGCGACGGCTCCCCGCGACCTCTTCTTCGCCCCCATCGATGCCGTTCGACGTTTGATGGCGAAAGAGGGCACATCGATCGATGATTACGGACTGATCGAAGTGAACGAGGCGTTTGCGGTACAGGCCATCGCAGATGCCCGGGAGCTCGAGATGGACCTGGACCGCGTCAATGTTCGCGGTGGCGCGATCGCGCTCGGACACCCGATCGGGGCATCCGGCGCCAAGATTCTCACGACGCTCCTGTACGCGATGCGGGACCTGGATGTAGACAGGGGAATGGCCACGCTCTGTCTCGGCGGTGGAAATGCGGTGGCCCTGAGCGTGGAGCGAGCATGAACAGTCCGGTATCACAGGCCCCGGCAAGAGCTGCAGCGCCCGTCATCGCGCCGGCTCGACTGGGCATGCGGGTAGTCGCGGTCGTGGCGGCCGCTGCTCTGACAGCCTTGGCTGCCAGGGTGGCCGTGCCGTTGCCCGGCATTCCGGTTCCGTTCACTCTGCAGCCGGTGGCAGTGCTTCTCTCCGGGGTGCTTCTGGGTGCTGCCGGTGGAATGAGCAGTCAGCTCCTCTACCTGGCAGTCGGGATGATGGGAGTGCCGGTGTTTGCGGCAGGGGGTGGACCGGCCTACCTGCTCGGTCCGACCGGTGGATACCTGCTGGCGTTTCCTCTTGCCGCGTGGGTCGCAGGCAAGGTCGCTTCGCGATTACCGGGCGCGATCGGGATCGCATTCGGCGCGCTTCTGGGTCTGGTGATCATCCATCTCGGCGGTCTGTCGTGGCTCGCCGCGTTGTCAGGACGTGAGGGAGCGGCGGCAGTCGGCCTGGCTCCCTTCTTCGTCGGCGACCTGCTGAAGATCGCCCTGGTGACCCTGGTGGGTCTGGGCGCCGGCAGCTGGACGCATCGCGCGCGGGACTGACGCGAATCCGGTGGCGGGACCGGACGAAACCGGCATTTCGGCGTCGCCCGGTGCCGGTGGCTGGATCTCCGGCCCCGACGGGCGAATGCGCTGGGGCTGGCGAATCGTGCTGTTCGTCTCGCTCCTGCTGGCGTCCGCTGCGATCATCGGCCCGATAGCCGCGAAGGTCGCAGGTCGGCCAACGACGGATGCAGCCTGGATCGTGCGTGGTCTGGCCGTTTCCCTGCCCGCGGCCCTGATCGCGAGCTGGGTCATGATGTCCATTGTGGAGTCGAGATCGCTCGCGGCGCTCGGACTCGTCCCGGCCAGGTTCGTCCCGGACACGTTGCTCGGGCTCGGGATCGGAGCCCTGTTGATCGGTTCAGTGCTGGCGCTGCTCGCAGCGACCGGCTCTCTGGCATGGATGACGGACTCCGCCGCCCGACAGGGAGGGGCGACGGGATTCGCTCGATTGTCGCTGATTCTGGGGCTTGCCGCGTTTCTGGAAGAGATGCTGTTCCGCGGATACCCTTTTCAGGTGCTCGCGGAGGCCGCCGGACCGATCGGTGCGATCGGTCTCACGTCCGCCGGTTTCGCGGCTGCACATCTGCCGAATCCCGGGGTCGGAGCCCTGGCGCTGACGAACACGGCGCTGGCCGGGATCTTGCTCGGAATCGTCTACTGGCGAACCTTCAGCATCTGGCTCGTTACCGGCCTTCACCTCGCGTGGAACGCCGTCATGAGCCTCGCGGCCGATCTGCCGGTGAGCGGCCTGGAATTCGGTGCTCACGGATTCCGGGCACGCGTGACCGGTCCGGAAATCTGGACGGGTGGTGACTACGGTCCCGAAGGCGGGCTTGCTCTGACGCTCGTCACGCTCGTGGCCATTGCCTGGTCGGTCTCGAGCCGTCGGCTGGACAGGGCGCCGGCGGTGCTCGCTCTTCACCCGCTGCCCGGGAAACGACTGACATGAACGCAAATAAGCTCCAGACCGGATCCGTAGTCGGGGCCGGCACGATGGGAAACGGAATCGCCCACGTCCTGGCGCTCGCCGGGATCGACGTGACGCTGATCGATGAGAGTGCCGACGCGCTCGAGGCGGCCCGCGCGAAGATCGAGAAGAACCTCTCGCGTCAGATCGCCAAGAATCGACTCGAAGCCGCCGAGGCACGAGCTGCCCTCGATCGGATCGCGACCGCGACAGACCTTTCGGCCGCTGCCTCCGCGGGCGTCGTGGTCGAGGCCGTGCCCGAGAACCGGGATCTCAAGCTGGCGATCTTCTCGCGGCTCGGAGAGCTCTGTGCAGACACGACGGTTCTCGCTTCGAACACCTCTTCGATCTCGATCACCGAGATCGCTACGGCCGTGCCCATGCCGGGCAGGTTCATCGGAATGCACTTCATGAATCCCGTGCCCCTGATGGAGCTGGTCGAGGTGATCCGTGGTCTCGACACGGACGATGAGACGGTCGTCTTCACGCTCGACCTCTGCCGTCGGCTCGGGAAGACTCCGGTCGAGGTAAACGACTACCCGGGGTTCGTTTCGAATCGGATCCTGATGCCGATGATCAACGAGGCCGTCTATTGCCTCATGGAGGGAGTGGCCGAGGCGGAAGCGATTGACGCGGTGATGAAGCTCGGTATGAATCACCCGATGGGTCCGCTGGCCCTGGCCGACCTGATCGGTCTCGACACCTGCCTGTTCATCATGCGAGTGCTGCACCGGGACCTGGGCGACGGCAAGTACCGCCCGTGTCCGCTGCTGGCGAAATACGTGGCGGCGGGCCGGTTGGGCCGCAAGAGCGGTCGTGGATTCTACGATTACTCCGATGCGTAGATCGTACGGGGGAACCGGGCTCAGCGAGGAGCAACGGCAGATCTGCGATCTCGCGCGCCAGTTCGCGCGGGACGTTTTGCGGCCGGGAGCGGAAGCGAGGGACGAGCACGAGGATCGGTTCGATCGTGATCCTGTCGACCGTCTCGGGGAGCTCGGATTCCTGGGCATGTTGATCCCGGAGCAGTACGACGGGCTGGGTCTCGACATGCTCACCTACCTCTTCGCGCTCGAGGAGATCGCGTGGGGAGATGCTTCGGTGGCCGTGTCGATGAGCGTTCACAATTCGCTTCCCACCCAGACACTGCTGCGGCACGGCAGCGAAGAGCAGAAGGAACGCTGGCTCAAGCCGATGGCACGTGGCGAGCTTCTCGGAGCGTTCTCCCTTTCCGAGGCGGGGTCGGGCAGTGATGCCGGATCCCTGCTGGCGCAGGCGACTCGAGATGGCGATGGCTGGATCGTTACGGGAGAGAAGCTCTGGGTCACGAACGGAGCCTCCGCTGACGTAGCGCTGCTCATGGTGCGCACCGATAGCCCGGATGATCGTAGAGGCACACGCGGGGTCGGAGCATTCCTGGTGCCGACGGAGCTGGCTGGCTGGGTACCGGGCAAGAAGGAGCGGAAGATGGGCCTGCGTGGCTCGGAGACCGTTGCCGTATCCCTCGAGGAGTTGAGGCTCGGGCCGGAGCACCTGATCGGAGAGGCGGGCAGGGGGTTCAGCTACGCGCTCGAGGCGCTGGAGGGCGGGCGACTGGGTATCGCTGCCCAGGCGATCGGGATCGCCGAGGCGGCTCTCGATCACGCCAGAGACTATGCGGGAGAGAGGGAGCAGTTCGGACGCCCGATCAAGGATTTTCAGGGAATCCAGTTCAAGCTCGCCGACATGGCGACCCGGCTGGAAGCGGCGCGCGGCCTGCTGTACCGGGCCGCGCAGGCATACGAAGCCGACGAACCTCGAAAGCGGAAGCTGTCGAGCATGGCGAAGCTGTTCGCGAGCGAGATGGCTACATGGGTGACCCGGCAGGCAGTGCAGGTGTACGGAGGATACGGATACAGCCGGGAGTACCCGGTTGAGCGTCTGTTCCGTGATGCGAAGGTGACCGAGATTTACGAAGGAACGAGCGAAATCCACAGGCTGATTATTTCAAGAGAACTGTACCTGGAACGAGGTGCCGACGAGTGAACGAGAACGGAAACGCCGTAGACGTGGAGAAGGCCCGCGACGTGATGCCCGAGATCTTCGATCTGATGGGGGAGCACGAGCACGAGCAGGTCGTGTTTTTCTACGAGCCGTCCTGCGACTATCGCGGCATCATCGCGATTCATGATACGTCTCTCGGGCCGGCGCTCGGGGGCACCCGGTTCTGGAGCTACGGTTCGGACACGGAAGCGGTGGTCGACGTTCTGCGCCTCGCGCGGGGAATGACCTACAAGGCGGCCGTGGCGGGACTGAACCTCGGGGGCGGCAAGTCGGTGATCATCGGCGACAACAAGACGACGCATCGTGAGATGATCATGCGCGCGCACGGCAGGGCGGTCGAGTCGCTGGGTGGCAGGTACATCACGGCCGAAGACGTCGGCACGTCCGTCGAAGACATGGACTACATCCACATGGAGACGGGGCACGTAGTCGGCATGGCAGGCAAGTCCGGCGACCCGTCGCCCGTCACCGCGTACGGCACCTACCGCGGCATCAAGGCCTGTGCCCTGAAGCGGTACGGAACCGACTCGCTTTCCAATCGCTCGGTGGTGATTCAGGGAGCGGGTCACGTAGGGTATTTTCTCGCGCAGGACCTTCGCGAGGAAGGGGCGAAGGTTTTCGTCGCCGACATCGATGATTCGAAGGTTCAGCGGTGCGTGGAAGAGCTCGACTGCGAGAAGGTCGGCGCCGACGAAGTGTATGACGTGGAGGCCGACGTATTCGCGCCCTGTGCGCTCGGCGCCATCCTCAACGATGAGACGATTCCTCGACTGAAGGTGGATATCGTAGCGGGTGCGGCGAACAACCAGCTCCAGAGGCAGCGTCACGGGAAGATGCTGCAGGATCACGACATCCTGTACGCGCCCGACTACGTCATCAACGCCGGCGGACTGATCAACGTCTATTCGGAGCTGGCAGGCTGGTCGCTCGAGAGATCCAAGCGGAAAGCCGGCGAGATCTACCGGACGCTTCTTCACATCTTCGAGATCGCCGAAGACTCGGGGCTCACCAACGCCGAGGCCGCCGACGAAGTGGCGATCCGCAGGGTCGGCCAGGTGGCCAAGCTGCACAGGACCTACGTATGAGCGGCAACATTCCATTGGATCCGGTCGAGGCGGGATTCGCGGGCGGAGACGTGTCGCCTCCGTGTCAGCATCTGTCCTGCGGCGATCCGGAGATCCACGCGATCCTGCAGCGTGAGACCGACAGGCAGCGGGAAGGCCTCGAGTTGATCGCGAGCGAGAACTT
Source organism: Gemmatimonadota bacterium (assembly GCA_023554245.1). Taxonomy (GTDB): domain Bacteria; phylum Gemmatimonadota; class Gemmatimonadetes; order Palauibacterales; family Palauibacteraceae; genus Carthagonibacter; species Carthagonibacter metallireducens. Next base: position 33,919 of record JAMJQL010000048.1, read on the forward strand.
CGTCTCGGGTGCAGTTCTGGAGGCGATGGGCTCGATTATGACCAACAAGTACGCGGAGGGCTATCCGGGCAAGCGATACTACGGAGGCTGCGAGTTCGTCGATGAGGCCGAGGACCTGGCCCGGGATCGGGCCACGGCCCTGTTCGGGGCAGACCATGCGAACGTGCAGCCTCACAGTGGGGCGCAGGCGAACATGGCCGCGTATTTCGCGCTCCTCGAGCCGGGTGACACCGTGCTCGGCATGGACCTCAGCCACGGCGGGCATCTGACCCACGGGTCACCGGTGAATTTCAGCGGACAGCTGTACCGGTTTCTGCCTTACGGCGTGCGCGAGACCGACGAGTCCGTCGACTTCGATGCGCTGTTCGAGCTGGCGCGCCGTGAACGCCCCTCCATGATCGTGGCGGGAGCGAGTGCGTATCCTCGCATTCTGCCTTTCGAGCGCTTCGCCGAAATCGCGCGCGAGGTGGGAGCCCGGCTGCTGGTCGACATGGCGCACATTGCCGGCCTGGTCGCGGCTGGTGTGCACCCATCGCCGGTGCCGTGGTCGGACGTGGTCACGAGCACCACGCACAAGACGCTGCGGGGCCCGAGGGGCGGCCTGATCCTGTGTACCGAGGAGCACGCGAAGGCGATCGACAAGGCCGTATTTCCGGGTATGCAGGGAGGTCCGCTGATGCACGTGATCGCGGCCAAGGCCGTGGCGTTGCACGAGGCATCGGCGCCCACGTTCCGCGCATATTCAGAGCGCGTGGTGGAGAACGCCCGGGTGCTCGCTGAGGAGCTCAGCCGACTCGGCTACCGGCTGGTCGCCGGCGGGACGGACACGCACCTGATGCTCGTGGACCTTCGCACTACGGACCTTTCCGGAAAGGACGCGTCGGGCGCACTGGGCAAGGCCGGCATTACCGTGAACAAGAACACGGTCCCGTTCGAGACCCGGTCGCCGTTCGTGACGTCGGGAATCCGGATCGGAACCCCCGCTCTGACCACGCGCGGAATGGGTCCGGACGAGATGCGGTGGATCGCGGCCCGGATGCACCGCGTTCTGCAGTCCGCGAACGACGACGAATTGCTCGGAAAGGTTCACGCGGAGGTGCGGGAGTTCACCAGCGACTATCCTCTGGTGGCCGATCCCGCCCGTCTGGCGCAGGCCGCCATCGGTGGCTGACGTCTCGGGCGACGCGGTCAGGATCCCGCTCGATCGCACGGAGGCGGAGATCCGGGACCGCGGTTCGAGGTTCTTAGCGCGCGCCTCGCCCGCTGAAAGTGAGCGAGAAGCGAAGCGGCTTCGGGACGATCAGCGCGCGGAGCTTCACGGGGCGACCCACCACGTGTGGGCATTCCGCGGTTCCGACGGACAGGAACGCTGGGACGACGACGGTGAACCGGCAGGAACCGGAGGAAGGCCCGTACTCGCGGCGATCAGGTCTGCCGGATTCTCAGACATCGTGGTTGTCGTCACTCGCTGGTTCGGAGGCACGAAGCTCGGGACCGGCGGATTGGCGCGAGCCTATGGTGCCGCGGCTGATGAGGCGCTCCGTTTCGTGAATGCTGCCGAGATTCGACCCGGACACATCGTGCGTATCCGGTACGACTGGCCTGATACGGGGTCGGTCGCGGCAGCCGTGGAGGCCTGCGGTGCGCGACGACTCTCGGAGCGATTCGAATCCGGCCCGGAAGTCGAGGTGATGGCTCTGGCGTCTGTTTCGGGGATGCTCGTGGATACGATCCGCAATGCCACCTCGGGACGCGCGGTCTGCCGGATTGACGATCGCCCCGTCTGGGTTCGAGGGAAGGCTTGACGCCGTTTTCCGGGGATTTCTACATTCACGGCCGAGCAGGTGAGCAACTCGAAGGCTGCGCGGCGGCACGCAAACGGCGTGATCACGCGAACAGCCGTAGTGAGAGGGCAAGGGGTTGGAGCCACCAATCGAGGACGTGGTCGGGCAGATCAGCCGCCGGCACCCGAAATATGCCGAGAAGGCGTTCTATTTCGTGCTGGATGCGCTGCACACGCGTCTCCACAGCCTCGTACCTCCCCGTCATGTGACGGGTGAGGAACTCGCCGAATCCGCCCGGCAGGTAGCGATCGACCGCTTCGGTCCCCTTGCTCGAACCGTGCTCGAGCACTGGGGCATCCACTCGACGGCCGACATCGGTGAGATCGTATTCCTCCTCGTGGACCACGGCGTCCTGACCAAGCAGGACTCGGACTCGAGGGAGGATTTCGAGGGGCTGTATTCCTTCGAACAGGCGTTCGAGGCGGAGTATCCGTGGGGGCGCTGAGGGATTCTGAGTTCTGCGGGGCGCAGATCGTCGCATGCGCCCCGAGTCGTACTGTCCGATTCGGGACCGGTGAACCGGTCCGAGACCCCGCTGGGAGGTGGTGAGAGCGTGGATAGCGAAATGCAGTTCACGAAGTGCCTGAGGTGTGACGCGGGAGTTCTCCTGCCACTCTCCGACTACGGCCGCGATGGCGCGCCGATCCGATTCAAGGCCTGGGTATGCTCGAATCCCGAGTGTGGATTCAACATTCGGATCGACAACGGTGAGATCAGTATCGGCCGAACCATCGCCCAGTCATTCAAGTAGTCGTGTTCGCCGACCGGCCCGGGGCTCGCTCTCGAGACCGGGGTCGGGAGGGGCGATGAGCACCCTGATACCCCCTCCCGCCGCCTGGCGTACCTGCGCGCGCGAAGTGTGGCTTCCTACGGCCCGCGAGATGGCAGAGTTCGACCGCCGGGCCGTCGAGAGCGGGGCCACCTCCGAGCGGGCCCTCATCGAAAGCGCAGGACGCGAACTCGCGCACCGGGTTCAGTTTCACTTCCCATCGGGAACGGTCACGGCGCTGGCCGGCGCCGGGCACAACGGGGCCGACGCACTGGTCGCCGCGCGCACCCTGGCAGCCTGGGGAAGACCGGTCCGACTCTGTCGCGTTACCGACCGTCCGGTCGATCCGGATGTGCTGGCGGGCTGGGATCTTCCAATCGAGTCGGCCGAGCAGTTCCTCGCAGCGCCCCCCTCGGACGGCGTAATCATCGATGGTATCCTCGGTACCGGTCTCCGGGGTCCGCCCCGTGAGCCGGTCGCGAGCCTGATACGCGCAGTCGCCGAACTGAATCTGCCGATCGTCGCCGTAGATGGTCCGAGCGGTGCCAGCCTGGAATCCGGCGAGGTTCCGGGGGCCTGCATTCAGGCCGACCTGACAGTCACCTTCGGGTGGCCGAAGCTGGGTCTCCTGCGATTTCCGGCCCGTGACCGGGCCGGCGTGATCGAGTCCGTCGAAATCGGTTTTCCCGTTTCCGGTCGTGAATTCGGTGCGCGCGCGATCACCGGACGCTGGGTGCGCGACCTGCTGTCGGCACGACCCTCGGACGCACACAAGGGCAGGGCCGGCTACGTGGCCGTGGTCGCCGGTGGGCGGGGCATGGCCGGAGCGGCCGTCCTCGCCGTGCGGGCAGCCATGCGGGGAGGGGCCGGTATCGTGCGCGCGGTCTCGGATCCGGCCAATCGCGAGATCCTCCAGGTTTCCGTGCCGGGGGCCGTCTTCGCCGGCTGGGACGACCCCGTGCACTGGCGCGATGCGATCGAGTGGTCAGGCGCCATCGCGGTCGGGCCCGGACTTGGACGGGACGAAGAAGCGAAGAAGCTGGTGACCGGCGTCCTCGCGGCTCGGGGCAGTCGCCCGGTCGTACTCGATGCGGACGGATTGAGCGTCTGGCAGGAAGCGCCGGAGGGGTTGGCCGACCTGCTGAATTCCGCAGATGTGATCACTCCTCACCCGGGCGAGCTGGCCCGCATCCTGGGGACGGCAGTCGAGGCGATAACTGTCGATCCCACAACCCACGTCCGCGAGGCGGCGGAGAGGTTCGGCTGCGCGGTCGTCCTCAAGGGAGCGCCCACCCTGGTCGCTTCGGGAGAGGATCCGATTCTCGTTACGACTGTTGGTGGCCCTGCGCTCGCTGCCGGCGGCACCGGAGACGTCCTCACGGGCCTGATCGGTGCGCTGCTCGGATCGGGTTCGTCGGCCTCTGCGGCAGCGGCATCGGCTCTGTTTCTCTCCGGCCTGGCGGCGGAGATGGGCGGATGTACCGAGGGACATGCAGCCGAAGATGTCCCGGATCGGATTCCGACGATCCGAAGAGAGGTGGAGAGCCTGCAGGCAGACGGTGAGGGCCCGGTCAACTTCGTCTCCGCGAGTTCCGCCAAGCCCGGCGGCGGCCTGAAGCCGTGAGAGGCGCTGCACTCGTCACCTTCGCGATCCTCTCGGTGGGTGGCGTCGTCCCGGTGACCGCGCAGACGGGACCGGGACACTGGCGACCGGAGGACCGCGTCCTGGTAACGGACTTCGGCTTCGTCACGGCCCTCGCACGGTCGTCCGACCGGCTGTTCGCCGCCACCTCGGGTGGGCTGCTGGTCAACCGTGACGTGTTCCGACGCTGGGAACCGCCCGTGACCCGGGAAGATGGATGGCCGGATGTCGAAGTGACGGCGATGGCCTGGGATCGGCTCGACCGGATGCTGTGGCTGGCGGTCGCCGGTGGGCGGCTGCTCTCGCTGGATCCGGTCGGCGTCCGCTGGACCGATGACGTCCGCCTCGGCCGCCCGGTCGACAGGATCGTTCCGGACGGTTCCGCGGCAGGTGGTTTGTACCTGCGAACGCCCGGCGGTTGGTTGCAGTTCGACACGTTCACGCAAACGGCTCGATCGGCCTCGCTGTCCGAAGTGAACGACGCGATCGAGCGAAACCCGAACGAGCGCGCTCGACGGGAGTTGATCACGAGTCCGGGGTTCGAGTCGGTTCAGGCCTTCCTCGGTACCGGGCCGGATGGGCGGCGCTGGCCGATCACGGACGTCGTGGCGGCAGGGGATCCCGGACGGTTCTGGATCGGCGCCGCGGGGGGTGGACTGAGTCTGCTCGATTCGTTTTCCTTCGACTGGCGGCCGGTAGGGGTCGGCCTTCTGGGCCTGGGCGCACGCGCCCTGACGGCTGATGGAAACGCGATCTGGATCGCCGCGGGCGAGCCGCTGGTGGGACGCTACGGGGTCACCCGGGTCAGCGAAGAGCTGGAGGATTGGGAGGTGTTCGATTCTCGCGGCTCTCCCGGCATTCCGGACCGTGGGATCGGGGCGATGACCGCCGTCGATGGTCAGCTGTGGATCGTGGGTGAGCGCGGCGTGACCCGACGCGGCACCGATGGACGGTGGAGCCGGATCGCGGCCGACTACTACGATCGTGGCGACCGGCTGCGGGCGATCGCCATCGGAGAGGTCGGACCTGACGGGCGCCGGGCCGTGTGGATCGGCGGCGATCGAGGTCTCGATCGAATGCCCGACCTTCAGAGTATGCCGGAACGAGTGCTGTCCGGAGATCGGGTCAGCGCACTTCTGCCCGTTGCGGGTGGAACCTGGGCGGCTACCGACCGGGGGCTGGTCTTCCTCGACGACGCGGGCAGGAGAACGGTGCCGGCAGGTCTCCCGGCGTTTCCCTCGGGCGCCGTAACGGGCGACGGGGCCACGACCTGGACGGCGATCGACAGCGAGGTGTGGGCTCAGAATCCGGACGGCAGCTGGAGACGTCTCGACGAGGTCGGTGCGCTTTCGTCGCCGGTGACGGCACTCGCGGAGAGCCAGGGAATCCTCTGGATCGGAACATCGGACGAGCTGGTTTCGTGGGAGACGGACGGCCGGGGCCCGGTTCGCAGGTACAGCTTCGCGGCCGGGGATCTTCCGTTTGGCCCGTTCGGCGAGCGCGGAATCGCGGCGATCCTGCCTGTGAGCCGCTCCCGGGTCTGGGTCGCCACGCCGGCCGGCGCTCTGCGCCTGGACTCGCCGTACTGAGCCCTCAGGAGATGGACGAGACTCGCAGACCGCAACTCGGTCCCGGACCGGAATTCGATCTCATTCGGTCGATGACTTCGTCGGCGCGCGCTCCGGGCGACGCACGGGTGCGAATCGGTCCTGGCGACGATGCCGCCGTACTCAGGCCCCGGGAAGGCGAAGACATAGTCGTGAGCTGCGACATGTCGGTGGAGGACGTCCATTTCCGGCGGGCCTGGCTCACGTGGGAGGAGGTCGGGTGGCGCTCGGTGGCCGCGGCGCTCAGCGATCTCGCCGCGATGGGCGCACGACCCCTTGGAGCCCTGATCGCAGCGGCCCTGGCGCCCGAACTCGGGACGGAGGTCGCCGATTCCCTGGCCGCCGGAGCAGGCAACTGCCTGCGCGAGTACGACTGCCCGCTCGTCGGCGGCGATCTGTCGCGGTCGACGGGCCCGGCGGTGATCGATGTGACGGTGCTCGGCAGCGCCTCGAACCCGATCTCGAGGGCGGGTGCGCTGCCGGGAGACGAGTTGTGGGTAACGGGAGATCTCGGGGCAGCCGCTCTCGCCGCCGCGGCCTGGGAGAGGCAGCTCGAGCCCGATGTCCGGGCCCGTCACCGATTCGCTCATCCGGAACCGCGCTGCGCCGAAGTCGAGTGGCTGCGGACACGCATGGACATTCACGCGGCGATCGATCTGTCGGACGGACTGGCCGGGGATGCGCGTCACATGGCCACGGCCTCGGAAGCGCGCCTGCTGATCGAGGCCGAGGCAATTCCGCTGCATGCTGCGCTCGAGGAGTTCTCCGACAGGGAAGTCGCAGTTCGGATTGCCCTGACAGGGGGTGAGGATTACGAATTGCTGCTCGCCGCGGCGCCGGGGGCCGGTGACGGAACGCGACGGGAATTCGAATCCCGATTCGACATTCCGCTGACGCGGGTGGGGCGGGTGGAGCCGGGTGACGATGTGGTCCTGCTCCTGGCGGACGGCGCTGTCGGGCCGATGCCCTCCGGCGCGTACGACCACTTCGAAACGCGCCGGTCTTGATCCGATCTGCCTGGTTCGCGGTCGTCACCGTCTTCGCGACGGCATGGTACTCGATCCGCGCCATCGTCGGTGGGATGCGGAAGGCCCCACATGGAGAATTCGATGCCGTGCAGCGGGGCTGGACACGGGCCCTGCTGGGGGCATCGGGCGTTCGCGTACAGGTCGAGGGGATGGAGAACCTCCCGGATGACGGGGGGGCGATTCTCGTGGCCAATCACCAGTCGAACTTCGACATTTTCGCCCTGCTCTTCGCTCTCCCCGTTTCGATCCGGTTCGTCGCCAAGCAGGAACTGTCGCGGATCCCTCTCCTCGCCCAGGCGATGCGGTCCGCGGGCCACGTATTCATCGATCGTACCGATCGGAGAGGCTCGGTCCGGGCAATGCGTGCCGCGGCAGCCCGGATGCGGGATGAGGGTCTCTTCCTCGGACTGTTTCCCGAGGGAACGCGCTCCCGTGATGGACGGCTCGGGACCTTCAAGAAGGGCAGCTTCGTGCTCGCCATCGAAACGGGGCTACCGATCGTGCCGATCGCGCTGGACGGCGGATGGCGCCTCGCTGAGGGTCGCGGCATCCGATCCGGCGAGGTGCGGATCCGGGTTGGCACCCCGATACCGACGGAGGGGCGGACGGTGGCCGAGCGCGACCAGGTGCTGACCGAGGTGCGCCGATCGGTGGCCGGGCTCCTCCGTGCGCTTCGCGACGAGTCGGGGGACACTACTCCCGTCTGAGCCCGGGCAGCGGAGGGGAGTGCACGCTCCGGGTAGTGCACGTACCGGGGCCCGGATCGCTCCGGGCCCCGAGGATCCTGTCTACTGGCTGTCCGGCGTGAAGAAGATCGGGATCCCGCCCTCGGTCGGCGCGATCACCATGTTGTTCTGGCCGTTGGCCACTTCGCCCAGCACCTCCAGGTAGCGCCAGTAGAGATACCTCTGACCGGACACCCCCGTGAGACTCGTGGCAATAATGTCCTGCGCGTCGCGGATACCCTCCGCTTCGGCACGCTTCTGGTTGGCCTGCTCGGCGACCACCTGGGTCTGGTACGCCTCCGCCTGGACCTGCTGTTCCCGTGACAGCTTGTTCTCGATCGCCTCGCGCAGGGTCGCGGGCGGGACGATTTCACGAACGAAGAAATCGGTGACGTAGATGCCTCTCGGCGCCAGTCCGGTGGCCATCAGTTCGTCGATCCGGTCCCCGATCGCAGCCCGGTCCCGGGAGAGGATCGCCGCCGCCGGGATCTCGGCTACGGCGTCGCGGACGGCAGAACGATAGGTGTTGTATACGAAGCCGTGAATCGCAGCGGGCTCGCCGATCTGCAGGTAGAGGCCGACGGCGGAATCGGGGTCGATGCGATACCGGAACGCTGCGTCCACCTCGATCTGAAGCTGATCCGAGGTCAGGGCCGTGAGCCGCTCGCTGCCCCCGGCGGCGGGATACTGGATTTCCCGGGTGGAGTAGTTCGTCCACGACCGGAGGATCGAGTGGTAGAGGCCCTGGCGATACGGCGCCTCGCCGACGGCTCCCGTCACCGGGTTCCGCTTCACGGCGACTTCGTACTCGTCAACGCGGTTGAAACCGAAGAACAGGATCATTACGACGGCGATTCCTGCCAGTACGACGCCGATCGTGCCTGCCTTCTGCATGAGGTCTTTAAGCATGATTCCATCCTGAAGTTCGGGTGCCGGTGGGCGGAACGGCGGCCACACGCCGAGTTCTTCGCCCGGCATCTTGTCTGAGTCCTTCGTACAGCACAATTTGCGGGAGCCGCACCGGAGACGACAGCCCGCGGCCCGGCTCGAACGACTCGGAGCGTACCCGATGTCCAGCATACAGACAGTCCACGGTAGAGAGATCCTCGATTCCCGGGGCAACCCGACCGTGGAGGTGGCGGTGCGCCTCGACAGCGGCGTCGGCGGTCGGGCGGCGGTTCCGAGCGGCGCCTCCACCGGAGCTCACGAGGCGGTCGAGCTTCGCGACGGCGATCCGTCGAGGTACGGCGGGAAGGGAGTACTGAGCGCGGTCGCCAACGTGAACGGGGAGATCGCTGTCGCGCTTCGCGGAAAGGACCCGTTCGACCAGGCCGCGATCGATGCTGCGCTGATCGAGCTCGATGGCACCCCGAACAAGGCTCGGCTCGGGGCCAACGCGATACTCGGTGTGTCGATGGCGGTGGCGCGCGCCGTAGCGGCGGAGCGGGAGGTTCCTCTCTTCGTGCAGCTCGGGTCGGAATCCAGCTCCACGCTGCCCGTACCTCTAATGAACATCCTCAACGGCGGGGCGCACGCCGACAACAGCGTGGACATCCAGGAGTTCATGGTCGTACCGGTCGGATTCTCCAGCTTCGCGGAGGGATTGCGGGCCGGAGCCGAAGTGTTCCATGCGCTCAAGAAGCGACTCAGCGCCGAGGGTTACAGCACCGCGGTCGGTGACGAGGGCGGGGTCGCCCCGAATCTCGGATCGAACGGCGAGGCCCTGGATCTGATCCTCGCGTCGATCGAGGCGGCGGGCTACCGCCCGGGCGAAGATGTCGCACTGGCGCTGGACTGCGCGGCGACGGAGCTGTTCGACCGGTCGACGGAAGTGTATGACTTCTCGGCTTCTGGAGAGGGCCGCAAGTCTTCCGCAGAGCTGGTGGACATGTACGCCGACTGGAGCGAGCGGTACCCGATCGTCTCCATCGAGGATGGCCTCGACGAAGATGATTGGGCGGGCTGGAAGCTGCTCACCGAGCGAATCGGCGACCGGGTCCAGCTCGTGGGCGACGATCTCTTCGTCACTAACGTCGATCGATTGAGACGCGGCATCGAGGAGGGTGTGGCGAACTCTATCCTGATCAAGCTGAACCAGATCGGCACCGTGACCGAGACGCTCGAGGCGATCCGCATGGCGGCCGAGGCCGCCTACACGAGCGTGATCTCGCACCGCAGCGGAGAGACCGAGGACACCTTCATCGCCGACCTTGCCGTGGCGACCGATGCCGGGCAGATCAAGACGGGATCCGCCTGCCGGTCCGAGAGGGTCGCGAAGTACAACCGATTGCTGCGGATCGAAGAGCGGCTTGCCGATGCCGCGAGATATCCCGGGGGAAGCGCGTATGCCTGAGCGCGTCAGCCGATTGGGATTCCGGGTGATCCTGCTGTTCCTGTGGGCGGGTGCAGCCTACCACATGGTGTTCGGCGGCATGTACAGCGTGTTCGATGTCAGGAGTCTCGAAGACCAGCGCGATTCGGCGACGGCGAGGATCGATGGATTGATCGCTCGTACCGACTCCCTCGTTCACCGGGGCGACAGCCTGGCTTCCGTTCCCGCGGCGATCGAGCGGGTAGCGCGTGAAAAGTACGGACTGCTTCGGGATGGGGAGTTGTTGGTCCGCTTCAAGTCGCGTTCGGTCGAGCCGACGGAGGTTGACGACTGAGTTGGTCGTCTCTAGAATGGCCGGCCCCCGATCGCCGGGGGATCTGAAGTGCGCGGCAGGGTAGCTCAGTTGGTCAGAGCGGGGGACTCATAAGCCCTAGGTCGCGGGTTCGAATCCCGCCCCTGCCACTCCCCACAGCCCGACCGCCCACGGGGCGGGATTCGATTCAAGATCAGGAAGGTCGCGGGTGCCTCGCACGCTAAGGCGTGCTAAGACAAACCTGTTTGAGGGTGTTGGGCCCGCATCATGGTTGCGGATTCGATATTTCCAGCCCACTATTGTGAGTCACGAGGTGGATGTCTCTCCGAGGCTGGCCTCGTTCGTCATAGATCGGCCCCACTCATGAAGA